>JANMMM010000232.1:0-5068 GCA_031373225.1 Phyllobacteriaceae bacterium | reverse complement strand
GCGTCGTCGTAAATCAGCACGTTGGCGCCGGGCTTCACATCGCCGGAGATGATGTCCCAGGAGGAGACGACAAGCTCATTGCCCGCCTTCAGCACGTCGGTGTGCGGATAGCCGCCGGTGGCGATGATGACGACGTCGGGGTTTTCGGCGGTGACGATGTCCGCCTCGGCCCATGTGTTGAAGCGGAAGGCGACACCCTTTCTCGTGCACTGATCAAAGCGCCAGTCGATAATGCCGATCATTTCCGCGCGGCGTTTGGACTGGGCGGTGAGGCGGATCTGGCCGCCCGGCCGGTCCGCGGCTTCGAACACGATCACCGCGTGGCCGCGCTCGGCGGCCGCCCTCGCGGCTTCCATTCCGGCGGGGCCTGCGCCGACAATGACGATCCTGCGCTTGGTCTTGGCGGGAGGAATCTCGTGCGGCATGCCTTCGGCTTCGCGGCCTGTCGCCGGGTTGTGGATGCAATAGGCCGCGCCGCCCTGATAGATGCGGTCGAGGCAATAATTCGCGCCGACGCAGGGGCGGATGTCATGCTCGCGGCCCTCGATGAGTTTGCGCACCAAATGAGGATCGGTCATGTGGGCGCGGGTCATGCCGACCATGTCCACTTTGCCGGAGGCAATGGCGTGGCGGGCGGTGGCCACGTCGGGAATGCGGGCGGCGTGGAAGGTCGGGAAATCGACCGCGCGGCGGATTTCGCCAGCCAGATCGAGATGCGGCGCGGAGGGCATGCCCTGGATCGGGATGAGGTCGGTGAGGCCGGGATCGGTGTCGATATGGCCGCGCACCACGTTGAGGAAATCGATCTTGCCGCTCTCTTTCAAGAACCGCGCGACCTGCATCCCCTCTTCTTTCGTCGTGCCGCCTTCCAGATCCTCGTCGGCGGTGAAACGTGCGCCAATGATGAAATCCGGGCCGACCCTTTCGCGCACGCCGTCGAGCATTTCGAAGAAGAAGCGCATGCGGTTCTCGAGATTGCCGCCATAGGGCGCGGGCAGGATGTTGGTGAGCGGCGACCAGAACTGGTCGAGCAAATGGCCGTAGCATTCAAACTCAATGCCATCGACGCCCGCCGCCTTCATCCGCTCCGCACCGTCGGCGAAGTCGCGTTTGATGCGGTGCATGTCCCAGTCTTCAATGAGCTTTGGAAACGCTCTATGCGCCGCCTCGCGCTTATGCGACGGCGACACTGTCGGCAACCAATCGCCCTTGTCCCAACGCGTGCGGCGGCCGAGATGCGTCAACTGGATCATCACCGCCGCGCCGTGATCGTGGCACTCATCCACGAGCAGCTTCATCCATTTCACCACCTCGTCTTTGTAGACGAGCACGTTGTTAAAAACCGGCGGAGAATCTTTCGACACAGCGGCGGACCCCGCCGTCATCGTCATGGCAATCCCGGCCTTGGCGCGCTCGACATGATAGGCCCGGTAGCGGTCCTTCGGCATGCCGTCTTCGGGATAGGCCGGCTCATGGCTGGTGGTCATGATGCGGTTGCGCAGCGTGAGGTGTCTGAGCTGGAAGGGCTGGAGCAGCGGGTCGAGGGGCATGAATTATTCCTGCGGCGGGACAAGCACGATCTTGCCGACATGGGTTTTGGTTTCAAACAGTTGCTGGGCGGGAACGATGTCTTTAAGCGCAAAGGTCTTGGCCACGAGCGGTTTAATCTCCCCCCGTTCAATGTATCTAATAAGGTTTGGAAACACGTCAACGTGCTGCGCGGTGCAGCCGAGGAATGTGAGGTCTTTCAGGTAAAGCGTCCGCAAATCGAGGCCGACCATAGGCCCGGCAATCGCGCCGGATACGGCGTAGCGCCCGCCGCAGCGCAAAATGTTCAGCAGTGATGGCCATTGATCGCCGCCGACGACATCGACGACAACATCCACCGATTCCGAGCCAAGTTCGGCCAGGAGAGCGGCGTGGCGATCCACGGTCCTTGACGCGCCAAGCTCGATAAGCGCGGCAGCCTTTTCTCCGCTCACCTGCCCGATCACCACCGCACCGCGCCGCTTGGCCAGCTGCACTGCGGCGGAGCCCACCCCGCCTGACGCTCCGGTGATGAAGACGGTTTCGCCAGACTTTACATCAGCTCTGTGCAGCAGATTTTCCGCCGTCGAATAGGCACAGGGAAAGGATGCCAGTTCGATGTCTGACAAGCCGGAATTCACCCCGTAGGCCTGGCTCCCGCGCATGGTGACAAACTGTGCAAACCCGCCGTTGCATTCCGAACCAACGGTGAAAACATCGAAAGGTCCGCCACCCGGCGCGGGCTGCATGGTTGGCACAATCACACGTTCACCGATGCGAACCGGGTTGACGCCTTCGCCAACCGACACAATGCGCCCGCACACATCCGCGCCTTGGATCAGCGGAAATTTCAGCGGCTCGCCGCTCCATGAGGCGTCATCCGCGTCGCTCACGCCGCCGTCGGATGTCGCTCCACCCACCGATTTGGAATACCAGCCGATGCGGGTGTTGATGTCGGTGTTGTTCACCGCCGCCGCCCCGACGCGGATCAGCACTTCGCCGGGTTTCGGCTCTGGGCGCGGCACATCAGTGCGGTATTGCAGCATCTCGTAACCGCCGTGGCCGGTGGTCAGGACGGCAGCCATTGTCTGTGGAAGATCGTCAGGCATGGGCTTCAATACCACGCATCTTCCATCTCCCCCTTGCGCTTATCAATGAAAGCCTGCAGCTCCTCGTCAATGGCCGCATCCAGCGGCGGCTGCTCGTAGTCTTCCAGCATTTTCTTCCAGCGCCTGTTGGCCCGGAACGCTGCGTCATGGCTGCCCCCCGCCTCCCACTTCTCGAACGGCTCATTGTCGGCCAAATTTGAATCCCAGAACGCCGTTTCGTAGTTTTGCAGCGTGTGCTGGCTGCCGAAGAAATGGCTGCCGGGGCCGACCTCCTCGAAGGCCGACATGGCGAGCGAATTGTCGTCAACAATGATGCCCGCCAGATAGGTGTGCAGCGCGCCGCAGAAATCGGCGTCCATGACGAATTTTTCGTAGGACATGGAGAGGAGGCCATCGAGGAAGCCCGCCGAGTGCAGGATGAAATTCGCGCCGCAATGCACGGCGGCGAGCATCGACATGGTGCCCTCGTTCATGGCGTGGGCGTCGGGCAGTTTCGACGTGGTGAAATTGCCGGAGCATCTGAGCGGCAGGCCGAGCCTGCGCGCCAGCTGCCCGATCACCATCGAGCCGATGGCGGGCTCGGGCGTGCCGAAGGTCGGCGAGCCGGAGCGCAGCGACATGGAGGAGAGGAAATTGCCGTAGATGACCGGCGCGCCCTTGCGCTCCAATTGGGTGAGCGCGCAGCCGGCCATGGTTTCGGCATGCGCCTGTGCGATCGCGCCGGCGTTTGTCACCGGCCCCATCGCGCCGCCTAATATGAACGGCACGATGACGGCGGCTTGGTTGTGCCTTGCATAGGCGCGCAGGGCCGTGGTCATGGTCGCGTCCCAGACCAGCGGCGAATTGACATTGACATTGCCGAGGATGACGCAGTTCTGATCAGTGAACTCGCGCCCGAACACGATGCGGGCCATGTCGATGGAATCCTCGGCGCGGCTCTCCGCCGTCACCGAGCCCATGAAGGCGCGGTCGGAAAAGCGGATGTGGCTTGCGACCATGTCGAAATGCCGCTTGTTGACCGGCACGTCCACCGGCTCGCAGATCGTGCCGCCGGAATGGTGCAGCGCCGGAGATGCCTGCGCCAGTTTGATGAAATTCTGAAAGTCCTCAATCGTGCCATAGCGGCGGCCCTTGTCGAGGTCCATGACGAAGGGCGAGCCATAGGCGGGGGCGAAGACCACGGATTTGCCGCCGATCTCGACGGATTTGGCCGGATTGCGGGCGTGCTGGGTGAAAGTGCGCGGGGCGGATTTCAAAAGCTCTTGCAGCATGCCCTTTTCGAACTTGACCAGCGCGCCGTCGATCCTGGCCCCTGCCCGCTTCCAATGCTCGAGCGCCACAGGGTCGTCACGGAACTCGATGCCGATCTCGGCGAGGATGCGGTCGGCGACAGCTTCGATCTTCAACAGGCTCTCTTCGCCCAGCACATCATAGGTTGGAATATTGCGCATGATGTAAGGCGGATAATTGCCCACCGGCCCGCCCGCCCGCTTATCGCGGCGCGACTGGCGGCCGGAGCGCTCGCGGTGGGGGGCTGCTGTCGGCTCTTGAACGGCTTGGTCGGCAGAATCCATCGCGTCAGCGCCCTCTTTGTTTTTTCCATACTATCCCGAAATAATCCAATGTAACGCTGGAAAATTTCCCACACCTGCATAAACTCAGCTTATGCAAACCCTGCGCCGCCTGCTTCCCTCCGCCTCCAGCCTCATCGTCTTTGAGGCCGCCGGGCGCTGCCGCTCGTTCACGCTGGCCGCCCGCGAGCTGGGGATGAGCCAGGCGGCGGTGTCTTATGCGATCCGCAATCTGGAGGACCAGCTCGGCGCGGCTTTGTTCCGACGGGCGCACCGGGCGGTGTCTCTCACGGCGGCGGGTGAGCGGTTTCTCGCGGATGTGACGCTCGGTCTGACGCATATCCGCAAGAGTGCGGAGGAGATTTCAAGCTTGAAGGAAGAGGCGCATGTGACGCTCTCCGTCTCCAACGCCTTCGCCGCCATGTGGATGGTCCCCCGCCTGCAGAAGGCGCGCGAAGCGCTGCCAGGGATTGACCTTCGTCTGCAGACCTCCGACCGCGACGTGGACATTGCGGCGGAGAACCTGCCGCTCGGCATACGCGGCGGCGATCCGGCGCGCTGGGCGCGCTACGAGGCCGCTTTGTTTGCGCGCGAGGAGATTTTCGCCGTCGCCAGCCCCGGCTACATCAAGGCGCACGGCGCGCCCGCCTGCGTGCCCGATCTGGCGTTCCACAATCTCATTCACCTCGACGAGCCCCACCGCGCCGCGCCGACCGGGGACGAATGGCTGATGAGCGCGGGCGCCGCGCTGCCCAGCAAAAACCGCAGCCTCATCATCAACGACTATGTCTCCGTCATCCACGCCGCGCTGAACGGCCAGGGCGTGGCGCTGGGCGACTCAAATCTTGTGGCGGATGATCT
>JANMMM010000219.1:0-6670 GCA_031373225.1 Phyllobacteriaceae bacterium | reverse complement strand
TCCTCCATGGTGGGCGAAAGGGCGGGCATGGTGATGTTTGTGGGCATGGTCGAGCCTCGGTTTCATGAAGGGTTTGAAGTGTCGAGCGGCCAGAGCTCGCTCAGGGGAAATGCAATCTCTTCGAACGGAACGGCGCGGACTTCATCCTGGCCGACAAAGGTCGCAGCCAACAGCCAGTGTCCCACTGTGAGCTGAAACACTTCGAGCAGTTTACTTCTCGGATCAAGCAGCCAGAGATAGGGCACGCCCGCCCCGGCATAGATGTCGCGTTTTGCGTTGCGGTCATATCGTTCGGTCGCGTCTGACAGGATTTCACAGACCCAATCCGGCGGCGTTTCGACATAGGCGGTGTCCGGCATGACGGGCAGCCGTTCGCGCCGCCAGCCGGCAAGATCGGGAACAACGATATTTGCTCCAAAATGCAGTTCGGGCTCGCTCATGAATATCCAACCGCCCGGCCCACCCCTCCCCCAATGGTATCCCGGCGTAAGCGTCGCACTCAAATTGTTCTGAGCCCCGGCATGACGGGGCGCCGGCCGGGGATGGGTGACCAGCGCGCCATGGATAATCTCCGCCACCACATTCGGCGGCGCCGCCTCAAGGTCGGCGTAAGTCGCCAGACGTTTTGCGGGTTCGGCCATAGATGTTCCTTACGCCCCAGACAACACGGTCACATGCATCGTCTTCAAAACCATTTCTGCCTCCGCTGGCGATATGGATGCTCGCCAATTCCCATTTTTCGCAAAGCGGCCCGCAGGACGCCGTAATTCTTCCAGTAGCCCAGATGGGCCTTCAACACGTCTTCGAAGATTGCGCCGCTGTCGGTTAAAAACCGCTCGGCGCATACTTCCTCAATCTTCGCCTCCGCCCAATTTGGAAGTCGCATCCCTTCCTCCTGAGCCAATCTCGCCAGCGCAGAAGAAGCAGCCTGAGTGGCGCTCTGTCCTCTGCGCATGAGGTCATGGTTCACATGACCTACCGATAGGTCACGGCCTTCACCGCCGCCACCACTTCGCCGACATTCGGCAGCGCCAGCTTTTCCAGCGTTGTCGCATAGGGCATTGGCACATCTTTACCGGCGATGGTGATGACCGGCGCGTCCAAGTAATCGAAAGCGCGCTGCATGATCTGGTTGGCGACGTGATCGCCGATGGAGCATTGCGGATAGCCCTCTTCAATCACAACCGCCCTGCCCGTCTTCATCACCGAGGCGATGATTGTGTCGTAATCGATGGGCCGCAATGTGCGCAGATCGATGATTTCCGCGTCGATTCCGAGCGTCGCAAGCTCGGCCGCCGCCTTGATCGCATAGGTCATGCCGATGCTGAACGAGATCATCGTTACGTCCTTGCCGACCTTATGAACCCGCGCCTTGCCGATGGGCAGCACGAAATCATCGAGTTTGGGCACATCAAAGGTCTGGCCATAGAGAATTTCATTCTCAAGAAACACGACCGGATTCGGATCGCGGATCGCGGCTTTCAACAGGCCTTTGGCGTCCGCAGCCGAATAGGGCTGAATGACTTTGAGGCCGGGAATTTGTGAATACCAAGCCGAATAATCCTGGCTGTGCTGCGCGCCGACGCGGGCCGCCGCGCCGTTCGGGCCGCGGAACACAATCGGCGCGCCCATCTGGCCGCCCGACATATAAAGCGTCTTTGCCGCCGAATTGATAATATGGTCAATGGCCTGCATGGCGAAGTTGAACGTCATGAACTCGACAATCGGGCGCAGCCCGGTCATCGCCGCGCCGACGCCGATGCCGGCAAAGCCATGTTCGGTGATTGGCGTGTCCACCACGCGGCGCGGGCCGAATTCGGCGAGCAGCCCCTGCGTGATCTTGTAGGTGCCCTGATATTCGGCGACTTCCTCGCCCATGATGAACACATCGCCGTCGCGGCGCATTTCCTCGGCCATCGCATCGCGCAAAGCTTCGCGCACGGTTGTCGTCACCATTTCAGTGCCAGCGGGAATACTCGGATCGGCGGCAGCCTGTTGAACAGGCGCGGCGACAATCGCAGCGGCGGGAACTGAAGCCGCCGTCGGAGCGGACGCAGCATCAACCTTCGCGGCTGGAGCAGCTGCGGGGGTGGACGCGTCTTCGCCCTCGCCGACCAGCACGGCGATCACCGCATTGACCTTCACGCCCTCGGTGCCCTCGGCGACCAAAATCTTGGTCAGCGTGCCTTCATCGACCGCTTCGACCTCCATAGTCGCCTTGTCGGTCTCGATCTCGCACAGCACATCGCCGGACTTGACCTTGTCGCCTTCTTTCTTGACCCATTTCGACAGCTTGCCTTCCTCCATGGTCGGCGAAAGCGCTGGCATCAGAATGTCTGTCGGCATTGTTTCCTCACCTTTGGAAGCGGGGCGTTCGCCCTCAAATTCTGTCTGTCGAAAATCAGAGTGTGATGTCAGTCCACAATTCCGAAGCATCCGGCTCGGGATCGGCCTGGGCGAAATCCGCCGAGTCCGCCACAATGTCGCGGACCTGCTTGTCGATTTCCTTCAGATCGTCCTCGGACGCCCACTTCTTCTCCAGCAGCCGCTCGCGCACCTGTTCAATCGGGTCATGGTCCGAACGCATTTTCTGCACTTCGTCTTTGGAGCGGTATTTAGCCGGATCGGACATGGAATGCCCTCTGTACCGGTATGTCTGCATTTCAAGAATGACCGGACCCGCGCCGGAGCGGCAGTGCTTGACCGCCAGCTCGCCCGCCGACTGCACGGCGCGCACATCCATGCCGTCCACCTGAATGCCGGGAATGCCGAAGGAAAGTCCGCGCTGCGAGAAATCCGTCTGCGCCGAGGAGCGCGTCACTGACGTGCCCATGGCGTAGCGGTTGTTCTCGATCACATAAATGACCGGAAGCTTCCAAAGCGCCGCCATATTGAAGCTCTCATAGACCTGGCCCTGATTGGCCGCGCCGTCGCCGAAGAAGGCGAGCGAGACATTGTCATTGCCCCGGTATTTGTTGGCGAAGGCCAATCCGGTGCCAAGCGACACCTGCGCGCCGACAATGCCGTGGCCGCCGTAGAAGTTCTTTTCCTTGGAGAACATGTGCATCGAGCCGCCCTTGCCTTTCGACAGGCCGCCGCGACGCCCGGTCAGCTCGGCCATGATGCCCCGGTCGGACATGCCGCAGGCGATCATGTGGGCGTGGTCACGGTAACCGGTTATGAGCTGGTCGCCGTCCTTCAAATTCATCTGCAAGCCGGTGATAACCGCTTCCTGGCCGATATAAAGATGACAGAAGCCGCCGATGAAACCCATGCCGTACAGCTGGCCGGCTTTTTCCTCAAACCGTCTTATGTGCAGCATCATGCGGTAGGCGGAAAGTTCCTGTTCCTTGGTGAAGCTGGCCGGCTTTGGCGCGCTGAGTGTTTCAATCCGCGCAATCAGCGCATCCGCCTTCTTCGCCGTGGCTGCCATTGTCCGCTCCCTGAAAACATCTGCTCTTCAGAAATCATATCATTCAATTTTCCGGACGCAAGACGGCCAAATTCATGCCAGCCATGCAACTGCAACATCGAAGCAAATGCAGCATTAACTTGATTTTAGTTAATTCACTATTCGAACGGTCTGAGAATAACGAGTTCGCCCGGCTGCGCCATGTTCAAAGCCCGGCGCGCCTGCTCGTCGAGCATGTCCTTCTCAACCGTGCCGTCGCTGAGCAGAGCCACCTGCTGCTGCAACGCCTCGCGCCGCACGCTAAGGCCGTCAAGCTTCGCCTGCAGCTCCATGGTCTGCGCTTCAACAATATGCTTTGAATACAGCCCGTTGCCGCCATACAGCGCGTGATAACCGAAATACGTGAGAAAGAGCGCGGTTGCCATAGGGAGGATCAGGCGCGGAAGCGAATTGTGACGGCGCTGGCGGGTCCACATGGACGCGACTCCAAAGACGAGGGGGTGCACCAGTCTGGCACCCACATGGTTAAAGGAGCGTTAGCGCCAGCTCCGTCTCTGCCCCAGCGTCTCCGGCGCGGTAATCTGAATCTCCGCAAGCTCCTGAACCGCAAGGTCGCAAACAATTTCGTTCAACGCCTTCGGCCTGCCGAACAGATATCCCTGCATCAGTACGCAGCCTTCATCGCGCAGGGCCTCAGCCTGTTCGATTTTTTCAATCCCCTCCGCCACAATTCCAATGCCAAGATCGCGGCCGATGCCTAGAATGGCGCGGACGATGGCGAAGTTTGCCTTTTTCTCAAACATTCCGGCCACAAAGGTGCGATCAATCTTCACCTTGTTGAATGCGTAGCGTTGCAGATAGCTGAGCGAGGAATAGCCGGTGCCAAAATCATCCAGCGCCAGCTGTACACCCAGCGACTGTATTTCGCTCAGCACTCTGTCTGCGATCATCTCGCTTGTCAAAATGACGGATTCGGTGATTTCAAGTATGAGCCGCGCCGGGTCCAATCCGGTTTCTGCTAAAACGCGCCGCAGGGTGGAGCTGATGTTGGCCGAGCGGAACTGGTTGGGCGAGACGTTTACCGCTATCTTTATATGCTCAGGCAGAACCACCGCCTGTTCACAGGCGCGGGAAATCGCCCAGTTGCCGAGGTCGGTCATCAGGCCGGCTTCTTCAGCAAGGGGGATAAACTGCGACGGCATAAGAAGCCCGCGCGATTTATGGTTCCAGCGCATTAACGCCTCAAAGCACTGAACTGCGCCGGTCGATCCATCGACAATCGGCTGATAGTGCAGTTCCAGCTCGCCGCCGACTATGGCGGCGCGCAGTTCGTTCTCCAGCGCCTTGTTGTGCTGGCCCGCCATGCGCAAATCCGCGTCGAACAGGCAAAAGCCGCTTCGCCCGGCTAGTTTCGCGCTGTAAAGCGCCAGGTCCGCATTGGCGAGCAGCTCTTCATCGTTCTCGGCATGCAAAGGAAAGGACGCAATCCCGACGCTTGCGCCGACCATCAGATTCTGACCATTGATCTGCACGGGTTCGCGCATGGCGCTGATGATCTTCGCCGCCAGGTTCTTCAGCGGCGCGCCTGCGTAGATGCCCGGCAACAAAAGTGCGAACTCATCGCCGCCAAGCCGTGCGACCAGTCCTTGCCCATCGGCGATCGCCTGAAGCCGCTCCGCCGTTCGGCAGAGCACGAAATCCCCTGCGGCATGTCCCAGCGTGTCGTTGACCTCCTTGAACCGGTCAAGATCGATGGAAAACAGCGCGCACCCCTCCGCGCCATCCAAAGACTGCTCGTGCAGCGTGTTCATGAATTTGAACCGGCTCGCAACGCCCGTCAGCGAGTCGATGTTCGCCTGCCGCTCCACGATGGCCATTGTCGTGATGCGCTCGGTGGCGTCCTGGATGGTGCCTTCGATGAAGATCGGATTGCCGTCCACGTCGCGCACGTGCCAGGCGTTTTCAGTGATCCAGAACTTTTCGCGGCTTCGGTGCCTGTAGACTTCCGACACGAAGTCCCTGACCCGTCCCTCGCTCAGCATTAGTTCCCTGAACTGCGCACCTCTCGCGGGGTTCACATACCACGCGCCATGCGCGCCGCTCACCGCGCTGATATATTCGGCCTCGCTGGCATAGCCGTTCAGCGCCGCCAGCGCCGGATTGCAGCGCACTGGCGTGCCGTCCAGCGCATCGCGGTAGATGCCGCAGACGGCGTTTTCGAACAGGCTGCGGTAGTCCGCCTCCGCCGAGCGCCGCGCGCCGACGCGCCGTTCCTTCTGGACACGCGCCGCTGACAGAAGCGGCGGTGCGGGATCGGCCTGATAGTTAGGGTGCGTTTTCATTGCACCACCGCGCCAAAAAGCGCGCCGAACTGCGACAATCCAAATCCGGGAAGAACCAACAACTCAGGCAACCCCATTAATCGCAGCGGATAATATAGGAAACGGGTTTTACATACCCTTAATGCGAGAAACATTCCCAAATCTGCTGAAGTTATGTGTTGAAAGCGTTGATCATCCGCCGCAGATAAACAGGCGCAATCCCTTCTTCTCGATCATCGGCCGCCTTCCAGCGTTTCAAGGGCCGCAGTCGCCGCGCCGCGCCCGCTCAAACAATCACAAATCGCCGCCGCGCACGCCTGCGGGCTCAAAAGCGATGTGTCCACCTCAAGGTCATAGAGGCCCGGAATGTGCGTCTCGCTCTGCCACAGGAGCGCTGGCGCGGGCACTGGATCATCGACAGAACCCGTCAGATAGCGCCCTTCCCCGCTGTCCGCCCGCCGCGCCATAATGACCTCAATCGGGCAACGGACACCCACGAACAGAACCGGGAGGCCGCGCAGGCGTCTGGCGCAGTCGGCAAGTATGTGAAGCGGTTTTGAATAGGCGTCGTGATGTCCGACATCGGTGACGACATTCAGCCCATGTCTCGAGTGCGCAGTAATCGAATCATACAGCGCCGCATAGAGAATCGGCACAAGCGCCTCGATTTCCGGCGGCCCGCCGCCTGGACGAAGGCCGATGCCCGGACGGTGTTTCTCCGGCAGGCTGGCAATTTGTGAATCAACGCCAATATTGACCCAGACGCCGTCAAAGCTCTCCTGAATGGCGCGGGCGACAGCAATTCTAAATGCGCGGGTTTGAGGGATTCCCAAATTGGGGAAAATCTGATTCAAGCTGTTGATGGACGTTCTGGACAGGCTTTTGACTGGTTTGAGACGGGTCTGCGCCGGCTTTCCCGACAAGCGGAAGGGCGGGG
>JANMMM010000190.1:0-11510 GCA_031373225.1 Phyllobacteriaceae bacterium | reverse complement strand
GCTGCCGCGCCAGTGACAGCGCCTGCCTGCGGTGAATGAGAAGCCCTTCCGCCAGCGGGTCCGGTCCGCCCTTGAAGCGCGCGAAAAGGCTGATTTTTTGCGCGCGGGTGCGGGTGAAGCGGGCGGGCGAGGTCTGCTTCTGCATGTGAATGGAGGCTGGCTCAATCCAGCCGTCGAGCAGCCTCGCGCCGGGCGCGAGGAACAGCAGCCAGTCGCAGCGCGCCGACTTAATGGCCTCGGACAGTTCGCCGCCCTCAAGCCAGCGCGCGCCGGCATGGTCGCAGACCTTGCGCGTTTCGTCCGTTGATCCCAGATCGCGCACGGTGACATCGCGGACAAAGCCTTCCACGGCGGCGGGGACAAGGCTGCCCAGCGTGCGCGCCAAATCGACCGGCTCGTTTTCAGCGTCGATGATGACAGAAATCAAGGCGTTCAATCCTTTGGAAACCGGCTGGGCGGGACAGAAAGGATACCCTGGATTCATCAACAACAGATTCAGCCGCCGAATGCAACCTGCTGATTTATTTCACTAATCACACTGCGGTGTACCTTACTGCCACTGCAAGTGCGCACCAAGCGCTTTCCATCAGTTTTTTCACGGGCAACCGCGCCGGGAGCTTCCAATTGTTGGCTTGGCGCGGTCGCGCACCTAAACTGTTAAATCACAGCGAATGCGGAGCATTCGTGTCCGCATACCCCAAATGGGTGATGCGGAGCGCAGCAGGAACTGCGACCATCCAAGCCGCAAGCGCTGCCGGGCCTCACCGCAGAACGGCTTCAGGCGGCTATGGTGTTTGCCTGAAGGCCAAAATTGGCCAGCAAATACTGAATTCGAAGGTGAATTACCGATGTCAGGGATTTTGAAAAACAATCCCGACCATATCAGCTGAACAGGAGACGAAAATGGCAATTTATGGAAACGACACTGACAACAATCTCAACACAGGCGCAGTGCAGCAAGCCATTTATGGCGGTGACGGCAATGACCTGGTTTGGTCGAACGTAATAGACACGTACATTTATGGCTATGGCGGCCTGGGCAACGACTGGCTCGACATGCGCCAAAACGACGGAGTAGGCGAGGCCGGCAGCAAAATGTATGGCGGCCAGGGCACCGATGTCATCATCACTGGCAATACCGATGATTATGCCGAAGGCGGGGAAGGAACGGACGCCATTTATGCAGATGGCGGCGCGGACACACTCTACGGTGGAGACGGCAATGACATCAACACCATAAGCGTCACCGCTGGACCAGCTGGAGCCAGCACGACCAACAATGGCGGCCTCTATGGCGGCGCTGGCAACGATTACCTCGATGGCGGCAACGGCAACGATTATCTCGACGGCGGCGCAGACAATGACTTCCTGACCGGCGGGCAAGGCAATGACACCATGTATGGCGGCGCTGGCACGGACACGATCTATGCCGAATCCGGCAATGACACCGTGTATGGCGGCGCCGGCACCGACAATATCTATGGCGGCCGCTATGTTTTGACGACTGAGAGGATGACGGCGGAGGGCAACGCCGGCAATGACTACATCTTCGCCGGCGACAATGCCGATATCCTTTATGGCGACAATGCCGCCGGCACGGAGACCGGCGACGACTTCCTGTGGGCCGGCGGCGGCGTTGACTATCTCATCGGCGGCGGCGGCACCGACACATTGGCGGGCAACAGCGGAACTGACTATTATTATGGCGGCGGCGGCACCGACTGGTTCTACCTGCACACCGACGTCAAGGCCGGCGACGCCGACTATCTCCTGGATTTCCAGGCTGGAATTGACTATGTGCTGATGCCCTATATCGCCCTGGGCAATGTGACATTCGGCGTCTCGGGCGGCTATGCCTATGGCTATGTGCCGATGGCGGGCGGCGCCAGCTATCTGTTCCTCGCGGCAGGCGCGACAGCGGCGGAGCTGCAGGCGGCGACGTTGTTCACCTGACAAGAGAACGCACGCGCATCAACAGGGCGGCTCCCGGAAACGGGGGCCGCTCAGACGATGGCCCAGCCGAACAATATCGAGCCGAATGGCTCAGCCATGTACTTTCGATTGAGGCCGCTGACGTGAATTCGCACCTGTTTTGTGTTTAGGGTCGACCGGCAGGTTTGAACTGCAAAGATTGGTTCACTCGTCTATTTCCGCAATCAGCCCCTTTAGCTCACCAAGATGCGCGATCTGGCGGAATCGCGGGGTGGATGCCGGAGCTTCGGCGTGATCCAGCTCCCAGGACAGTTCGTGCGGCACGTGCACGCCCCAGCTTCCGGCCGCAATGGCCGGGACAATGTCGGATTTAAGCGAATTGCCGACCATCATCGCATGTTGCGGACCCGGCCCGTGCATGGCGAAGACGCGCTCGTAGGTCTTGGCCGATTTTTCCGAAACAATTTCGACCGCGGCGAAATAATCACCAAGCCCCGACTGCGCCACTTTGCGCTCCTGATCGAACAGGTCGCCCTTGGTGATGAGGACGAGGCGGTGAGTGCCCGACAGCGCGTCCAGCGTTTCCCGCACATGCGGAAGCGCCTCGATCGGATGAGTCAGCATCTCGCGGCCTGCCGCAAGAATTGCGGCGATCACTTCGCCGGACGCCCTGCCGCCTGTGACAGAGAGGGCGGTGTCGATCATGGAGAGCGTGAAGCCCTTGATGCCGTAGCCATAGAAGTTGAGGTTCTTGCGCTCGGCTTCCAACAGCTCGGTGGATATATCCCGCCCGTCTGCGTAGGGCGAGAGAATGTCAAGCAGCCGCGCCTCCGTCTCATCGTAGAAGCGCAGGTTCTCCCAGAGCGTGTCGTCGGCGTCGAAGCCGATGGTGACGAGGGCTGGACTCATGTTCGGCATCCGGTTTTCAGCCTGCCTATAGAGCCGAGCCAGCAAGGAGGCAAATAATCCATCCTCGATAAAGCGCATTTTGTTCTTGTCTTGTTCCCATTGCTGCGCTAGGAATTCATTCCAACACAAAACCGAATCGCTTTGACAGGAGCGGCAGATGGACAGGATCAATCAGGCGGACAGGACCGCTTTCTCGCATGGCGCGGGGATTGCCAACGGCATGCTGGCGGATGCGCGGCTGAACGCGGAGCGGCTGCGCGGGCGCGGCGCGGCGGTCAATCCGGCGCCGCGCTTTGACCGCTATCAGCGGGAGAGCACTGACGATGGCTGGCAGGCGTTTGAGGAACTGCCGCCCTTTGCCACCGAAGTGCAGATCGACAAGAGCCGGACGGTGATTTCGCGCAATGACTCGCCGGACCTGCCGTTCGATCAGTCCATCAACCCTTACCGCGGCTGCGAGCATGGCTGCGTCTATTGCTTCGCCCGCCCGACCCATGCCTATCTCGGCCTGTCGCCGGGGCTGGAGTTTGAAACCAAGCTGTTCGCCAAGCCGGACGCGGCGCGGCTTTTGGAGCGCGAGATCGCCAAACCGAACTATGAAGTGAAGACGCTCGCCATCGGCACCAACACAGACCCCTATCAGCCGGTGGAGAAGAAATACCGCATCATGCGCGAGATTCTCGAAGTGCTGGATGCGGCGTCGCATCCGGTGACGATTGTCACCAAGTCGGCGCTGGTGATGCGCGACATCGATATTCTGTCGCGCATGGCGGAGCGCGGGCTGGCGAAGGTGGCGGTGTCGGTGACGACGATGGACCGGGCGCTGGCCCGCGCCATGGAGCCGCGCGCCGCAACCACGTCGCGGCGGCTGGAGGCGCTGCGGGCCTTGAGCGAGGCGGGCATTCCGACCTCGGTGCTGGTCGCGCCGGTGGTGCCGGGGCTGACCGACCACGAGATGGAGCGGATATTGGATGCGGCGGCGGCGCAGGGCGTCAAGGAGGCGCGCTATATTCTCCTGCGCCTGCCGCTCGAAGTCGCGCCTTTGTTCAAGGAATGGCTGCTGCGTACCTATCCCGACCGTTACAAGCACGTCATTTCGCTGCTGCGCTCGATGCGCGGCGGCAAGGATTATGATTCCGAGTTTGGCAAACGCATGAGCGGCGCCGGCCCCTATGCCTGGCAGATTGGGCGAAGATTTGAACTTGCGGCCAAGCGCCATGGGCTGAACATTGAGCGCAAGCGGCTGCGGTCGGACCTGTTCGCGGCGCCGCAGCTGGCGGGGGCGCAGATGAGCCTGTTTTGAAAGCTTCCGCCAGCTCCCCCGGCTGGCGGCTGCCGCCCTTCCTCACCCCCGATCAGGAAGGGCTTTTTGGAGAATCGGAACCGGTATAGGCTTGCCGCAACATGACCGGCCGCAATTCCGATTCTCCACTTCTCTTTAACCTGCCGCTGAAGCCCGACTTCAGCGCCGAGACGCGGCTGATAGCGGGCGGCTGCAGATTTGTGGCCGGGACCGACGAGGCCGGACGCGGGCCGTTGGCGGGGCCGGTTGTCGCGGCGGCGGTGATTTTGAGGCCGGACAATCTTCCTGACGGGATTGATGATTCAAAGCGGCTGAGCAAGGCTGGCAGAGAAAAGGCTTTTGAGGAAGTCATGCGCAAGGCCGCCGCCATCGCCTTCGCGTCATCAAGCGCTGAGGAGATAGACGTCCTCAACATTCTGCGCGCCAGTCTTTTGGCCATGTCGCGCGCTGTGGCTGCATTGTGCCTTGCACCCAATCATGTGCTCGCGGACGGGCGCGATATTCCGCCCGGCCTTCCCTGCCCCGGCTTCGCGCTCATCAAGGGCGACCAGCGTTCACTCTCCATCGCCGCCGCTTCAATTGTCGCAAAAGTCATGCGCGACCGGATGATGATGACGGCCCATGCGGACTTCCCGGCCTATGGCTTTGGCAGCAATCAGGGCTATGGAAGCGCGGCGCACATGGCGGCGATTGAGGCGCATGGCCCGATTGAGCGCCTGCACCGTTTTTCATTCGCGCCGGTCAAGCATCAATAAAAAAGGCCGCAGATTACGCTGCGGCCTCGCAACAAAATTGGTGAAAGCTCAGTTCAGCCGCGACTTCACATCCGACAGCGACTGTTTGAACAGATCGGCGCTCAACTTGTCGCTCGGCTTGCCGCCAAGGATTTTGCCTGCGGCGGCGACCGCAACGTCGATGGCGGAGGCGCGCACGGCGTTGACCGCGTCGCTTTCGGCCTGGGCGATCTTCTGCTCGGCCATGGCGGTGCGGCGCTTGACGAAATCTTCGGTCTTCTGCTTGGCGTCGGCGGCGAGCGCCTCGGCGTCGCGCTTGGCGGCTTTGACGATTTCCTCAGCGTCGGCTTCCGCTTCTTTCCGCTTCTTCTGGTATTCAGCCAAAAGCGCCGCCGCCTCGTCGCGCAGCCGCTTGGCCTCATCGAGATCGGCGCGGATTTTGTCAGAGCGGGCGTCCAGGCCCTTGGCCATCATCGCCGGCACTTTCATATAGGCCATGATGCCCAAAAATATCAGCAGTCCGGCAAAGGCCCAGAATGTGTTATCCATTTGCGCCTTACCCTTTCACAGATTTGACGGCGGCGGCGACATCCGTGGCGCTGGCGCTCACGCCAGTCAGCTGTTTGATGATTTCCGAGACCGTGTCTTCGGCGATCCTGCCGACTTCCTTCATGCCGGACGCCTTGATGGCGGCGATTTTGGCTTCGGCGGCGGAAGTCTTCTTGTCGAGATCGGCTTCCGCCGATTTGCGCTTGGCATCGGAGTCGGCTTTAGACGCAGCGCCCGCCTTGGCGGCGATTTCAGCCGACTTGGCTTTGGCGCTGGCCAATTCCTGCTCGTAAGCGGCAACGGAAGCGTCGGCTTCCGCTTTCATCTTCTCAGCGGCCTTGAGGTCGCTGGCAATTCTCGATTCGCGGTCGGAGAGGATGCCGCCGACGCGCGGCAGGATGACCCGCTTGAGGAACATGTAAAACAGACCGAATGTCAGCGCGAGCCACAGGATCTGCGAGGCGTAGGTTGACGAATCGAACGGCGGAAACACGCCGCCGCCATGTTCGCCCTCACTGCCCGCAGTGGATTCGGTATGCGCCGCGCCTGCCGCCGGAGCTGCGCCCTCAACCGCCGCGCCATGCGCATCCGCGCCGGCTTCCGCCGCTGGCTTCACGTCCTCGGCAAACGCCTCGGTCACAAACATGGGATCACCCTCAAATGGTCTTGCCGGCCGCATTCAGCGCGGCCGGCTTCAACTTGATTGACTGATATTATACCGCAAACAGCAGCAAGAGCGCGATCAGCAGCGAGAAGATTCCAAGCGCTTCGGTCACGGCAAAGCCGAAAATCAGGCGGCCGAACTGGCCGTCAGCAGCCGATGGGTTGCGCAGCGCGCCGGCGAGGTAGTTGCCGAAAATTGTGCCGAGGCCAATGCCCGCGCCGCCCATGCCGAGGCATGCAATGCCGGCGCCGATGTATTTTGCTGCTTCTGCTTCCATTTTTAGCTCCTTTTGGATGGCAATAATCGAAAGTTCATGTGGCGGCTCTCCACCACAATTTAGTATGCCGGGTCAATGCCCCGGGTGAATGGCGTCGTTCAGATACATGCAGGTGAGAACGGTGAAAACATAAGCCTGCAGAAAGGCCACGAGAAATTCAAGGCCTGTCAGCGCCACCGTCATCACCAGCGGCAGAATTGCGGTGCCAATGCCGAGCGCGCCCATGGCCGACAGGGAGACGACGAAGCCGGAGAACACCTTCAGCGTGATATGGCCCGCCAGCATGTTGGCGAACAAACGCACCGACAGCGAGATTGGCCTCGATACAAACGAGATCACTTCAATCAACACCACCAGCGGCACCAGCACAGCCGGAATGCCATGCGGCACGAACAAATTGAGGAATTTGAGCCCGTGTTTGTAAAAGCCATAACCAATGACAACTGCCATAACGGTCATCGCGAGCGCAAATGTCACGATCAGATGGCTGGTAACGGTGAAAAAATAAGGGATCATGCCCAAAAGGTTGGCGACGAGCACGAACATGAAAAGCGAGAACACAAAGGGGAAGAATTTCATGCCCGCCGTGCCTGCACTGTCGCGCAGCGTCGAGGCGACAAACTCATAGGCCATTTCCGAAACCGACTGCAAACGGCCCGGGATCAGGCTGCGGCCGGCAGTGGCGAAATAGAGGAAGGCGGAGCCAAGCACGACGGTCGCGACCATGAAGGCCGAGGAATTGGTGAAGGAGATGTCATAACCGCCAAGCTCAAGCGGCACCCATTTCTGGATTTGAAATTGATGGATGGGATCGGTTCCGGCCACGCTCTAATCCTCTTCCTCGTCCGCCCACGCATTGCCCTTCGGCGTCTCGTCCTTGCGCGCGGGCTTCAAGTCGAACCCTCTCTCCGATTTGCTCACGGCAATCAAGCCCGCAGAGCGCAAAACATTCAAAACTCCCGCACAAAATCCGAGAAGCAGGAAAATAATCAGTCCCCAAGGGCCTGTGCCAGCCAATTTGTCGATCAGCCAGCCGATCGCTGCGCCCACAACGATGCCGGCGATGAACTCGCTGGATATTTTGACGGCATAGGCCATGCCGTTGGAGCTTTCAAGCCTGCGTCCCGCCGCATCGCGCTCCAGCCGTTCCTCAGCGTCCTTGCCGGCCAAGGCGGATTCGAGCCGCTGACGCCGCAGTTCCAATTCGGACTCCGTAGGGCCGTTTGCGGATCCGGCACTGTCCGGCTTATCCTTGGGGGCCATCGAAGCCTCCTTGCGCCATTGCGGCAGTTAACTGGAACTGAATTGAATTTAGCGGCAACATAGTTTTGCGGCCAGCGCGAGTCAAGCTCGGCCAGCCATCAAACTCACTAAGAAAATCTACTAATTTCAATAAGTTAGATGAGTGCGCCAAGTTGACAGGCCACCACGGGGCGCGTCAGCTCCAGCCGCCTTTTTTGGTGCGGTAGAAAATGTGGCGTCCGATTTTTTTCATCTTCTTCATTGAACGCGCCCAGCCGGGGCTGACATAGTCCGCGTAATAGTGCGTGGAAGAGCCGACTTCCGGCAGCCAGATCGTGCCGTCGGTGACGGCGAGCGCCACTTCCTCGGCTTTAAGGAAATGCGCCGATTCAGTGATCCGGTCCTTGCGGCCGTCGCAGGCAAAGGAGAACTGGCAGCGGTTGCGCCAATCGTCATTCTGGTAGACGACGCCGCAGATCGAGTTGGGATAGGCCGGGTTTTTCACCCGGTTGAGGATGACCTGCGCCACCGCCGCCTGGCCTTTGACGCTTTCGCCGCGGGCCTCGAAATAGACGCCGACGGCGAGGCAGCGCTGCTCCTTGGCGGAAAAGGCGGAGGCGGGCAGCGGGTTTGCGGCCCAGGAATGGCCGCCCGGCTCGACGGGACCGAGGCTTGCGAGCTTTTTCGGCTCTAGCTTCAGCAGGCTCTCAAACGGCGACTCGCGGGAAAAATCGGGATCGACGGGCGCATAGGCGCTGGCGGAAATGGTGACCGTTTTGTCGTCGGCCAGCTCGGCGATCATCGACGCAAGCTTAGGCTTTTGCGGCTTCCTGACCTCTTTCTTGTAAAAAACCTGCGCGATCTCGATTTCATTGCCCTTCTTCGAGGCTTTCACAAAAGTCATCTTGACTTCGCCCGGCAGCGTCGGGCGCAAGAGCGAGCTCTGGCGCTCCAGCACCGATCCGGCGTTGAAGGCTTTTGGCGGCGCAGTCGGCGCGACGGAGACGATGCGGCCGCGCTTTTCCGAACGGTTGATGCGCTCCTCGTCCGGCCGCGGATCGAGCGCGGCTTTCTGGGTCAGGGCGACGGTGCCGACGCCCTTCTGTTCAATGCCCGCGCCTGCGATGGAGCCTGTGATTGCGTCGGAATCGGTGAAGGGCAGTTCGGCCTGATGCACAGAGCCGGCAGCGGACGGTTTCAGAAAGGCGTGCCAGCGGTCCTTGCCGGATTCGGAGCCCGATATGAGGCTCGCCATGTCCTGAAACGCGACAGCGGTGGGGAAGGCGAGGAACAGCGCGCCGGCGATCAGAAGGGGGGCGGTATAATTGCGGCGCGGTTTTGCCTGCTGCCGTTCGGACTTCAATACCAACACGCGGAAACTCCCGGAACGCTTAACTCACTCACTCAGTGAAAAATGAAGCATTAACCTTGACGGAGGGTTAATCCGCGCGCCCCGCGCCGAAGAAAAAAACCGCTTCAGCTCTTCGCATATGGATTGTCCGACGCCCGGTACACCATCCGTATCGGCACGCCGCCCAGCTTGAACTCTTCGCGCAGATTATTGACCAGATAGCGCGTGTAGGATTCCGGCATCGCGTCGGGCCGCGTGCAGGACAGCATGAAGCCGGGCGGGCGGGCTTTGACCTGCGTCATATATTTTATTTTCAGGCGACGCCCGGAAACCGCAGGCGGCGGATGGTGCGCCAAAATGCCCTCAAGCCATTTGTTTAATTTGGCGGTGGAGACGCGGCTGTTCCAGACGCGGTGCGTCTCGAGGACCGCATCCATCAGCTTGTTCAGTCCGTCGCTGGTTTCGCCGGACATGGGAACGGCGCGGATGCCCCTGATCTGCGGCAGGAGCCGGCCGGTTTTCTCGCGCAGGTCCGCCAACACTTTCTGCCGGTCCTCGATCAGGTCCCATTTGTTGAAGGCGATGATCGGCGCCCTGCCCTCCCGCACGATCAGATCGACGATCTGCAGGTCCTGCTTCTCAAACGGGATTGTCGCGTCAAACACGATGACCACGGCCTCGGCGAAGCGGATCGAGCGCAGCGCGTCGCCGACCGAGAGCTTTTCCAGCTTTTCCTCGATGCGCGATTTTCTGCGCAGGCCCGCCGTGTCGAAGAGCCGCAGACTGCGGCCTTTATATTCCCAATCCACCGAAATGGAATCGCGGGTGATGCCGGCTTCCGGTCCGGTGAGCAGCCGGTCCTCGCCGAGCAGCGTGTTGATGAGGGTGGACTTGCCGGCGTTGGGGCGGCCGACGATGGCGATTTTCAGCGGCTTGGTTTCGTCGTAGTTGTCTTCAGCGTCGGGATCGATGACATCGACACCTTCGGAGCTCACTTCCGCATCGTCCGCCGCCTCCTCGCCAAAGACACGTGCCTCGCCCATGGCGGCGATCAGGGCCTCGCGCAGATCGTTCATGCCCTGGCCGTGTTCGGCGGAGATGGGAACGGGTTCGCCAAGGCCGAGCCGGTAGGCGTCCTGGAACCCCTGATCGGAGCCGCGCGCCTCGGATTTGTTGGCGACGAGCAGGACTTTTTTGCCGGAGCGGCGCGCCAGGTCCGCGAAGGTGCGATCGAGCGGGGTGACGCCGTTTTTGGCGTCGGTCATGAACAGGATGAGGTCGGCCTCGGCCATCGCCGCCTCGGTCTGGGCGCGCATCCGGCCCTCAAGCGATGAATCCGCCGCCTCCTCCAAGCCTGCGGTATCTATGACTTTAAAGCGCAGATCATAGAGTTTGGCATCATGGATGCGCCGGTCGCGGGTGACGCCCGGCAGGTCGTCGACCAGCGCCAGCTTCTTGCCGACGAGCCGGTTGAAAAGGGTGGATTTGCCGACATTGGGACGGCCGATGATGGCGATGGTGAAGCTCACAACTCAGCCGCCGGACTTGCCGCTGGATTTGATCACGTCGAGCATCACATTGGCGCGCTCGGCAATGTTGCGCGGGCCGCCACTGTCGTCGGCCAGCTGCTTTAAGAAACCTACCGCCGCTCAAAAATCGCCGCCCTCCCCGGCGGCGAGCCCCATGGCTTCACGCGCCGAAAAGCGCAGCGCGTTGCCGTCGGAGGAGAGGACTTCGACGCGCTTGGCGACGTCCTCATAGGTTCCCGAATCCACCAGAATGAGCGCCGCCCGCAGGCGGGCCATGTCGCGCACGGATGTGTCAACGCTTGCATCGTTTGCCACGGCGTCGAACAAGGCGACGGCCTTGGCCGCGTCGCCCTTCTCCGCCTCAACGGTCGCGGCGCGCATCCGGGCCAGCACCGGGTATGCGCCGACGCCGGTTTTTTCCAACTCCGTCAGCGCCTTCAGCGCCCCGTCATTGTCGCCCGTTGCAGCCAGCTTCAGCGCCGCCAGAAACGCGTCGCCGGAGGCCGAGGCGCGGCTTTCCTGCCAATATTCATAGCCCCGGAACGCCGCCGTGCCGAGCACAATGGCCACCGCCGCGCAGATCAAAAGGATGCCGTAGCGGTCCCAGATCGATTTGAACTGGTCGGCGCGGATTTCCTCGTCAACTTCGCGGACGAAATGATCGTCAGACATGGGGCAGGCCTTGTGCAGATGGATGTTTGGCGCGCTTCTATAGGGAAAGTCGGGAAAAGCATAGGCCCGCCGAAGGGCGCACCTTATTCGAAGCGAATTTCGAGCGGGGCCGTCATTGCGGGGCCGCGCAGCCATCCACTCCGTCATTCCGGGGCCGCGCAGCGGAACCCGGAATCCAGAGTGGCGAAGAGCGCGGTTATGCTCCCCGATTTTCCGCAACCGCCCGAAGCAAACCGAACATTCCCGCCTAATCTCCATCACACCATCTCTGGATTCCGGGTTCGGCTGCGCCGCCCCGGAATGACGGAGAGAGGGAGGCCGCCCCGGAATGACGGACCAACGGCGGCT
>JANMMM010000176.1:0-7041 GCA_031373225.1 Phyllobacteriaceae bacterium | reverse complement strand
AAATGCCGCCTATGTTGACGAAACAGACCGGCTTGCTCCGGTGGAGCGCCGGATCAAGGCTGGCCGCCAGCGCTGCGTGATAGACAGGCACCAAGGGCGCGCCCTGCCCGCCATGCGCCATGTCGTTGGCGCGCATGTCATACACGACTTGAATGCCGGACTTGGCCGCCAGCAGGCCGCCGTCGCCGAGTTGGACTGTGAGTCCCTTCTGCGGGCGGTGCAATACGGTCTGCCCGTGAAAGCCGATAGCATCGACGCTCTCAGTCGCGATGCCGTATTCCAGCATGAAACGAAGCACCGCGTTGGCGTGGCGTTCGGCAATTTCTGTTTCAAGAGCCAAAAGACCGCCGGGCCGCTCGCCGCGGGCGGAAATCTGCTTCGCCTCCACCAGCGCCTGGACGATTTTGCGGCGGAACGCAGCGTCATAGGCATATTCGGCGGCTGGTCCGCGCGTGACGGCGGTTTCGCCGTCGGTCTCGATCAGCGCAACATCGATGCCGTCCATGGACGTTCCGCTCATCAGGCCGATCGCCCGCATCCAAGCTTTCCTTGTCGATTCCCTTGATGTGATGCTAAAGCGCCGCCCTGACAATTCATACCCTGAAAGCATTTTTCTATGGCTGCCTACAGATCCGACTTTCTCAACGCCCTCGACCAGCGCGGCCTAATCCACCAGATTTCCAATCCGAACGCGCTGGACAAAGCGGCGCGCAATGGGATTATCACGGGCTATGTTGGATACGACGCGACGGCGACGAGCCTTCATATCGGCAATCTGATTACTGTCACCATGCTCCACTGGCTTCAGGAAACCGGCCACCGGCCCATCACCCTGATGGGCGGCGGGACGTCCATGGTGGGCGATCCTTCGTTCCGCGATGACCAGCGGCAGTTGCTTTCGATGGGTAAAATTGACGAGAACATCGCAGGCATCAAGCGCATTTTTGGCCGCATACTACGCTATGGCGAAGGCAAGACTGACGCGGTTATGGTCAACAATGCCGACTGGCTGATGCAGCTGAAATATGTCGATTTCCTGCGCGATGTCGGGCGGCACTTCTCTGTGAACCGAATGTTGTCGTTTGATTCCGTCAAGCTGCGGCTTGACCGTGACCATTCGCTGTCCTTTCTCGAATTCAACTACATGATCATGCAAGGCTATGATTTTGTCGAGCTGCACCGCCGCTTAGGATGCACGCTGCAGATGGGCGGCTCGGACCAGTGGGGCAACATCATAAATGGTGTCGACCTGAGCCACCGTATGGAAGAAGCGCAGCTGTTCGCACTGACAACGCCGCTGCTGACGACTTCTGCCGGCGCGAAAATGGGCAAGACGGCCAAGGGCGCGGTCTGGCTGAACGGCGATTTGTTTTCGCCCTATGATTTCTGGCAATATTTCCGGAACACCGAGGATGCCGATGTTGAGCGCTTCCTGAAGATTTTCACCCGGCTTCCGCTTGATGAAATCGCGAAGCTCTCGGCTCTTGGCGGCAATGAGATCAACGAGGCCAAAAAGATGCTTGCCTCTGAAGCGACAGCCATTGTTCATGGGCGGGAAGCGGCGGACGCTTCAGCAGATACGGCACGCAAGACGTTTGAAGGTGATGGATTTGCCGTCAATCTGCCAAGTGTGACCTTGCCCAGCGGCGAACTTGCCGCCGGGATTGGCGCGCTGGCCGCATTCGTCAAGGCCGGTCTGGCCACCTCAAACGGCGAAGCACGACGAAACCTTCAGGGCGGCGCGTTGCGGGTCAATGACACGGTTCTGAGCGATGATAAGCGCGTGCTTGGAACAGCGGACCTTAACATTGAGGGCGTCATCAAGCTCTCGATGGGCAAGAAAAAGCATGTCCTCCTGCGGCCTATCTGAACTCGAAAATCTGCCTGAAAATTCCCGGCGCGATCAGCGAAATCGGGTTAACCGTCAGTTGCGGCGACTTGGCCTTACCGGATAGACGGAAGGTGATGCCGATCAGGCCGCGCTCTTCGCCGTTGCCCAGTAATTGGCCGAGCAGAGGTATTTCACCAAAAATGCGGTTCAGCCCATAAGCCGGCATGAATGTGCCCGTCATATTTATGTTTCCGGAGGGATCGTAGGCTGTGCCCTTGAATGCAAGTCCGATCAGGTCGCCTCGCAGGATTCCGTCCGTTAGTGAAAGCGAGTTCTCGCTTTTTGCAATGTCGGCCGATCCGCGAGAGAATCGGACTTTGCTGACATCAATCTCTTTCTTCACTGCGTCCTTGAGACTTGGGCCCCCATCGTTTGGTTTGCCTCCAACCAGCGAGCGCATGCGCGGCTCATCGACTAGTGTGAAGTCCCGCGCGTCAATCGACCCACGCAACGGGCCATCGCCGTTTGAGCCCAGAGCAATATTGATCGAGCCGCCTGACATCTTGTTGTAGTAGTCGAAAAACCGCAGGATTGAGCCTGCGTCCGCCGACTGGATCTGCACTTGCCGTTCGCCATTTTCCACGCGGTTGGACAAATTCACGGCGCCTCCGCCGTTTGTCGCACCGCTGATTTTGAGAGAATCCACCCGAGAGCCGCGCCCCGCGAAGGACATTTGAAGATTGCTGAGCGTCTCCGAGTTGAATCCTGTGACCCTTTCAATATTGGCCGACACTGTAATGCCTGTTGAGCCGATGGCCTTGGTGGCGGAGTCAAAACTGCCAGTGACCTTCCTGACGACGGCACGGACGTCCAGTGCGGCGCCGCTGAGCTTGACGTCATATCCGCCTTTTGTCCGGACGATTTTCGCGGACACATTGTCACCCCGGACAAGGGACACGCGCGATAATTCCGCTGCAGCCAAACCTGACTTGTCGAGAGTGGCGCCGCCGCGGATTATGAAGTTTCCGCCGGAAAGTTCGAAATCGTCCAGCCGGGTTCGCCCGTCCTTCTGGGTCATGGTGAAACTCGCCGCCGCCTCCACGCCCGGACCTTTGCTCCAGCCTGCGAAGTCCAAGACTATTGAGGCTTTTGTCAGGTCGGCAGTTATTTGGCGGGATGCACCGCTGCCGCCCTGAAGATCAACATAGACAGGGCCCTTCACATAGTAATTCAGGCCGGGGGTGAGCTTTGCCCTCGCCTTTTCATTGAGTTCAAGCTGAACTGAAAGTTTGCGCGCGTCGCCATTCTCGCCGAGCGGTTGTTCCAGCTTCAACTTGGAAGGCAATCCATTCAGCTTTGCGTCTGCGCTGATCTTGATGCCGGAAGCGTCTGCCGTCAGGGTGCCGCTCGCCTCGCTCAGCGTCTGTCCGTCAAATGGTTTGCTGACTGAAACTTTGTCTAGCGCAATATCGGCGGACCATATTGTGCCTTCCTTTGCCGCCTCCTTCCTGAGTGGAAATTTAGCGCTGATTTTGGCGCTTGCACTGCCGGAAAGGTCGGAGACTTCAAACGGCGCGTTTCGCATCGCATTGACAGGTTCCAACGCCGCAATAGCAGCGAGCGCAGACGCCTGTCCTGCCACTTCAACATCCAGATCAGCGATCACTGGCTTGCCGCGCTCGTAAGGAATTTTCATTGTGCCGTTCGACACAGATGCTGTCTGGCCGTTACCAAGATAGGCCGTGCCGCTTTTTAGAGAAATCAACGTATTGGCCCCGCGCAAACTCACACTGCCTTCTGCGTCACGCACCGGAGGCAAGTCACCCATCACGTCAAATCGCGCACCCTCAACATTGAAGCTTGCCTTGAACTGGCTATCTGTCAACAGCGGGCGCGGCGGCTCAGCGCCAAACTGACCCTCGGGAAAGTCGATATCGAGCGTGCTGTCAGTGAGAGTGCCGCCGTAAACATGGTCGAACACCCACGACCTGGCGCTTGATGCGACGTGCACTGGCCAAAGCTGTTTGGCATGCGATACAGACATGCGGGGGATGCGCAGCCCGAACAGCGCACGGGGCGATGTTCCTTTGAACATCAGCTCGCCGGACCCATAAACTTCGCCGCTCAAGGTTCGGACGCCAACATCGCTTAACGTGGCCGTGTTGGTGGCGGCATCAAAGCTGCCCCGCGCCTGGGCAGCCAGTTCAACGGCTTCCTCCGTTGAGCCATCAGGAAGCAGCCGGGCGCTGGTGGTGACGAGTTCGAACTTGTAAATTGCGCCCTCGCGCTCCGTTTCAGGGACGACCGCTCCGGTGAAGTCGAAGCGGCTATTGCCTGAGAGTACGCTGGATTCCAGGATCTCCATTTTGTCACTGTCGCCTCTGACCTCAAAGCGAAACTTACCTGTGCCATTGACCATGCGGTTTCTGCCTAAATTGACTGCTGAATCCAGAAGATCAAAATTTGTCCGAAGCACTTGCACTCCGGAAGTCAACAGGCCCTGCAGGGCAAATTCAGCACCTGATGAAAGCCTTGGCATTGTCGGCGTTCCGTCAGTTTCGACTGCGCCTTTCTTCTGTCCAAGCACGATTGGAATGCGGGATGTCGAGATTTGAAAACGGTTTTTATCGGTGATCGACGCCGACAGGCGGATGGGCGAACCCATCCATAACATGGCCGCTTCTAGATCGATGATTCCGTTTCCATTTTGACCGACCACAAGGGAACTCACCTCCGCTTGCCGCGGACTTGCCGGATTGCCGTATTTGATTTTCAGGCTGTCGAATGAAAGGTTTTGGCTGCGATGCGCAGTTGCCGCCCCAGCAGCCTTCCCTGCAGCGCCAAAGACAGTCTTCACAAGTCTTTGGGCCGACAAGTGACCTTTCGGGCCACGAAGGAAAGCAAATGGATCACTTAGCGACGCATCGGTGGCAGTGAAGTCGAGAACTGAATCTTTGAGTTCCACCCGGGCGACTTCCACTTTGCCTTGCAGCAGCTGCATTGCGCGGATGCCAAGCTTGACCGAACCGATTGAACCCGCCGTCCGACCAGTTGCCTTGTCGCGCACCGTCACGCCCGACGCCTCGATGGCAAGATTGCGCTCGCCGTCGAGCGACACGCGGGTCTGTTCAAATGACGTGTCATAGGCCGGACCGACGACATCACCGAGCGCCAGCTGCGCGCGTTCAGAAAGAAAGCCGCTGCTGACACCCTGCTGGAGAAGCAGGTAAATCAAGCCAATGCCAAGGCCAATCGAGAGCAGGACGAAGACGCCCGCGCGCCTCAGCCATTTCCATCGCCGCCGCTGCGGGCGCATTCGCGACTTGGGCACTGATTTCTCGACCGCCGAAGGATAGGAGTGCAGCGGCGCAATTTCGCGCTTGTTCCATCTCACCTTTTCAATCTTTTGCTTCAGACCTGTCACATTTGTCTTTCGTGCGCCAGAATGGGGCTGGAATCACCAGCGCGGCGCGCTAAATTTCCGACTAAATCACGAAGCGCGCTAAGGGTAAAGAAAGGCATGGACATGGCGGTCACTACAGGCGCGGCAGCGCCGGACTTCACACTTGCGAAGGACGGCGGAGGGACGCTTTGTCTGAAAGAATTGCATGGCAAGGCAGCTGTGCTGTTTTTCTACCCGAAAGACGACACGACGGGCTGCACCATGGAGGCCAAGGATTTCTCAGACCGCGCCGGGGACTTTGAAAAACTTGGCGCCGTGATCGCGGGAGTCTCTCCCGACAGCATCAAGAGCCATGAAAAATTCAAGGCCAAGCACGGCCTCTCCGTCGCTCTGCTCTCCGATGAAACCAAGCAGACAATCGCGTCTTACGGGCTCTGGGTGGAAAAGAGCATGTATGGCCGAAAATATATGGGGGTCGAGCGCACGACGCTTCTGCTCGACCCGGCCGGAAAGATCACGAAAGTCTGGGAGAAAGTGAAAGTTCCAGGCCACGCGGAAGAAGTGCTGGAGGCGGTGCGGCTGCTGAAGGCGGGGCTGACCGGCTGATTGTGCCAAAGCGATGCATAACTCGCCAAAATCACATCTCGGACAATGCTTTATTAACCCTAACAGTTTCTAATCGCCGGATATTTCAACCGTGTAGAAATGGTCTGGCAATGAGTAATGTCTCCCCGAGCAGCGCCAAGCGGCCGAACATGTTTGGCAAGCGCAAAGAGCCGCACACGATCATCATCGCGCATGGCAATGACATAAGGCATTTCACTGTCAAGCCGTGGATGGCGCTGACGGGCGGCTCTTTCCTCGCAGCCATGGCGTTCGGCTATCTGGTGGCAACCTCCTATCTTGTGCTGCGCGACGACCTGATCGGCGCGACAGTCGCGCGGCAGGCCCGGCTGCAGCATGCCTATGAGGACCGGATTTCTGCGTTGCGCACCCAGGTTGACCGCATCACCAGCCGCCAATTGCTCGACCAGCAGCTGATGGAATCGAAAGTTGTGGAGCTGATAGAGCGGCAGGAACAGCTGACTAGCCGCGACGGACAGCTGGGCTCGGTGCTGAAAAAAGCCAAGGCCGAACTCGGCGATGTTCCGGTGCCGAGGAGCAAGCCTGCCGAAAGGCGCGCCTCGCTGATTGATCCAATCACCACCGGCAGTCTCGCCGCATCGCTCTTCACTGATGCGGAAGGCGGGCAAAGCAGTGAATCGGCGGCGGACAAGGCTGACAAACTGTTTGTGACGATCAACCGGTCGCTGCGCGATATCGATTCAGCGCAGGTCAAGCAGGTGCAGATTCTTGCCGACACCGCGCGCAGCGGTGCCGACCGGATTCAAGCCGCGCTTGCCTCGGCTGGCGAAACGGGCATTGATTTGGAGGCGACAGCCGAGGGCGGCCCGTTCATCGCAGCTGACAGCGCAGAGGCCATGAGCAGCTTCAACGCGCAGGTGCAGGAACTGGACACTGCGCTCAACAGATTCAGGCAGGCTAAGAAGCAGGCGCGCCGCTTTCCGCTGGCAAATCCTGCGCCGGGCGCAGATATCACAAGCACTTTCGGCGCGCGCCGTGACCCGCTGCTCGGAACCGCCGCCTTTCATTCCGGCATGGATTTCCGCGGCAACACAGGCGACCCGATCCGCGCCACAGCCGCTGGAAAGGTGATTTCCGCCGGCCTGCGCGGCGGCTATGGGAACATGGTTGAAATCGAACATGCCGGCGGCCTGTCCACAAAATATGCGCATATGAGCCGGAT
>JANMMM010000158.1:0-16000 GCA_031373225.1 Phyllobacteriaceae bacterium | reverse complement strand
GTCGGCATCTCCCCCGCAAAGGGGGAGATCGCTCACCGCCGCCTGCTGCCAATATCCAAACTTGAAGGTTGGGGAAAGCCGTGACACAGCGATCTCCCCCCTCGCGGGGGAGATGCCGACAGGCAGAGGGGGGCGGCTCGCTCCGAGTGCAGACAGTCAGGCAACCCCTCACTCATCCCCATCCACCACCCGCAGCCGCAAATTCCCAGACTTCGCCTCAACCCGCGCCGCGGGCTCCGGCGCGGCGGGCAATTCTCCAAACTCCAGCGCCTCGATCCGCTGGCCGCGCTTGGTGACTTTGCCGGTCGAAACCAGCACCTCGTCCACATCCTTCTGCGCCATGGCGAAGTGCCCCGCAAGCTTGCGCACCCGCTCGTCGACGCGCGAGACGTCGTCCATCAGCCGCGCCACTTCGCCCTGGATGAGATGCGCCTGCTCGCGCATGCGCGCGTCTTTCAGGACGGACTGGATCACCTGTATCGACAGCATCAGCAGCGAGGGCGAAACGATGACAACACGCGACCGGTGTGCCTTCTGCACGACGTTTTCGAACTTCTCATGGATTTCGGCGAAGACGGATTCGGACGGCACAAACAGGAACGCTGTGTCCTGCGTCTCGCCGGAAATGAGATATTTGGACGAGATGTCCTTGATATGAATTTCCATGTCGCGGCGGAACTGGCCCTCGGCGAGACGCGTCTCGTCCGCCGTTTCGGCGGCGCGGATCGCGTTAAACGCTTCGAGCGGAAACTTGGCGTCGATGGCGAGCGAGGGCGAGCCGTTCGGCATCAGGATCAGGCAGTCCGGCCGGTTGCCATTGGAGAGAGTCGCCTGAAACTCGAACGCGCCCATCGGCAGCCCGTCGGCGACAATCGTCTCCATCCGCGCCTGCCCGAACGCGCCGCGCGTCTGCTTGTTTGAAAGGATGGATTGCAGCGTGACAACCTCGCCCGCCAGCGCGCGTATGTTGGACTGCGCCGAGTCGATCACCGCCAGCCGCTCCTGCAGCTTGGCGAGGTTCTCATGCGTCGCCTTCGTCTGATCGGTCATGGTCTGGCCGATGCGGCTGGTCATGCCGTCGAGCCGTTCGCGGATCGACTGCGTCATTTCGGATTGGCGCGAGCCGAAAATCTCCGCCATCGTCTGCATCCGGCCCTGCATTTCGGACTGGGTCTTGAGAATTTCGCCCATCCGCTCCTCGGCGGCGCGGGCGCGCTCCTCTGATTCCAGCACGGCGGCATTGCGCTGCGCCGCCCCGCGCCACTGGCCGATTGCCGTGAGAAGGATCAGGCCAGCAACAACCAGCGCGGCGGCAAGCAGCACCTGTCCCATCGACACCGGATACTGGCCGATGACGAGCAATGTCTGGTCGAGAAATTCCTGAATATCCATGCCCGCTCTATAGCCGATTCGCGCAGGCCGGACGAGATCAAAAAGTGAACAATTGTTGCAGCCATTATTGACGCCCCGCATTCCACACATTACCTGAGCCGCCATGACCATCCGCCCGCTGATTTTCCTGCCGGACCCGATCCTGAAAGCGCCGTCGAGAAAGCTCGAACGCGTTGACACGGCTTTGCGCAAACTGGCCAGGGACATGCTGGATACCATGTACGACGCGCCCGGCATCGGCCTTGCCGCCGTGCAGATCGGCGAGCCGGTGCGCATGCTGGTGATAGATTTGGCGAAGGACCCGGAGCCGAAAGCGCCGCAGTTCTACATCAATCCTGAAGTCGTCTGGTCGTCCGACGAGCGCTCCATCTATGAGGAAGGCTGCCTTTCCATTCCCGACTATTACGCCGACGTCGAGCGCCCGGCATCCGTCAAGGTCAGGCACCTGGATATTGACGGCAAGGAACATGAGATCATCGCCGAAGGTCTCTTGGCCACCTGCCTGCAGCACGAGATCGACCATCTGAACGGCGTGCTTTTCATCGACCATATTTCCAAACTGAAGCGGCAGATTGTGGTGCGCAAGTTCACCAAGATCGCGCGGCAGAAGCTGGTCTAGCCGAGGCGTTTGTGTTAGTGTTGGTGGCAGCGCTGGAGGTCCCTATGTCAAACATTTTGGTTCACGGCCTTTCGCCGGAGTTGGAGGCTTCTCTCCACGCATATGCCGCGCGCCTGGGGCTGACTTCTTCGCAAGCCGCTCTGGAATTTATTCAGCAGGGATTGGAATCAGAAGCTGCAGCTTCAGATCTGGCGGCGGGCGTGCCTGTGGGCGACTATCTGGCCGAAACGCTTAAGGAAGCGCTGCACACGACGGACGAGGTCGAAGAGTTTATCCGCAGCCGCGACCGGCCTAGAAGGTAGCCCGGCAGCTTCTTGAATAAGATTGGCATGATCGCCCTTTTCGCTGCGCATCGTTGGCGCGCGCACGCTGGATTTTTCGGGGCCGGAATTGGTTTGACCCTGCGCTGAAAATATGATATCATTGATATCAACTGAAGGAGGTGCGCATGGGAAATGTGTTGATCCGCGATTTTCCGTCCGCGCTGAAGGCGGAGATTTCGAAAGCGGCGAATTCGAATGGACGCAGCATGTCGGAAGAAGTCAAGTTCAGGCTTCGGCGGGACAGCCAAGTTTCAGGCAAAAGCGAGCGAATGTCTGGCGCAAAATTGTATGACGAAATGCGCGCGGTCATGCAGGGCATCTTTGCGACCGATGAAGAAGTGGACGAGTTTGAGAGGGTAATGGAGGAAAGCCGGAAGAACGACTTTGGCCGCCCGCCACCGGACTTTGAATGATTGTTCTCGACACAAATGTCATCTCCGAACTCGGTCGCTCGCCTTCCTCAACGGCGGTGAAGGATTGGTTTAGCGTCCAAGAACTGGATGATCTCTATCTCTGTACTCCGGTCATTTCTGAAATCGCCTTTGGCGCCGACCGGGTTTTTTTGCGTGACAGCAGCCGCAGATATCAGCAGCAGCTGGATACGCTTCTCAACGAGACCTATGCCGGGCGCATCCTGCCTTTTGAGCTGGACGCCGCGCTGGAGAACGGGAGACTTCGCAGTGTTCGCGAGGCGGCCGGACGACCTATAGGGCTTGGCGACGCCCAGATCGCCGCCATCTGCCTCGTCCACGGCGCAACGCTCGCCACCCGCAATGTCCGCGATTTTGACGGCCTCGGCCTCAAGCTCGTCAACCCGTTCGAGGCCTGACCCTTTGCCGCTGCGCATTATCTTCATGGGCACCCCGGAATTCTCGGTGCCGACGCTGGAGGCGCTGCACGCGGCAGGCCATGAGATCGTCTGCGTTTACTCCCAGCCGCCGCGCCCCGCCGGGCGGCGCGGGCTGGAGCTGACCAGGTCGCCGGTGCATCTTCGCGCCGAGGAGCTGGGCATTGAAGTGCGCACGCCCGTCAGTTTGAAATCCGCTGAAGAGCAGGCGCGCTTCAAGGCGCTGAATGCCGATGTGGCGGTCGTTGTCGCCTACGGTCTTCTTCTTCCCAAGCCAATCCTCGAAGGGACACGCCTCGGCAGTTACAACGGCCATGCCTCGCTGCTGCCGCGCTGGCGAGGAGCTGCGCCGATCCACCGGGCCGTCATGGCGGGGGACGCGCAGACCGGCATGATGGTAATGAGGATGGAAGAGGGGCTGGACACCGGGCCGGTCGCCAAGACTAAGCGCGTCGCTATTGAGTCGGACATGACCAGTGGCGAACTGCACGACGTGCTGAAAATGCAGGGCGCGGCGCTGATGGCTGAGGCCATGGCCGAGCTTGAAACGGGGCGGCTTGATTTAACTCCGCAGCCGGACGACGGAATTCTCTATGCAAAGAAAATCGACAAATCCGAAACCCGCATTGACTGGTCCAAACCAGCCGCCGAAGTCCATAACCACATTCGCGGCCTCTCGCCGTTTCCGGGCGCTTGGTGCGAAATGGAAATTGGCGGCAAGCCTGAGCGTGTGAAGCTTCTGAAATCCACCTGCGCGCCGCCGACCAGCGGTCTCGCCGCGCAATGCGCCGATGGCGCAATCACCATCCTTGAGCTGCAGCGCGCCGGCGGCAAGGCCATGTCCGCCGCCGATTTCCTGCGCGGTGTCGGCGCGGTGAAAATCTCCTGATGCAGCGTTACCGGCTCCTCATCGAATATGACGGTCGCCCGTTCTGCGGCTGGCAGCGGCAGGCGGAGGATCTGACCGTGCAGGGCGCAATTGAAGCGGCGTTCCACAAATTTTCCGGCGAGCGCAGCGCCGTGCAAGGGGCAGGGCGCACGGATTCCGGCGTGCACGCCAGAGGGCAGGTGGCGCATGTTGATCTTGAAAAGAGCTGGAGCGTTGACAAGGTGCAAGGCGCGGTGAACCAGCATCTGCAGCCGCTGCCCGTTTCAATCTTGAAGGTCGAGAAAGTCAGCGAAGACTTCCACGCCCGCTTCTCGGCGCTGCGCCGACACTATGTCTACCGCATCATCAACCGGCGCGGCCCGCTCACCGTCGAACGCGGTTTCGCCTGGCACATGAAACGCAATCTCAATGCGGAGCAAATGGCCGAAGCCGCGCTGCACCTTGTCGGATTGCACGATTTCTCCACCTTCCGCGACGCCGAGTGTCAGGCGGACAGCCCAATGCGAAATCTCGACCGGTTCGACATTTTCCGCACCGGCGACGTCATCGAGTGCCATGTTTCGGCGCAAAGCTTCCTGCACCGTCAGGTGCGCTCCATGGTCGGCTCGCTGGAAAATGTCGGCTCGGGCAAATGGACGCCTCAGGATTTGAAGGCCGCGCTCGACGCCAGAAACCGCAAAGCCTGCGGCCCCGTCGCGCCGCCGGACGGGCTGTTTCTGATGCAGGTGGATTATCCTGAAGGGGCCGCATAGGTGAGACCGAGCGCGCCGTAGAGTGCGTAAATGCCGAACAGTGACGCGAGGATCATCAAGACGTAAATCGGCGCGCTCACCTGAAAAGGCGCGTCGAGCGTCACATGCAGCATCCGGAAATACAGGACCAGCGACACAAGCAGCGCCAGCGCCGAGACGGAGGCGGCGAGCCCTTCGAAATTGGGGCCCAGCAGATCAAACGGCACCGTCAGCGCCGTGATGGCAATGAAAATCACCGAACCCCAATTGTTGGTGACAATGAAATGCGCCGCCCGGTGCGTCAGCTTGAACGGCCTTGCGATAAGCGCAAACAAAGCGATGGGCAGCAGCCATGCGACCGCATCGGCAAAGGCAAGCCGCAGCATAATGGAGATGGGCGTCAGCGCCGTATTAGGCTCAATGTCGCGCAGCGCGGAAATCCAGGTGGCCCAGAGCAAGGGAAGAGACACAAGCACGGCCTGAAACGAGCGCCAAACGCCCTCGCCCGACGCATCCATCGCTTCAAGCCCTTCGCGGCGGCCCTGCATGGTCTGCCAGACGCCGCGAATGTTTCTCAGGACATAGGCATAAGGTTCCATCAGCCCGCCGAAAACCAGTGCGCGATGAACCGCTCGTAGACCTGCGTCAGCGTCTCAAGGTCGGACAGCGCCACGCGCTCATCGACCATATGCATTGTTTTGCCGACCAGTCCGAACTCGACGACCGGGCAGTAGTTCTTGATGAACCGCGCATCTGACGTGCCGCCGGTGGTTGACAGAAAAGGCTTTCTGCCGGTGATCTTTTCGATCGAGCCGGACAGCGCGCCGATGAGCTTTTCGTCATGCGTCAGAAACACATGGCTCGGATTTTCCCGCCACACGAGATCATACTCAATGGCCGTTTTTTTCCCCGGACGGTATTTCTTCTTCGACGCCGCATTGTCGAGCCGGTTGTGAATTTCGGTCTGCAATGTCTCCGCCGTCCAAGTGTCGTTGAAGCGGATGTTGAACGCGGCGGTGGCGCGCGCCGGGATCACATTGACCGCCGGATTTCCGACATCCACGCTCGTCACTTCCATATTGGACGGCTGGAAGTCTTTCGTGCCCTTGTCATAGTCCGGATGGATCAGCGCATCGAGCAACGTCATCATGCCGCGCACCGGGTTTTCCGTCAGATGCGGATAGGCGGCGTGGCCCTGAATGCCATAGACAATTATCGCTCCTGAAAGCGAGCCGCGCCGGCCGGTCTTTATCATGTCGCCGATCATGTCCGGATTGGTCGGCTCGCCGACAAGCGCAGCATCCCAAGTCTCGCCTTTCGCCGCCGCCCATTCCAGCAGCTTGAGCGTGCCGTTGACGGCGGGACCTTCCTCATCGCCGGTGATGACTAGCGATACAGAGCCTTTCGGCTTGCCATGTTTTTCAATGTGGCGCGCCAGCGCCGCGATGAAGCAGGCGATGCCGCCCTTCATGTCCACCGCGCCGCGCCCATACATTTCGCCATTGGCGATGTCCGCTGAGAATGGCCCGTGCGTCCATGCCGCCTCGTCGCCCACCGGCACAACGTCCGTGTGCCCCGCGAACATCAGATGCGGGCCGTTGCCGGAGAGGCGGGCATAGAGGTTCTCAATGTCCGGCAGTCCCTCGTCGCTGAACACGGGCCGCTCAACGGCAAAGCCCAGCGGCTTCAGCATCCCCTCCAAAGCCGTCAACGCCCCGCCCTCGCTCGGCGTGACGGACGGGCAGCGGATGAGGGCGGCGAGTATGTCGGCGGGATTGGTGATTTGCATAAGGCGGGAATAGCCAAACCTGCACATCTTGTCACCTGATGCGCAGCCACAAAGCCCCTTGCAATTTCGCTCCTTGAAGCGTTCATTGCTTCCGCGTGACGCCGGGGCATGAACCATGGCCTTCGAACTCGATGAAATCGACAGAAAGCTCATCGCGCTCCTGCGGCATGACGCCCGCGCGCCGGTCTCCACACTTGCCGCAGACCTGAAGCTCTCCCGCGCCACAGTCAAATCCCGCACCGACCGGCTTGTGGAAAAGGGCGTCATTCAAGGCTTCACGATCGTGCTCAAATCCGGCGCGGACGCAGCCCGGGTCAAGGCCGTCATGATGGTCGAAATCGAAGGTGCCGCCACCGACAAAGTCGCCAAACGCCTGACTGGCATACCACAGGTGCGCGCCATCTATTCGACCAATGGCAAATGGGACCTTGTGGTCGATATCGAGACAGAGTCACTCGAAGAGTTTGACACAGTACTGCGCGAGATGCGGGCGCTCGAAGGCATCATCACGTCAGAGACGAGCCTGCTTCTGTCGCGGCGCAAGGGCTGACATTTTGGCTTGCGTAGATAGTCAAATTGTCGTTTTGACTTATCAAATTGCCAAATGTCTAACTATCTGACACCTTCGCCTTCCTGTATCTTTGCGTTTCCTTTTCCCGGAGCGACATAATGGCCGCCGCAGAACTGCACTTGACCAAGCGCCGCCTTGCCATGTTCGGCGTGCCCTGCGACATCGGCGCTTCGACGCGCGGAACCAATATGGGACCGTCCGCTTTGCGCATCTCCCGCCTTGCCGAGACAATGCGCGAGATGGGCTATCACGTGCAGGACCGGGGCGATCTTGCCGTTTCTACTGCCGAAATTGCCGCGCCGTCCGAAGCATCCGGGAACAACTATCACCGCGCCCCAAGCATCGCCGCATGGACAGAAGCAGTGGAAGCGGAAGCCCGCAAAATCTTCGAAGAAGGCGCGCTGCCCGTCATGCTCGGCGGCGACCATTCGCTCGCAATCGGCACCCTCGCCGCCGCCGCCAAACATGCGCGCCAGCTCAAGCGCAAACTCTTCGTGCTCTGGGTCGATGCCCACGCCGATTTCAACACCCCTGCCACCAGCCCCTCCGGCAATGTGCATGGCATGACTTTGGCCGTCGCATGCGGCGAGCCGGGGCTGGATATTTTCCGCGATAAAGACTTCGCGCTGATCCCGCCGTCTCAGGTTTTCATGATTGGCATCCGCCAGATCGACAAGGGCGAGCGGCGGTTGCTCGAAGACCGAGGCGTCAATGTCATTGACATGCCGCAGATCGACGAGACCGGCGTCGCCGTGCAGATGCGCAAAATCCTCGAGCGCGTGCGCAAGGACAACGGCATGCTGCATGTCAGCCTCGACGCCGATTTTCTCGACCCGGTCATTGCGCCCGGCGTCGGAACTCCGGTGCAGGGCGGCGCGACGTACCGCGAGGCGCATTTGGTCATGGAAATGCTGGAGGATTCAGGTCTGATGACCTCGCTTGATCTGGTCGAGGTCAACCCGTTTCTCGACGAGCGGGGAAAGACGGCGCTGCTGATTGTGGACCTGTGCGCGAGCCTGTTCGGGCGCAGCATTTTGGACCGGCCGATTTATGCGCCGGGGAGGAAGTGAGATGAGAATGACTGCTTTCTTTGGACTCTCCCTCACCGGGTTTGCTGCGCAAACCACCCTCTCCCCGCGGGGGAGAGGGGATAAGCGGGCGCTGCTCTTTCGCCTCTCCCCCACGGGGAGAGGACAGTCTTGCGCAGCAAGACAGGTGAGGGAGAGTCAAAATACCATCGCAAAGGCCCGCCCATCATGACCCCCAATCTCAACCTCGTCCCCTTCGTCTCCGTCGATCACATGATGAAACTGGTCAATTCCATCGGCATTGAAACCTTCCTTATCGAACTCACTCAGTATCTCGAGGAGGATTTCCGCCGCTGGGAAATCTTCGACAAAACCCCGCGCGTCGCCGCGCACAGCAAGGAAGGCGTCATCGAGCTGATGCCGACAAGCGACGGGAAGCATTACGGTTTCAAATATGTGAACGGCCATCCGAAAAACACCGCGACCGGCCGCCAGACGGTGACGGCCTTCGGCGTCTATGCGCAGGTCGATAACGGCTATCCGGTCCTTGTCACGGAAATGACCATCCTCACCGCGCTGCGCACCGCCGCCACCTCCGCCATGGCCGCAAAATATCTCGCCCCCAAGGGCGCGTCCTGCATGGCCATCATCGGCAATGGCGCGCAGTCGGAATTCCAGGCAATCGCATTCAAAGCCATCCTTGGCGTCAATCAATTGCGCCTCTATGACATCGACCCAACCGCAACCGAAAAATGCGCCCGCAACCTCGCGCCGCTCGGATTCGACATCACATCCTGCCGCTCGGCGCAGGAGGCGGTCGAGGGCGCGCAGATCATCACGACGGTCACCGCCGACAAGCATTACGCCACGGTCCTGACCGACAACATGGTCGGGCAGGGCGTCCACATTAACGGCGTCGGCGGCGACTGTCCCGGCAAGACCGAGCTGCACAAAGACATTCTTTTAAGGTCGGACATTTTCGTCGAATACCCCCCGCAGACCCGCATAGAAGGCGAAATCCAGCAGCTCGCCCCGGACCATCCGGTCACTGAACTCTGGCAGGTGATGACCGGCAAAGCGCAGGGCCGCCGCGACGCCAAACAGATCACGCTCTTCGATTCCGTGGGCTTTGCCACCGAGGATTTCTCGGCGCTGCGCTATGTGTTTGATAAGGCGAAGGAAGCGGGGCTTTATCAGGAGCTGGACCTTTTGGCCGACCCGGACGAGCCGCATGATTTGTACGGGATGCTGGTGCGGGCGGCGGGGTGAGTTCCTTCTGATTTTTGAAATTGATCGTTTACATTCACAAATGTATGCTATAGCATTCATAACGAAAAGAATGCGATAGATTACATGATTAAATTGCCGATCAGAACACCCGCAGACATCGGAGCACTCATCCGGGCGCGCAGGCGCGAGCTTGGGTATGACCAAGCCCAGCTGGCGGAAATCGCGGGCGTGAGCCGCCTTTGGATCAATCAGGTGGAAAGAGGCAAGCCGGGCGCGGGGCTTGGGCTTGTGCTTCGCACTCTTGCCGCGCTCGGCATTGAATTATCCGAAAACGGACCAAATCCCGGCGCTGAGACGCCAAGCGTCATCACCCCTGACATCAACGCGATCATAGAAAACGCCCGGCGCGTGGAGCAGAAATGAGCGAACTGATTGTTCTGCTCGAAGGAAGGGAAGCGGGGCTGGTTCGACAGGCCAAAGGGAGACTGTCGTTCAGTTACAGTCCAGATTGGCGCTCCGCGCGCGGCGCCTATCCACTGTCATTGTCCATGCCCTTGGCGGCGGCGGACCATCCGCATTCGGCCATCGATCCTTTCATATGGGGGCTGCTTCCAGACAATGAACATGTGCTCAGCCGATGGGCGAAGCATTTTCAAGTGTCCGCCAGAAACCCGTTCGCCTTGATATCGCATGTCGGGGAAGACTGCGCGGGCGCGGTGCAATTTGTCAGCCCGGCTCGCCGGGAATATTTGCTGGGCGCGCAAACACCGGAAATTGACTGGCTGACGGAGGCTGACATTGGAGCAAGGCTTCGCACGCTCAGAAACGACGCTGCCGCAGGCCGTGCGCCAAGCGACACCGGGCAATTCAGTCTGGCCGGTGCGCAGCCCAAGACGGCCTTGCTCTTCGACGGTCAACGCTGGGGCGTGCCGTCCGGCCGGATGCCCACCACGCACATCCTCAAACCGCCGACCGGCGAGTTTGACGGCCACGCCGAAAACGAACATCTGTGTCTGGCGCTTGCAAGGGCGCTTGGATTGCCAGCCGCGCACTCGCAAGTAAGAGACTTTGATGGAGTCTGCGCAATTATCGTCACGCGTTATGACCGGGTCAGAACTGCTGATCAAGCAGCAGCCGCCTCGGCGAAAGCGGCGGCCATGGCGGCACAGGATGCTATGGCGGCCATACAGGCGCGATCACATTCGAATATGTCGGCAGTACTCCGGGCAATGACATTCTCCGAGTCCGCAGAGGCAGCCGCGAACGCCCATGCGCTGGCAGAATTCGCGAAAACCACTCCAATTTTCCGCGCTCACCAAGAGGATTTTTGCCAAGCGCTGAAAATTCATCCCTCAAGCAAATATCAGAATGACGGCGGTCCAGGTCCGAGGCAGATCGTCGATCTCCTGCGGGCGCATGCCCCCGTCAGGCGTCGGGAAAAATGGGAAGAGAATGCCTCTGAACCTGACAATCTGAAACGAGATGAAGACGTTCAATCCTTCCTGAAGGCGCTGATATTCAACTGGCTGATCGGCGGAACGGACGCCCATGCCAAGAACTATTCCATTATCATAGGCGGCGGCGGCCTCGTCCGCTTGGCGCCGCTCTATGACATTGCCAGCGTTCTGCCCTACACAGATTTGGACCTGATGAAAGCCAAGCTCGCCATGAAGATTGGCGGTGAATACCGGCTGCGCGACATCGGTTTGGCGGAGTGGCGCAGGCTGGCTGCAGAAGTTGGCGCAAATCCGGATGCTCTGGTCGAAACAGCGCAAGAGATGGCAAAACAGATGCCGGAGCGTTTGGAAAACGAAATTGAGATCGCGCGCAAAAATGGGTTGCAACATCCAATCGTCACAGAGATGAGCAAAGCGCTCCGCGTTCGGGCAGCAAGGCTCAGACGCCTGTAAATGTGCAGCTAAACAATCTGCGCCTCACCCCTTCGCCTTCCTTCGCCCCGCAATCTCCACCTTCCCGCCGTCCGGAAATGTCACCAGCAATTGCAGCTCGCCGCCGAGCGCTTTGACGTAGGCGCTGAGGGTTGAGACTTTCACATCGTCGCGGCTTTCGAGGCGGGAGACGTAGACCTGTTTGCCGCCGAGCTTTTTGGCCACCTGTTCCTGCGTCAGCGCCCGGGATTTGCGGATGTCACTGAGCGCCATTTCACCGGCGATCAGCTCCTTGGCGCGGGCGGCGATTTTCCCGCGCCGCTCAGCGGAAAATCCGGCAATCACTTCTGTGGCGGGAATGGCGGATTTCATGGTTTTTTCCTCTTGTTCTTCACGTCATCAAGGTGCTCCGCAAAGCGCACGTCGGCTTTTGCGATCAGCACTTTGTAAAACCGCTTGCCTGCCACGCCGGATTTATCGCCCGCCACAAGAAGGATTGCATCGCGCTCAGGGTCAAAAGCATAGGCCAGCCGCCAAACCCCATCCGCCGCGTCGAAGCGCAGTTCCTTCATATTGGCGAACTCTGAACCTTTGAGCGTATCGGCAAACCGCCGCCTCAGCACGGGACCCATTGCTGAAAGCAATTCCGTCATTGCGGCAATTTCATCTTGAACGCTTTCATCAAACGCCGAAAACTCGTCGAGAAAGTCAGCGTGAAACAGAACCCGCCATGACATGGAAGATTTATACCCTAAAAAACATATGTTGTCTAGAGTATATTGCATGGGTTGGAGCGCTCGCGTTGGGTGCGCCTTTGAAACAAGCCATTGAACAACCGCTCCCCAGCATGACAAAAATTTAATCCCCTTCCTCTTGTAAAACCTATCGTAAGATATATCTTTAGTTCTATCGTAACAAAGAAGAAAGGAACGACAATGAGATACCAAACCAATTCAAACACCGACGGCGCATCAGGCCCCGGCTTCAACAGAGAGGGTGATTATCTTTGGTGGGCCAAGGCCCCGGGCTTTAATCCCTTCAAAGCGCTGGCCGTCATCGCCGGCTTCGCCATCTTCCCGCCGCTCGGTATCGCCGCTTTGGTCTACTTCATCTGGAATTCGCGCCGTCACGGCGGGCATTGGCATGGAGCGCACGCCATGGGCCGCGGCTGCGGCCATCGCGGCAGGATGAACCGCACCGGCAACGTGGCTTTTGACGAGCACCGCGAAAAGGCGTTGAGCGAACTCGAAGCCGAGCGTCAGGCCTTCGCCGAACACCGCGCCGAACAGCGCCGCAAGCGCGATCAGGAGGCGTTTGACGCGTTTCAGGCGAAGCGCAAGGCCGAGGGCGACAAGCCTTCCGATGCGCAGGAATAGATGCAAACCGCCCTTTGCCGGGAAACCGGCAGAGGGTATCTTGCTGTCAAGAGGGATATTTATGACCAGAGACGATGACGAGGGCTGCGGCCCGAAATGGGGCTGGGCGCGCAAGGGCGGCGGCAAGCCTTGGGGCGGCCCGCCCTGGATGCGCGGCGGCCCGTTTGGCATGGGCGGGGGCGGACCGCGCGGCCGCATGTTCGGGCAGGGCGATCTGCGGCTGCTGCTGCTGGCGCTGATCGCCGACAAGCCAAGCCATGGCTACGACCTGATCCGCACTATTGAGGCGAAATTCGCCGGTTCCTATTCCCCCAGCCCGGGCACGGTCTATCCGACTTTGACGCTGCTGGAGGAACAGGAACTGGTTGTCAGCGAAGCCGAGGCGGGCGGTAAGAAAAGCTATTCCTCCACACTTGCCGGGCGCCGGTTCCTCGCGGAAAATTCCGAACAGGTCAAAGCCCTGATGGCGCGGATCGACATCATGGCGGGGGCGAAAGACGGCAGCGCCATCCCGGATGCCATTATGCACGCGGTCCAGACGCTGCGGCACGCCATCATGGCCAAAGGTGGCTGGAGCGAGGCGGAAATGGAGCGGATCAGAGCCATACTGGAGAAAGCGGCGCGGGAGATCATCTCGGGCGGCAAGTAATCTCAGACATCCTTGAGAGCCGCCTCAATCAGCCGCGCGACTTCATGCAGGTCACAGGCGACGTGGACGCAAAGTCCGCGCATCTCATCGTTGGCATCCAGCATGTCCGGCACCATGATCGTCATCATTCCGGCGCTTGCCGCCGACCGCACGCCCGTGTGCGAATCTTCCAGAGCGATACATGAGGCAGGATCAGCCCCGATGAGTTCCGCCGCCTTTAGGAACGGGTCCGGATGCGGCTTGCCGCGCTTATAGCTGCCGCTGGCGGCAATGGCGCGGAACCGGCGCTCAAGACCATGCGCGGCAAGATGGTGTTTGACATTTTTGGGTTTTGAGGAGGTCGCGATCACGGCTGGCAATCCCAGTCTGTCCAACAGCGCCAAAAGCTCAAAGACGCCCGGCTTTGAGAAAAGCCGCGTGTCGGCCAATTGGAAAAAATGGCGGGATGCGCTGTTCCAAAGCCGGTCCATATCGACGGCATCGCCAAAATACCCGCTCAGCCGCGCACGGGTTTCTTCAGATGAGGCGCCGATTGTGTCGGTGTGGAGCTCAATCGGAGCATCGACCCCAAATTCTTTTGCCGCAAGAATCAGCGCTTCAAGGTAAAACCGCTCTGTGTCGAACAGCAGTCCATCCATATCAAAGACCACGGCGCGGGGCTGCCGGATAAAGGTCACCGGCGCGCCTATCTCAGCGCCGCCCCCATTTCGGCTATGAACCGGCTCTTGGTGTAAGCCTCCTGATCAGCTGCCGCCTCTGAGGCCGTGAACACTTCCTCAAACAGCGCCGCGGTGATTTCCGCCTGCGATAGCTGCGAGTCGGCGTTCATGTCCCAGCGCGTGAAAATTACGTTCCGCGCCGCCCGGTATTCGTCCCGGCGCAGGATCTGTTCCGCCAGCGGCGCAAAACCCATGCTGAATTCGCCAAACTCATTCTGCGTCACCGCACCGTCGCTGTCCGGATCGAGCGCGGCGAAAATGCTTTTTGCCCCGGCGGCCACTTCCGCCGCGGTCGCCTTGCCGTCCCGATCGGCGTCAAAAACTTTGAAACTCGCCGCCTGCGCTCCGAGAATATCCTCGTCAAGCAGCTCCTGGCCAAAAACCTGGCTGGCAAGAAACAGCGCGCAGGCGGCGATGCCGGCTCGAAAGGTGCGCATGGATCAACTCCTTTTTTCGCGGGCCCTGCGGTCCGCCGGTTTTGTCTGACCCTCGATCAGCATGATTTTCTGCCAGATTTTGCGCGAAAGATTGCTGCCGAGATTTTCAATGTCATTAACCGCCTCGGCGACGCCGTCGTCGTTCACCGCCTGCGCATAGAGGGCGGCGAGCTTGCCGGTGACGGCAAGCATTTCCGAGCAATAGTCGAGATAGCGCGCCAACTCCGGCGCGGAAAATGTCCGCGAAGGCGAGGCGGCGGTGGCGCGGTAGCTCTCCGAAAGCGCCGCCGGGTCTTTGGTCAATTGATGCATGTCGATCACATGGATGATGGAGCGCAGGCCATGCAGGTTTTTGGTGACACGCCGCCGTTTGATCCGCGCCTCAAGCCGCACCAAGGCTGTGAGACCGAGTGCCGCCAGCACACTGGTGTTGATCGCCGCCTCGATGCTCTGCACCGAGCCCATGGCGTCATGGGACAGATTGCTGAATGACAGGAACGTGCCGACCGACACAAACAGCGCCGCGCCGCCCAAGATCAACGACGCAATCAAAATCCGCAGCCACCAGATCGGGGCCAGAAGCTCTTTCGCTTCCCGCGCCGTGTCGCGCGTCAGGGAGACAATTTCCCGCGCAACGCCGAGCAGACCCGCATCCGGAAAACGCGACGCCACCCGCGTTTCAAGCGTGGCGGCGGTGGCGAGGATTTTCTCCGGGTCAAGCGTGCGGTAGGGCATTCGCGCTGCTTAGCCGCAAGCGCTGATTCGCGCAAAGCGGAGTGGCTCACTTGCGGAAAAGTTCCTTCGGGATCCCGGATTGGCGGATCATCGCGTTCAGCGTGGCGGGCAATATCTCGTCCCCCAGATTATGCGCTGCGACGGTCACAAGGTACACCGATGTCCCAGATTGCCTCCGCCAGATCGCATGGCTTCCCTTTCCTTCGCGGTGAAGGACGAATCCATGTCGCTTGATGATTTCAATGAATTCCCGGAACGTGCATTTCAGGCGCGGCACGGCACTTCAAAGCTGGCTTGCAAAGCAGCACCCTGCTTTGGGCCGAAAACAAAATGCGCCAAATTACCCAATCCCATGGAAAGCCTCACCCAAACCGGTGTCCGCCGCCCCAGGAGCTTCGCACGGGCTGGCTCGTTTTCCATCTCCGCCGTTTCGACAAAGTCGCTAATTGCCTCACTGAGCGACTGCTGCACTTCGGCAAAGGACGCGCCTTGAACCGCTATATCGAAGTCCAGACACAAGGCCTGCCACTGGTTTCCGGAACCCTCGGCTGAGCATAGCAATTTTCTTACGGCCACAAAAATGATCCTCGTTGATGGAATTTAATATGAAGCCGCTGAACTGAGTTTGCAACCAGTCAATTCACCGCTGTCGGGAACACACGATATGACCGGTTTATGTAACACGTCATCTGTCCGGTTTTAAGCTTCGGCCTTTGGAGGGCCGGGGATGAGACGGACGGAGCTGTTGCAGGGACTTCGTGTGATGAAGTTTGTTG
>JANMMM010000106.1:0-8452 GCA_031373225.1 Phyllobacteriaceae bacterium | reverse complement strand
GGAGCAATGACCGACTTGGCAGCGTCAACGACAGGAGCGGTGATGCGCTTGGTCGTCGCGGCAACCGCACTTCCTGCAGCCGCGACCGGCGCAAGCACGCCTCGGGAAACTTTGCCAGGGGCTGCGGGCGCGTCGAACGTGTCGCCGGATATGTCTTCCTGACCGGCCTGCTGGCTGATCTGAGCCGCTTTCGGGAACGGCTGTGGTTTGGGCGCCCTTCGGAAAATGTTCGGACGGCTCACCGAGCCGGTGAAGTCCTTGTAGGTGAAGCGGGAGAGATCGGAGGAGCAGCCGGTGGCGAACCCCGCCAAAACGACGATTGCCGCGCTCCGCAAAAGGAGACGGGATTTTTCAGCCAGAACGCAATTGCGCATCACACCAACCCACACAAACGCAAGAAACACACGATGACCGATTAAACGCCGTCAAGGTTACTGTTGCGTTAAAGTTGCAGGCCTGTTTGGGAAATATTCACCATGGCGGAAATTGAGGGCGCGCTAATATGCTGGTGAAGACACAAGCCGTGCGGAAGGCCGTCAGTCCAGCACCGACAGGCCGTGCTTCTGCACTACTGAGAGAAGCATCATCGCCATGCCGCTCGGCCGCTTTGCGCCGGTTTCCCACTTCTGAATGGTAGACTCCGACGTGCGCAGGCGGCGGGCAAACACGGGCTGGCTCAATTTATTTTTCTCTCGCAGCAGCCTGATGTCTTGAGCACTGAGATCAGGGTCAGCAAGGCACGAAATGTCGAAGCTGCGCATCGTGATTTTATCAATGGCTCCCACTTTGAAGAGCGCCGTCGCCGACGAATGTATCGCTTCAGACGCACCGGGTTTGAACACTGCGGACTCATTCATTGCAAATCTCCTTAATATCTCCGTCTTTCAACAATTTCTCCAGCTGGCGGTCCGTTAGACCGGAATAGCCTTTCGCAAGAACCCGGTAGTCAATCAGTTCGGTTTGGCTGATATTTGCCCGGTCCTTCTTTGCAAAAGGATACTCAAAGACCCAGAAACTGCCCGCATTCGCCAAAATAATCGACCTATGCCGGTTTTTGTCCAGCCGTTTCTTGAACACACCGCCACCCAGATCATCGGCCTGTCCCAACTCCACCTGCCTAATGGCGGCGCAGAGCTCAGCGTCCGAAATCTGCGCTTTCGTTGCGGCCTTTGAGAACCAGGCCGTTTTGAAAACGCGGATTGGCATAAGATTATGTAGCACTGAGTGCTATGGAAATCAAGGCAGTGAATAGTTGTCACAGCGCCAAAAGCCAGCGGAGTTCAGCGGCCACTCCATTCGCCGCTCACTCCCTCACAGCGCCCCCGCCACCGCCTCCGCCAGCGGCTGGAACCTGACTGGAAACAGGTCCTGCCGCTCAAAGCGCGAGCCGATCTTGGTGAGCTTGGCCACCACCTGCTCCTCCGCCCCTTCGCCGATGGCGCCGATCATCATGCCGCCGGAGGCCAAAACTTCGAGGAACCCGCGCGGCAGGCTTGGGAAGGCGGCCCAGACGATGATCCGGTCATAGGTGCCCTCGCCCGGATAGCCGTTTTTGCCGTCGGCGTGGCGGAACTGGACGTTTTCGATGCGCAGCGCCTGCATCTTGTGGCGCGCCTGTTCGAGCAGCGAGCGGAAACGGTCCACCGTGGTGACGCGCTGGGCAATTCTGGACATGACGGCCGCCGAAAAGCCCGAACCCGTGCCGATTTCGAGTACCCGGTGGCTCGGGTCAATTTCAAGCTCGGAAATCATCCGCGCCTGCAGATCCAAACCCTCAATCACCTCGCCGCATTCAATCGGCACGCAGCGGTTCGCAAACGCCGCGTCCTGCCATTGGCTCGGCACAAAACCGCGCCTTGGCGTCGCCTCGATGGCGTCGAGCACATTCTGGTCCACGCCGCCCTTCTTGCGCATGCGCATCAGGAACGAGGCGAAGTTCTCGCGGTCGGTCATCCGGTAGTTCAATTCAGCGCCTCTTCCAGAGCTTTCTTCACTTCGTGCGCGGTGAAGTCGAGCTTTAGCGGCGTCACCGAAATTTGGCGAGCGCGCAGCGCGTGCAAGTCGGTCCCGGAAGCCGGCTCCTCCGCCCCGCGCCCGAAACGCAGCCAATAGTAAGGAAAGCCGCGCCCGTCCTGCCGCTCCTCGATGAACAGGCCATGCGCCAATTTGCCCTGCGCCGTGACAACAACGCCCTCCGCTTCCGAGGCAAGGCAGTTCGGAAAATTCACATTGAGAAACACGCCTTCCGGCAGTTTCAGCGCAATGAGCTTTTTCAAAAGCGCCGGCGCCAGCGCTTCGCAGGTCTCCCACGGCACCACCCTTCCATTGTCCCTATGATAGGCCTGGCTGAGCGCGATCGAGCGGATGCCGAGCAGCGTGCCTTCCATCGCCCCGGCCACCGTGCCGGAATAGGTGACGTCGTCGGCGACATTCTGCCCGGAATTTACACCGGACAGGATCAGGTCCGGCGGCTCCGGCAGCACTTCGCGCACGCCCATGATGACGCAGTCTGTGGGAGTCCCTCGGAGCGCGAAATGCCGCTCGTCGATCTTGCGCAGCCGCAGCGGCTCGGACAGGGTCAGCGAATGGGCAAGGCCCGACTGGTCGGTCTCCGGCGCGACGACCCAGACATCGTCGGAAATCGTCCGCGCGATCCGCTCCAGAACGGCCAGCCCCTCGGCATGGATGCCGTCATCATTGGTGAGGAGGATGCGCATCAGGCGGCCTTCCCGATCACGCGCAGACCGCCCATATAGGGAACCAGCACGTCGGGAACCGTCACCGTGCCGTCCTCATTCTGATAATTTTCCAACACCGCCACCAGCGCCCTACCGACCGCGACGCCGGAGCCGTTCAGCGTATGCACGAACCGCGTGCCCTTTTCGCCCTCAGGCCGATAGCGCGCGTTCATCCGCCGCGCCTGAAAATCGCCGCAGACCGAACAGGAGGAAATCTCGCGGTAGCGCCCCTGCCCCGGCAGCCAGACCTCAATGTCATGCGTCTTCTGCGCCCCGAACCCCATGTCGCCGGTGCACAGAACCATGGTGCGGAACGGCAGGCCGAGCTTTTCCAGCACGCTTTCAGCGCATTTCGTCATGCGCTCATGTTCTTCCGAGGACTGTTCGGGCGTGGTGATGGACACCAGCTCCACCTTGAAAAACTGGTGCTGCCGGATCATGCCCCGCGTGTCGCGCCCGGCGGAACCGGCTTCGGAGCGGAAACAGTGCGTGCCGGCGGTGAGGCGCATGGGCAGGCGTTTTTCGTCGAGGATTTCCTCGCGCACGAGATTGGTGAGGGAGACTTCGGCGGTGGGGATGAGATATAACTTTGACGCTGCGCTACCGCCTGTTTTTAGCAGAGAAATTTGCTCCGCTTCGCAGTATTCCAAATTTTTCTGAAGTTTGGTGATCTTTATTCGGGACATCGCCGCCATCTTGGCAGGGTCAACGCTGGTAATCAGCGAAGCTTTTGGGTCGGCAACATAATTGGGAATGGCCTTCTCGTATTGAAGCAAGTGACTGTTTTCATCCGAGAGCATTTGCTTCCAGTGAACCGCTGAATTCCCAACTTCTAATAGCCGATCAAGCAGAGTTGTAGTGCTGCGAAACAGGTCACCCTCAAACTTCGGCAGCTGCCCAGTCCCAAACAACGCCTCATCCCGCACCATGAGCGGCGGGCTGACCTCCTCATAGCCATGCACATCCGTGTGCAAATCCAGCATGAACTGCGCCAGCGCCCGCTCCAGCCGCGCCAGCTGGCCTTTCAGCACGACAAACCGCGCGCCGGACATTTTCGCCGCCGCGTCGAAATCCATCATCCCAAGCTTTTCGCCAAGGTCGAAATGCTCAACCGGCGCAAAGTCAAACTTGCGCGGCTCGCCGATGCGGCGGAGTTCCCGGTTATCGTTCTCGTCCTTGCCGTCCGGCACTTCGTTCAGCCCGAGCGGCACATTGGGGATGGCGGCGAGGATGGCGTCTAATTCGGCGGCGAGCTTCTTTTCCTCCGCCTCCAGCGCCGTCATCGAATCTTTCAGCGCCGCGACCTCGGCCTTCAATCCGTCAGCCAGCGCCATGTCCTTCGCGCCCATCGCCTTGCCGATTTCCTTGGAGGCGGCGTTGCGGCGCTCTTGGGCTTCCTGGAGTTTTGTGAGGGATGCGCGGCGGGCGGCGTCGAGCTTGACAACGCCGTCCGCAAGCGGCTCCGCATTGCGCCGCTTTAACGCAGCGTCGAGCGCCTGCGGATTTTCGCGGATCCATTTGATGTCGAGCATGGGAGGCTACCTAGGGAAACTTGCGAGCCTAATGGCCTGATTTGCGCCGGTTCTCAAGCCCCTGCCCACGCTCACAGTATTTGAAGCGCCACCCAGGCTCGTCATCCTCGGGCTTGTCCCGAGGACCCAGACTTCACGCGCTCACCCGCAATTGGTCCGCGAGGAGATTGTTGCCAGGGTCAAGGCTGGGTCCTCGGGACAAGCCCGAGGATGACGAAGCTTAGGGGTGTCTGAGAAAAACGAGGCTTAGGATTGCGGCGTCTCCGCCACTGCGCCCTCGGTTTTCTCCGCCTCTTCCTTCGCCCGCCCCCGCTCAATCATCCGCGCCATAAATATCGACACCTCATACAAAAGGATCGTCGGCAGCGCCAAGCCGATCTGGCTCACCGGGTCCGGCGGCGTCAGCACGGCGGCGGCGACGAAGGCGATGACGATGGCCCATTTGCGTTTGTCTTTGAGGCCCTGCTCGGTCAGGAGGCCAGCGCGCACCAAGAGCGAGGTGACGACCGGCAGCTGGAAGACCAGGCCGAACGAGAAGATCAGCGTCATGATGAGGCTGAGATATTCCGAGACCTTTGGCAGCAGCGAAATCTGCACTTCGCTGTCCGGCCCGGTCTGCTGCATGGCGAGGAAAAACCACATGACCATCGGCGTGAAAAAGAAATAGACCAGCGCGCCGCCGATCAAGAACAGGACGGGCGAGGCGAAGAGGAACGGCAGAAAGGCCTTGCGCTCGTTGCGGTAAAGCCCCGGCGCGACGAATTTGTAGATCTGCGTCGCGATCACCGGAAACGCCAGGAGCATGCCGCCGAACATGGCGACTTTGACCTGCGTGAAGAAGAATTCCTGCGGCGCCGTATAAATCAGCTCGACCTTGTCATGCGGCAGCCCGGCCCATTGCACCGCCCATTTGAACGGAATGACAAGCAAGTTGAACAGCTGTTTGGCAAAATAGAAGCAGCCCAGAAACGCCGCGAAAAACGCCACAATCGCCCAAATCAGCCGCCGCCGCAGCTCGATCAGGTGCTCCATCAAGGGTGCCTGGCTCTCCTCGACCTGCTTGTCGTCCGCGTTGCTCACTTGGCCGCCGCTTTCTTTTTCGGTTTGGTGGGCACTGCGGCCGCAGGTTTGGCGGCAATTTTCTTCACGGCTGTTTTGGCAATCTTTTCAGGGGCTTTTGAAAAAGTCTTCACAACCGCTTTCGCCTTGGCCTTAACCGGCTTCGCCCCAGGCGCGGGCGCGGCTTCCGGCATCGGGGCAATGTCGGACACTTTCGGGATCACCTGGCTGTATTGCTGCATCGGCTGCATGACATCGCGCTTGATGTCGCTGACCGCAGACGTCAGCGGGTTCAGCGCGTTGCGCAGCTGCACGCGCGGATCAAGGCTGCGGGCGGAATCGATGGCCTTCTTGACTTCGCCCAGCTCAGATTCCTTCAAGGCCTCGTCGAACTGGCGGCGGAAATCGCCGGACACTTGCCGGAAGCGCGTCATCGCCTTGCCGAATGCGCGCAGCATTTTGGGCAGGTCCTTCGGTCCGATCACCACGATCAAGACGATCGCGATGACAAGCAGCTCTGAATAGCCAACGTCGAACATTTTTCCTCGCGCCGGAGCTTAAGCCTGCACCGTCTGTGAAGCGCTCACGCCTTTTTCTTGGCCTTGACGGCTTTGACAGGGGCGACAGTTTCGGCGGCGGAATGCTCGACCGTCTTGGCCGCCTCTTCCGCATCCGCCACAGCTGTCTCGTCCTCGGCCATGCCCGACTTGAAATTCTTGATGCCCTTGGCGACATCGCCCATCAGTTCAGGGATTTTGCCCCGTCCGAAAAGCAGGAGCACAACGGCCAAAACAATCAGCCAGTGCCAAATCGAAAAACTTCCCATACCAAAATCTCCAAACTCGTTTGCCCGCAACTTGATGACTCTATCTAGACGTTCGCCGCCGATCTTTCAAACACCATCGCGTCACTTTTTCGGATTGAAAGAAAAACTTCTCTGGCAGACGGCAAAAGCACGCCGCTTTTAATCCTTGCCCGCACATGCGCCTCGCTGTTTGGAACAGCGAACTCGGCTAGCTCCATGTCGCCCAAAAACCGCCGCGACACGACACGCGCCTGAATGTCGCCAGATGTTTCCGAAGCCTCGACACTGCCGATGCGCACGGCGGCGGTCACCTCGCAGTCATTTGGATAGTTTGCCGCCACGTCGCCGAACGGCGTCTGGGCTTTGCCGTTTTTCATAATGGAATCAAACACATTAAGCTCGGAAAAAAAGCCGGCGGCAAACAGGCTGACCGGGTTTTGAAAAAGCTCCCGCGCGCTTCCCACTTGCACAAGCCGCCCTTCTTTGAGCAGCGCGATCCGGTCCGCCATCCGCATTGCCTCCTCCGCGTCATGCGTCACGATGATCGCCGTCGCCCGGCTTTGGCGCAGGACGGCGAGCGTTTCAGCGCGCACACTGTCTTTCAGCCGCGAATCCAATCCGGAGAACGGCTCGTCCATCAGCAGCACCTCCGGCCGCGGCGCGAGCGAACGGGCCAAAGCCACGCGCTGCTGCTCGCCGCCGGAAAGGACATGCGGATAGGATTTTGCATGGCTCTGAAGACCTACCCTCCCTAGGGCAGTGAAGGCTTCAAGCTTGGCGTCCTCGCTCGACAGCGCGGTCAGGCCAAAGCGCACATTGTCCATGATGCTCATATGCGGAAACAGGGCGAAGTCCTGAAACATCAGGCCGATCGAGCGCTTTTCCGGCGGCAGGAAGACATTGGGCCCGGCAATCTCGCGGTCATTGAGCAGCACCCGCCCGCTGGTCTGCGGCTCTATGCCAGCTGCGATGCGCAGCAAAGTAGTTTTTCCCGAGCCTGACGGGCCGAGAAGACAGAGCACTTCGCCCGGTTCCGCCGTAAGTGTGATGTCCCAAAGCGTTTCGCGGTGCGCGTCGTAACGGTGCGAAATGTTCTCAAAGCCGAGCCGCGCCGCAAAGCTGACGCCGACAGGTCCCCGTTTTGTTGAATTTAATGCCATTTAACACGCCGCGCAGGCAAACATGCCCGCTGGGGCTGTCAATCATTCCCGCCCTTGGGTGTCAACAGACCGAGCTCTTCAAGGTCAATGTCGGTCAAGGGGTCTTCGTCCTCGGACAGCTCATCCAGATTATCCGGCGCGCTTGGGATGGAAAAATTTGATGGCAGGCGCGCGGACAGGAGGCCGGAGCCTCTCAATTCCTCAATGCCCGGTAAGTCCCGCACATCTTCAAGGCTAAAATGGTCGAGAAACGCCTGTGTTGAACCATAAGTCACCGGGCGGCCCGGCGATTTGCGCCGGCCCCTGATCCTGATCCAGCCGGTCTCCATCAACAGGTCAAGCGTGCCCTTGGCCGTCTCGACTCCGCGTATGTCTTCAAGCTCAGCGCGCGTCACGGGCTGATGGTAGGCGATAATTGCAAGGACTTCGAGCGCGGCGCGCGACAGTTTCTTCTGCTGCACCTGATCGCGGTTAAGCAGCCAGGAAAGGTCCGCCGCCGTGCGGAACGCCCATGCATCGCCGACCCGCACCAGATTGACGCCGCGCATCGCATACTCAGCCCGCAGTTGGCCGACAACGGCGGAAATGTCGGTCCCCTCCGCCAGCCGGTCCGCCAGCGCCTTTTCCGTCACCGGTTCAGCGGACGCGAACAGCAGCGCTTCCGCCATGCGCACCGGCTCCGGCACGGCAAGGCCAAACGGCATCATTTTCTGCCCGCTGCGCTCGGCAAACTGCACCACTTTCGCCTGTCCGCCCTCAGCCATGTCCCGCCGCCCCCACGTCTGCGATATTCTTCCTGCGCATGTAAAGCGGTTCAAACGCCCCGCTCTGCCGGATTTCGATTTCGCCCTCGCGCGCCATTTCAAGGCTGGCGGCAAAGGAGCTGGCCATCGCTGTGGCGCGCTCATTTTGCGGAATGAATGCCAGCAGATATTGGTCCAACGCCGTCCAGTCGCTGATTTGACCGATCATCCGCATCAACATGCCGCGCGCCTCCTTCAGCGACCAGACGAAGCGCCCGCCGACCGTCACATGCGACACGGCTTTCTTCTGCCGCTGCGAGGCGTAGGCCGTGAGCAGGTCATATAGTGTTGCCGAGTATTTGCTGCTGCGGTCGACGATCACCGCTTCCGGCATGCCGCGCGCGAAGAAATCGCG
>JANMMM010000038.1:0-8306 GCA_031373225.1 Phyllobacteriaceae bacterium | reverse complement strand
CGGTGACAGTTTACTTAATTCTGACTTGCAAGGGAAAGCTGCTGCTTTCCCTTGCAAGTCAGAATTAAGTAAACTGTCACCGAAATTACCTTGGCGCGCCGCCTCGACTTAGAAATTTCCAGAAGCCAAACGCCGCCAGAGCGCCGGCGATCTGCGCCAGGATAAACCCCGGCGCATCCATCGGCCTGATCCCGGCAAAAGTGTCCGTCAGCGCGCGGGCCAGCGTCACCGCCGGATTGGCGAAGCTGGTGGAAGCCGTGAACCAATAGGCGGTGGCGATGTAGAGGCCGACGAGCATCGGGATATTGTCCGGCTTGGATTTGCTAACCGTCAGGATTGTCAGAATCAGACCGAAGGCGGCGACAGCCTCGGCAATCCATTGCCCGGTCCCGGTGCGCAAATGCGTGGAAAACTGCACAATCGGCAGTTCAAACATTGCATGCGCCAAAATCGTCCCTGCAATGCCGCCAAGCGTCTGAGCCAAACTATAAAGCAAAAACGCCGCCAGCGGCATTTCCTTCAGGAACAGCATCACCAAACTCACCGCCGGATTGAAATGCGCGCCGGACACCGGGCCGAACACGGAAATCAGCACCACCAGCGCCGCCGCCGTCGCAACGGTGTTGCAGAGCAGCGCAAGAGCAATGTCGTCTGTCAGATTGTCGGCCATGATGCCGGAGCCGACAACCGCCGCAACCAGAAGGCAGGTTCCTGCAAACTCGGCGGTCAGACGGCGCGCAAGATTATCCATGTTTCAGTCCTGCATCCGCCCGATCTCATCGAGGCTGCTTTTCAGCCTGATCCTGTCCAAACTGGCGATCGGCAGCGCAATGAACGCCGCGATGCGGTTTTTCATTTGCCGGTAGGCTTCGGCAAAAGCAAGGCGCTTTTCCGCCTCCGTTCCCTCCGCCGCCGCCGGGTCGGGAATGCCCCAGTGCGCGCTCGCCGGGTGGCCGAGCCAGACCGGGCAGGCTTCGTTGGCGGCGTTATCACAGACGGTGAAGATGAAATCGAATTCCGGGGCGCCGGGAAGGGCGAACTCATCCCAGCTCTTCGAGCGCAGCCCGCCGATGTCATGGCCAAGGTGGCGCAGAAGGTCAAGTGAATAGGGGTGAACTTCACCCTTCGGCTGCGAGCCGGCGGACCATGCTTTGAAATGCGGCGCGCCGATTTCGTTGAGGATGGCTTCCGCAAGAATTGAGCGGGCGGAATTGCCCGTGCAGAGAAAGAGGACGTTGATGGGGGTTTTGGTCATGTATGTGCCTTTGGATAGGTCAGCGCGAGGCGCCCCTCTCTGTCCTGTCGGACATCTCCCCCGCGAGGGGGAGATCGCTCGCCGCGCCGCTTTCCCTACTTCTTGCACCGGTGCAAGTAAACGCGAAAGCGGTGGCACAGCCGATCTCCCCCCTCGCGGGGGAGATGTCCGACAGGACAGAGAGGGGCGGCTCGCTCGGACGACTGACTTTCGTGATTAAACTCAAAACGCAACAGATATGTGACACTCACCGCCGCGTCACCACCATCGGCAGCCCGCCCTGCGGCTGCGTCGTCAGCTTCTGCACCGGCCATGGCTGAAAGCCCTCCACAAGGTCAAACCGGAACCGCCGCATCAGGCAGGCGAGCGCAATGACGCCTTCCTGCATGGCGAAGCTCATGCCGATGCAGATGCGCGGGCCGAGGCCGAACGGGATATACTGATAGCGGTCGAGCTTGTCGCGGTTCTCCGGCAGGAAGCGCGAGGGCTTGAAGGCGTTGGGATCGTCCCACAGCAGATTATGCCGGTGGATGAGCCAGGGCAGCATGACGCAGACCGTGCCCTTTTTAATTTTCAAATCCCCATACTCATCGTCGCTTATCGCCATCCGGTGCAGCGCCGGGGCGGGCGGATAGAGCCGCATCGCCTCGTCAAAGGCGGCGCGGGTGAAGGGCAATTTCTCGAGCCATGTTTGCGCCTCGCCGAGCGTCTCCCACGAAGCATCAATCTCCGCCTCCACCTTGGCGCGCTCTTCAGGGGCTTGGGAAAGCAGATACAGCGTCCAGCCCAGCGCCCGCGCCGTGGTCTCGTGGCCGGCGCCGATGAAGGTGATGATGTTGTCCTCGATCTCGCCGCGCGTCAGGCCTTCGGGGCCTTCGGTCTTCAAGAGCAGCGAGAGAAAATCGTTCGGTGCGGATGCCGGGTCTTTAGCCAGCTTACTTTTCCGCATCTCCACAGTGTCGGCCACGATCCTGCGGAAAAACGCCAGCGCCTTGCGGCCCCTGATCTGCGTGAAGCGCGGCAGGAAGGCGGGCGCGCCGATCAGGTCGAACGGGTCCACCCGGCCCATGGTTTCGAACAGCACCTCGACCTGATGCGCAAAATCCGCCGGATCGCCGGCGATCTCGCCGGAGAACAGCGTGCGCGCCAAAATGTCATAAGTCAGCAGCGTCATTTCATGCGCCATGTCCACCGGCTTATCGCTTGGCGTGTCGTAGCGCTGCGCAAAATCCATGACCGACTGCCGCATGTTTTCCGCAAATCCGAAAATATGCCTCGGCGTGAACACCGGCGCCATCGCCTTGCGCGAGCGCTTCCAGATGTCGCCCTCCGCCGTCAGCAGCCCGTCGCGCAGGATCGGCCGCAGGATGCGCTGGCGGATTGGGGCCATGACGTAGTTTTTGACATTGTCCACCATGATGTGGCGCACCAGCCCCGGATCATTGGCGATCAGCGTTTCCACGCCAAACGAGCGCACCGTCATATGCGGCTCGTTATAGGACGGCACGCCCCAGATTTCGAGCGGATTGCGGTAGGCGGTGAAGATCAGATCCAGCGTGCCGATCGGCTTTTCACGCGGTTTCGGCGCGGGCGGAATGAAGGGTTTCGGCTTGGCATCCATGATCGCGCCCCGGGTTATCAGCATATCTAGGCGCTCGCGGCCCAAACGTCGAGATTGAACCCTCATTTCGTGGCCAAATGCGGCATTTTGGCCCGTCGAAATTGGTCAAACGCATGGTTTCAGGCTAGAGATAACGACCTTCAATCCAAGTGATTCGCGCGGGATTTTTCCGTGCGCAATCAACAGGAAATCAAGACCTTTCATGACCGATATTCCACAAAACGGCCCGCAGGACGACAATTTCGACCCGGAAGAATACGGCGCAGATTCGATCAAGGTGCTCAAGGGCCTCGACGCGGTGCGAAAGCGGCCCGGCATGTATATCGGCGACACCGATGACGGCTCCGGCCTGCACCACATGGTCTATGAAGTCGTGGACAACGCCATTGACGAGGCGCTGGCCGGTCATGCGGATCTGGTCACCGTCACGCTGAATTCCGACGGCTCCTGCACCGTCACCGACAATGGCCGCGGCATTCCGACCGACATGCATGAGGAGGGTGTCTCGGCGGCGGAGGTCATCATGACGCAGCTGCATGCGGGCGGCAAGTTCGACCAGAATTCCTACAAGGTCTCCGGCGGCCTGCACGGCGTCGGCGTCTCGGTGGTCAACGCGCTGTCTGTGCAGCTGAAGCTGAAGATCGCCCGGCGCGGCGACTGGCACGAGATGAGCTTCACGCATGGAGTGGCCGACGCGCCCTTGAAAGTCACAGGCAAGGCGGGCGATTACACCGGCACCGAGGTGACCTTCCTGCCCTCGACCGACACGTTCACCAAAGTCGAGTTCGACTATGCGACGCTTGAGCACCGCCTGCGCGAACTGGCGTTTCTCAATTCCGGCGTGCGCATCGTTTTGACCGACAAGCGCCATGCCGACGAAGTGAAAACCGAGCTGATGTATGAAGGCGGCCTCGAAGCGTTTGTCCGCTATCTCGACCGCTCGAAAAAGCCGCTGGTCGCTTCGCCCATTGCCCTTAAGTCCGAGAAGGACGGCATCCTGGTCGAAGTCGCCATGTGGTGGAACGACAGCTACCACGAAAACGTCCTCTGCTTCACCAACAACATCCCGCAGCGCGACGGCGGCACGCATCTGGCCGGCTACAGAGGCGGGCTGACGCGGCAGATCACCGGCTATGCGGATAAGTCGGGACTTACCAAGAAGGAGAAGGTGACGCTCACCGGCGATGATTGCCGCGAGGGGCTGACCTGTGTTCTCTCGGTGAAAGTGCCGGACCCAAAATTCTCGTCGCAGACCAAAGACAAGCTCGTCTCCTCCGAAGTGCGCCCCGTCGTCGAAAGCCTGGTCAACGACGCGCTCGGCACTTGGCTGGAGGAGCATCCTCAGGAGGCCAAAATTCTGGTCGGCAAAGTCATCGAAGCCGCCGCCGCCCGTGAGGCCGCCCGCAAGGCGCGCGACCTGACCCGCCGCAAGGGCGTCTTGGACATTTCCTCGCTCCCGGGAAAGCTGGCCGACTGTCAGGAGCGCGATCCGGCCAAATCTGAAATCTTCATCGTCGAAGGCGATTCGGCCGGCGGTTCGGCCAAGGGCGGGCGTTCGCGGCAGAACCAGGCGATCCTGCCCTTGCGCGGCAAAATCCTCAATGTCGAGCGCGCAAGATTTGACCGGATGCTCGGCTCCGAGCAGATCGGCACGCTGATCATGGCTTTGGGCGCGGGCATCGGCAAGGATGAGTTCAACATCGAAAAGATGCGCTACCACAAAATCATCATCATGACCGACGCGGACGTTGACGGCGCCCATATCCGCACGCTGCTGCTCACCTTCTTCTTCCGGCAGATGCCGGAAGTGATCGAGCGCGGCTATCTCTACATCGCCCAGCCGCCGCTGTATAAAGTCTCGCGCGGCAAGAGCTTCCAATATGTGAAAAATGAGGCGGCCCTTGAGGATTATCTGATCGAGACCGGCATCGAGGACGCCGTCCTGACGCTCTCCACCGGCGAACAGCGCACCGGCCGCGACCTGCGCGCGCTCCTGAACGAATCGCTGACGCTCCGCGCGCTCATCTCAGGCCTGCACACGCGCTATAACCGCGCCGTGGTCGAGCAGGCCGCCATTTCGGGCGCGCTGACGCCGGAGGTCACCGGCGACTCGGCCCGCGCCGCTCCCGCCATCGCGGACGTCTCCCGCCGCCTCGACGCCATCGCCGAAGAATCGGAAAAAGGCTGGACCGGCATGGTCCCCGAAAGCGGCGGCTTACGCTTCGAGCGCATGGTGCGCGGCGTCAAGGAGCTGGCACATCTCGACATGGGTCTCCTGGGTTCAGCCGACGCCCGCGCCATCGACCGCGCCGCGCAGAGGCTCCGAGACGTCTTCGCCGCCTCCCCCATCCTCAAACGCCGCGACGCCTCCGAGAGCATCTCCGGCCCCATCGCGCTGCTGGAAGCTGTCTTCGCCGCCGGCCGCAAGGGCCTTTCCCTGCAGCGCTATAAAGGCCTCGGCGAAATGGACGCCTCGCAGCTCTGGGAAACCACGCTCGACCCCTCTGCCCGCTCGCTGCTGCAGGTCAAAAACACCGAAGCCACCGATGCCGACGAACTGTTCTCGCGGCTGATGGGCGAGGAGGTCGAGCCGCGGCGGGAGTTCATTCAGGACAATGCGCTGAATGTGGCGAATTTGGATGTTTGAAGGTGAGTAATGCCGAATTAGTTGTGACCAAATATTTTTTTAGGCAAAATTTGCACGTCAGAAGACTGTCAAGTGATTTGGTCAAAAACTTCAAATATCTCTAATGACTCTGAATACATTCTGCGATTATCACTCTGAAACTCGAACTTAACGTCACAGGTCAAGTCCTCCAGTGAGAGAAGTTTAGCTGACTTCGCGATATAGATTCCGTAATTTTCGTCGTTCGTAATTCTAATCATTTCGAAAGCAAAAAGCAGATGCCTCGCATCCTCGGAAGCTTTGAAATCGTCCGAAGGTGATAAATAGAACGCTCTTAACGTTGTATCCAGATTGGTTCGATTAAAAGTTTTGCACTCTACATAAGTGCTTCGTGAGTCGTCCTCGATGATCATCAAATCTGGGTACCCGGTGGACTTCGCCTTTCCAGACTTACCCTTCGGAGTCTGCACCTTGAACCCTACGGAAATAAGTGCATTTTTGACGTAACCCTCAATTCTATTCCCTACTTCGTTCGGCCGTCTTTCGCGAATTGGACTATTTCGAAGGTCGACAAAAACTTGGCGAGCAGCCCGTTCAAGAAGGTCTCTCAGCGCACGATCATTTTCATTGTTGATATCAAAGGGTAAAATAGTTGCACCAGTGAAAGCCTCGACAACCAGACTAAGAGGCACCCCCTTTACGGGAGTTAGCATTTGCTTTACCACTGCTTGGAGTTGTGCAATTTTCTTTTTATCGTCCATCAAATTTTCCTGAACAAGCAAATCCGGTTCGTGTTCGTCCCGCCCTTGTTATTCCCAACCCCCCAGCAATTCGCCGTCTTGGTGAACTCCTGATCGTTGACCATCACGCCCAAAAATTCAAACGGCAGTCCGGCAACCGCTTTGGCGACATGCTTCTCCAGCAGCACCGTGCCGTTGCGCACTTCGCCCACTTCAAATGCCACATGCCCGCCGCTTTTGACCACGCGCGCAAATTCCCTGAAAGATGCCTTGACGAACCCTTCCCAGTCGCCAACTGTCTTATGCTTGTCAATTCGAATGGACTGAGCGTCGATCCCGCAAAACCAGCATCTGAGCCAGTTATCTTGCTGGTAGTTCACAATGTCCAAAAAGGGCGGCGAGGTGACAATCAGCGACACAGCGCCATCTGGCAGCTGCGGTGTAGATGAGCTGCTTCCAGTCAAAAGCAGGGGGGGCGATATTGAGTTTCTGCCTCCAGCCGAGAGAAGATTTTTCGATTTTTTTTTGATGATCGCCTTGACGTCCCGGTAATCCGGCGTCTGGTTTCGCCTCTCATTGATTTTGAGCTGCGAGTCCACCGAAACCGCCTGATTTGGCGGGAGGGAATAGACCGAGAAAAATCCTGACGAATGGCCGGTCAGCCTGTTAACGGCCACCATCCTGATCCACCTGTCAATGCCATCGAGCTTGCCTTGGTCTTCTCTTTCGAGCAGCCGGCTCTTGAGAGCAACAATTTCAACAAGCGTGTCGGGATGATAAAACGCCAACAGCTCCTGGTCGCTCTTTTCCGTTGGCCTGACCAGGCGGATTTCATCCAGACGCCGCTCAACCAAGCGAAACGCTGGCGGATTCAGCCGCGGCTCGATCAGCCGCAGGCTTAGTGGATTGATGTCATTGCCCGCGACGGCGCGCCCCAGCAGATTTGCCTCCAGCAAAGTCGTGCCACGCCCCATAAATGGATCGTAAACGAGCTCTCCAAAAGCAGTCAGACGTTCAATGAAAAACCTGGGCAGTTCCGCCTTGAAGCACGCCCGGTAGCTGATTTCATGCAGGTTATTGGACTGCCTCTGTCTGGCGGTCCAGAACTCGTTGACGAAATAGCGGATGCCATCGTTGAAAAAGACTTCTGTTTTACGCCCGAAATCATCAAAGTCCGCGATCTCATCAACGATCTCGCGTTCTTGACCGATCGGCGAAAATATCTTCAGCTGATGCATGTTCATCGGAAATACTCCAACTGCGTGCTAACATCATAATGCACGAACAAAAAGAGAACACAATACTTCACACAGGATTTGTTATGCCCGCCCGCCCCTACATCGCCCTCATCCACAAATCCCCCACCTGCTTTGGCGTCTCCTTCCCGGACCTGCCCGGCATCATCACCGCCGCCGGCACATTGGACGAGGCTCTGGCGCAGGCGGCGGAGGTTTTGGCGTTTGCGTTTGAGGATTGGACGCCGCCCGCGCCGCGCGGGCTGGATGAGCTGCGGAGGGATGCGGGATTTGCGGAGCTGGGCGAGGGAGCTATTGTCGCCGCCGTGTGGGCGGCGGCGGGTTTGCCTGAGAGGGAGTTCCCCCTCTCTTGCGAAAACTAAGGCTTGGCAAGGGCCAAACCTAAGTTTTCGCTTTCTCCCCCACCAAGGGGGAGATCAGGCCGCCGTTTTCGCCTCTCTTGGCGCTGTTTGTTAAGGGAGCAATGGCGCAAGGCTTGACTTCCCCTTGGTGGGGGAAGAAGTAATTTCTTAGGCTTAGCTCTTGCTAAGTCTGAGAAATTGCAGAAGAGGGGGCCGACGCGGAGTGAGATTTTGCGAATAAATCCCCATCCTTTTCAACATCTTATCATTTTTCTCAAAAACTTTATCCCCCACCTCCAAACCTCCCTCATAATCCTTCCCGTGAATATTGAACCCGGAAAGGCATCCATGGACTGGCCCCTGATCGTCGAGCGCAACCGCGAGCGGCTCCTTGCCGTCCTCGCGCCGCTGCTCGCCGTGCTTGGGTTTGACCCGAGGCGGGCGGACCTGCCGCGGCATATGTACCG
>JANMMM010000367.1:0-9137 GCA_031373225.1 Phyllobacteriaceae bacterium | reverse complement strand
CGGCGATGGCTTTGAGTTCGGTGAGTGTGATCGGCAATTCGCTGAGGTTGCGCAGGGCAGCAATAGAATCTTGAACGGAAGTATGGAGTTCCCAACCCGCGCCAATCTGTTTTTCGGCGATGTCAGGTTAACCGATGGGCATGAAAGATGAGGTATCCGGCACGGCATGCACCGGCCTGTCAGCACAAGCGCCATCGCTATTCGTCCCGGTAAACCTTCTCTCGCCGCTCATGCCGCTCCTGCGCTTCGATCGACAGGGTGGCGATCGGCCTGGCGTCGAGGCGTTTCAGGCTGATCGGCTCGCCGGTTTCCTCGCAAAAGCCGTACGTGCCCTCGTCCAGCCGCTGCATGGCGGAATCGATTTTGCCGATCAGCTTGCGCTGCCGGTCGCGGGCGCGCAGCTCGATGGCGCGGTCGGTTTCGGAGGATGCCCGGTCTGCCAGATCCGGATGGTTGGTGTTTTCTTCCTGCAGCGCGTCGAGCGTCTCGCGCGCCTCGCGTAATATGTCATTCTTCCATGACACAAGCTTAGCCCGGAAGTAGGACCTTTGCTGCTCATTCATGAAAGGTTCGTCTTCAGAGGGCCTGTAGCCGTTTTCCGCCGTCCGACTCATCTGGAGCATTACCCAATCCTAATCTCACTGGGCGCCCCTATATTCTGCAGCAGAAAATCAGGCAAGCGGCGAATGTAAAATCCCGCCCTGCAAATCTTACCTGATTGCGCTTGGCGCTTTGACAACGAGCGGAATATGAGACAGGTGAAAGCAGCGGCGTTCAAGCGGGAGTTCCATGGCCAGCCTCTATCTGCTGCGGCACGCAAAAGCCGCCCCCGCCGCGCCAGGCATGCGGGATTTTGACCGGCCGCTGGACGCGCAGGGCGTGCTCGACTCGCGTCTGATCGGCAAGGCGCTGTCCGCAAAAGGCATCAATCCGCAGACAATTCTTTGCTCAGCCTCGCTGAGGACACGGCAGACGCTTGAGGAAATCGCGCCCTTTCTGCCATTCGCAGGTGGGACCCACTTTTCAAGCGCGCTCTATTCGGCGGATGCGCAGGGCTATTTCCAGGAGGTCAAATCAGTTCATCATTCGAGCTCGCTGATGGTCATCGGCCATAACCCATCAACTGAGGAACTGGCAGGCATTCTTGTCTCCACGAAAGACCGGCAGGCGGCCGACCTCATTTTGCAGGGCTTCCCCACCGGCGCGCTGGCGCATTTCGAGTTTGACGAGACATTGGCGCAGCTGAAACCCCATTCATGCGCTCTCGCCGCCTTCATCCGCCCAAAGGACCTGTGAAAGCGCCGCAGGCCTGCCTATATGCGCGCGTACAGATCAGGACAGGCCGTGGCCCTCACATCAATCGCTGACGAAGCCAAAATCGCGCTGGACGGCTTTGCCGACCGGCTGTCGTCGCTCGGCGCGCCGTCGCTCCGGCTCGGCGTGACGGGGCTGTCGCGGGCCGGGAAAACCGTCTTCATTGCCGCTTTCGTCCACAATCTTATCCATGGCGGCCGCCTGCCGCTGTTTGAGGCGCAGAAGAGCGGCCGCATCTCAAGAGCCATTCTAGAGCCGCAGCCGGACGACGCCGTGCCGCGCTTCGACTATGAGAGCCATATAAGCGAGCTTGTCGAAAGCCGTCTCTGGCCGCAGTCGACGCGCGCAATCTCTGAGCTGCGCCTAACGATAAACTACGAATCGGCCTCCGGCTGGAACCGCCTTTTCTCACGCGGCTCGCTGTCGGTGGACATTGTAGATTATCCCGGCGAATGGCTGCTGGATTTGCCATTGCTTGGGAAAACCTACGCGCAGTTCTCGGCGGAAGCGCTTGAGCTTGCTGAGCTGCCGCTTCGAACTGACCTTTCAGCGGCATGGCGCGCCCTGTCGGCGCAGTGCAGTCCCGATGCATCCGCCGACGAACTCAAAGCCAAGCAACTCGCGGAGAGGTTCACGGATTACCTGCGCGCCTGCCGTCAGGATGGCCGCGCGCTTTCGGTGCTGCCGCCAGGACGGTTCTTGATGCCAGGCGATCTCGACGGCTCCCCGGCCCTCACATTCGCCCCGCTTCCGGGCCTCGAAACCACGCCGATCCGCGCAGGCACGCTCGCTGCCATGATGGAGCGGCGCTACGAATCTTACAAAACTCATGTGGTGAAACCCTTCTTCCGCGAACACATCGCCCGGCTCGACCGGCAAATCGTGCTGGTTGACGCGATGCAGGCGATGAACGCCGGACCGCACGCGCTGGCGGACTTGGAGCGGGCCATGACCAGCATTCTTGAATGTTTCCGCCAAGGCAAAGCGGGCTTCCTAACCGGCCTTTTCGGTCACTGGATCGACCGCATCCTGATCGCCGCGACGAAAGCCGACCAACTGCACCACGAAGGCCACGACCGGCTTCAAGCGCTGGCGCGGCGGCTTGCGGATCATGCCATTGAACGGGCGGGCTTCACTGGAGCCGAGATCGAAGTGCTGGCGCTCGCCGCTGTCCGTTCGACCCGCGAAGGCACGGTCAGACACGGCAAGGAAACGCTGCCCGTCATCATCGGCGCGCCGATGCAAGGTGAGGAAGTGAACGGCCAGAAGTTTGACGGCAAAGCCGAAACCGCTTTGTTTCCCGGTGACTTGCCGAAGAATCCGGATTCTCTTTTTGAGGTCGGAAAAGATGCTGATCAGGCTGCGGCTGACACCCGTTTCGTCCGCTTCCGCCCACCTGTGCTTGAGACAACGGCCAGCGGCGTCACCCTCTCCCTGCCCCATATCAGGCTGGACCGAGCCATGCAGTTTCTGATCGGAGATTATCTGGCATGAACACCGAGACATCCAGAAAACCGGTTGCTTTCCCAGTGCCAGCTGCAGCGCCGCTTGAAACAAAGATCAAGCGCGCGCCAGCCGCTGTGCCGGTTGCGGTCGTCATTGAAGAATCAGACGACATCTTCAATGTGCTCGAACCATCGCCGGAAATAGTATCCGCCCCTCTTCAAAAGACGGGCTGGCGCGCTGGCCGCATTTTCCTCACGGCGGCTGGCGTTCTTATCTCATTCGCCATCGCACTCTGGACCGACGCGCTTATTTCGCAGCTGTTTTCACGAGCCGGTTGGCTTGGTTGGACCGGCATTGCGGCGCTGGCAATCGCGTTGGCGGCACTGGCTCTTATGCTGGCCCGCGAATGGATCGCGCTGCGGCGTCTGGATTCGGTCAGCCTCACCCGCGGGCGCGCCGCAAGGGCCTATGAAAACAATGATGAAATTCAGGCTCGGCAGATTGTCGAAACCTTGTCCGCCCACCTGAAGGCACAGCCTGAAACAGCGTCCGGCCGCCGCATTCTCGATGAGACCAAGGGCGAGATCGTCGATGGCCGCGACCTGATCCGGCTGGCTGAAACTGAGCTCCTCGCGCCGCTGGACCGCAAGGCCGCGTCTTTGGTGATGAACGCCGCCAAACGCGTCTCGGTCGTCACCGCCGTCAGCCCGCGCGCGCTGGTCGATGTCGGCTACATCCTGTTCGAAAGCCTCAAGCTGATCCGGGCCTTAAGCGAGCTCTATGGCAGCCGTCCCGCCACGCTCGGGCTTCTGCGCCTCGCCAAAAATGTCGTCGCGCATCTCGCCGTCACCGGCACGGTCGCGATGGGAGACAGTCTGATCCAGCAGATGCTCGGCCACGGCATCGCCGCCAAGCTTTCCGCCCGCCTCGGAGAAGGCGTCATCAATGGATTAATGACCGCCCGGGTCGGCATAGCAGCCATGGATTTGACCCGCCCCTTGCCATTCAAGGTGGAGAAGCGGCCTGGAATGAGCGAGTTTCTCGGCGAACTGACCAAGTTCGGCTCAAAACCGGCGAAGGACTGAGCCTGGTGGCTTGCCGAAATCACTGCCCCCGATCACCGTAAAGTCCGGTCAGGACAACCATGCATTAACCATTCGCGTGCATGGTCGGAAGCTGATTTCAATGATTTGAAGTTTCGAAGAGTCCGCCACATGACCAATCTGTTTGCCCGCATTTTATTAGTTTTCATCACGGCAATTGGTGCTGCAGCGCCAGCGATTGCCGGCGAAGACGCCACATTTTTCAAGTCGGTTGAAGGCAAATGGCAGGGGCCGGGCGAGATTGTCGCGGGCAAATACAAGGGCACCAAATTCGTCTGCACGCTCGACGGAACAGCGCCCGGCGGCAAGACCGGCATCAACATGGACGGCACCTGCCGCGTTGGTGTCTTTGCACAGGAAATGAGCGCCAAGATATTGAAATCAAACGGCAATTACTCTGGCGCGTTTCTTGACGGCGCAGCGGGCAAGGGTCTCGACATCCTGTCCGGCAATGTCTCCGGCGACCGGGTCACCATGTCGCTCAACCGCAAGAAGCTCAATGGCGCAATGTTGGCCCGCATGGAAAATCCCGACCTGATGCACGTCACGATCTCGGTGCGCGTCAACAAGGATATGGTGCGGGTCATCGGCATGAGCCTGACGCGGATTGACCAGACCTCGACGGGCTCGGTCGCCAAAAACTGAGGCTATACAGGCGTTTCACCGCCTCTGTTCCAGTGAAATGCCTTCCCGGCTGATTTCCTGCGCACGTTCTGAAATCGTTTTTCCATTCAAGATCTGATCCGGCGCAATCTCCGCCAGCGGCACAAGCACAAAGGCGCGCTCGGCGATGCGCGGGTGGGGAATGACCAGTCCGTCCTCCGCAATATTTTTGTCTCCGAAGAAAAGAACGTCGATATCGATGCTGCGCGGCCCCCAGCGCTCTTTGCGCACCCGTTTCAGCACTTGTTCGGTTTGAAGACAAAGCGCCAGAAATGCCCGTGGCTCCAGCCGTGTGGAAACCCTCGCGCAGGCATTGAGGAAGTCCGGCTGATCAGTCTTGCCCCAAGGCGGCGTGCGCCAGAAGGACGACACCGCCTCAACGCGGCAATCTTCGTGGCGGTCAATCATTTCAAGCGCTTGCCGAATGCTCTTGACCGGATCGCCTAGGTTGCCGCCCAGCCCGATCAGCGCCGTCTCAAAGCGGACGGACAACTGTGACCTCGACATAGTCCAGCACGCCCGGCACCGGCGCGTTGGGCTTGCGCACCGTGATTTCGGCCTGCTCGATCTGCGAAAACGTCTCGCGCAGCGCTTCGGCGACTTCGAGCGCCAACGACTCGATTAAATAGCGCCGCTTGCCGGTGATGATGGCCTCAATCACCTGAAAGGCCTTGCCGTAATCCACCGTCGCCTCGATCTTGTCCTTGGTCAGCGCATCGCCCGGATCAACCGTCAGCACCGCGTCCACGTAGAAGCGCTGCCCAAGCACTTCCTCCTCCCGCATCACGCCATGGCGGGCGAAGAAGGCGCAGTTCATCATCCGGATTGTGTACATGTGCTCAGCCCCGCAACGGACGCCCGGTCAGCGCCTTTTTCGACGCCAGCATAGCATCGGCGACCAGCAATGCATCCCTGTTGATTGCGACATCGTGCACCCTGAAAATGTCGGCCCCGGCCAGCCGCAGCAGGACGGAGCTCGCCGCACTCGCCACATCGCGGTCCCCGGCGTCGCGTCCAGTGACGCCGCCCAGAAACCGTTTGCGCGACGTGCCGGCGAGCAGCGGATAGCCCAGATCGCAAAGCTCGCGGAAGCGGGCTATCAGCTCAAGGTTTTCAGCATCCGTCTCCTTTGCAAAACCAAACCCTGGATCGAGGACGATGCAGGCGTCGCGGATGCCGGCGGTCGCCGCAATCTCCAGCGACCTTCTCAAGAAAACATACTGGTCCTCGATCACATCCGGCAGCTTCACCCGGCCCCGCCCCGTGTGCATGACACAGACGCCGCTTTGGGTCTTCCCCGCCACTTTCGCCACTGCGGGATCGCCCTGCAGCCCGGTCACATCATTGACGATATGCGCGCCCTCGTTCACCGCCAGCCGCGCCGTTTCGGACCGGTAAGTGTCAACGGATATCAGCACATCCATTTCCGATGCCAGCGCTTCAATAATCGGCAGCACCCGCGCCTGCTCGGTTGCCGCATCGACGGGAGAAGCGCCCGGGCGGGTGGATTCGCCGCCGACATCGATGATCTGCGCCCCCGCCGCCTGCATCGCCTTGGCATGGTCAATGGCCGCGTCCGCGACGTTGAACCTGCCGCCGTCGGAGAACGAGTCCGGCGTCACGTTCAATATGCCCATCAGCACGGATGCGCCGCCTAGCGGCAGGCTCCGCCCATGGCCGACTTGCCAGACTGTCATCATGAAGGCGGCTCCAAGAAATTTTCCCGCTTTTCGCCACAGTGGCAGCACGCGTCAACGGCAATTTGCCATAATTGGCATATACACTATATGCTTATAAGGAAGATTTATAAGGCGCGAGGACGGATATGCGGCTGCGCAGCTTGCTTTGCTTATTGGCGCTGCAAGGCATGATCTTGCCCGCCGAGAGCGCCAGCATTGACAAGAAATATTCGTACTTCAACATTTACGGCAAATCGGCCGAAGACCTTGACCGCGAAATCGCCAAGCGCGGTCCGAAACTGAAACTGACAGGCTCGCGCCATCCGGGCGCCACATCAATGAATTTCGGCCTGAAGACCAGAATTTCAAACGACGGAACCTGGTGCAAGCTGGAGCGCGCCTTTGTGACGCTTGACCTAAAGGTCACTTTGCCGCGCTGGAAAAACCGCCCGCGCGCCTCCGAGGACATGGCGATCATGTGGGACACGCTGTCCTCCGACATCAAGCGCCACGAGGAGCGCCACGCGCTGATCGCCCGCAGCTACGCGATTGACTTGGAACGCGCGCTGGAAAACCTGCCGCGCGACCGCGACTGCAAGCGGCTGCAGGCCAAAGCCGAATCCGTGGCGGACAAGCTGCTGTCTGCGCACGCGCAGGCGCAGGCGGATTTTGACCGGGTGGAGTCGATCAATTTCGAAGCGCGGGTGGCGCGGCTGCTGGAATACCGGATCGAGCAGAAGCTGAAGAGCCAGCGTCAGTGACCCGCTGAAGCCAGCGCCCGGCTTTCACCGCCAAGCACCTTCCATGTCATCCAGGCCGCCGCCAGCAGCGCCAGCGTTGAAATCAGCGCCATGGTGTGAAACCCGGTCATGAATATCTGCCGAGCCGCCTCAACCATCGCCGCGCCGTCCGTTCCCGGCAGCGTCTTGGCCGCCTCCAGCGCGCCGCCCAGCGTGGTGCGGGCTGCCTCCGAGACTTCGGGTGAAAGTCCCGGCGCGGTTTTCCCTTCCATAAAGCTCCGGAAAATCGCCGTGCCGAGACTGCCCATCAGCGCGACACCCAGCGCCCCGCCCAGCTCCGCGCCGGTTTCCGAGACCGCCGAGGCGACGCCCGCTTTTTCGGGCGGCGCCGAGCCGACGATGAGCCCGGTGGTCATGGTGATCACCGGGGTGAAGCCGACCGACATAATGATGTTGGCAACAATGATTAGCGCGAAATTATCCGCGGCGGCAAGCAGCGCAAGGCCCGCCGCCGACACGACGAGACCAGCGGCGATCAGAGATGTGACGCTCAAACGCTCCATCAAAGCGGGCGTGGCGAACGACATGAGGGTGAAAGCGAGCGCGCTGGGGACGGACCAAAGCCCCGCCATCAGCGGCGAGAGGCCCGCCACCATCTGCAGATATTGCGCCATGAAGATGAACGTGCCGAACAGGAAGAAAATGCCGATGAAATTCACCGCAATGGCGACGCGGAATTTCGTCAGCTCGAACAGTTTAGGGTCGATGAATGGCTGCTCCAGACTGTATTGCCGGCGCACGAAAACCACCAGCAGGGCAATACCCGCAAGCGCGATCAGCACCGGAAGCGCGGCAAAGCCGCTCTCGGCGATCTTCTTCAGCCCGTAAATGATCGACAGGATGGAGGCGAGCGACAGGAAGATGCTCGGAAAATCAATGCGGCCGGGGTTCGGGTCCTTGTGCTCCGGCAGAAGGAATGGCGCGACGGCGAGCAGCAGCAGCATGACCGGCACATTGGCGAGGAACACCGAGCCCCAGGAGAAATACTGGATCAGAACGCCACCCACCAGCGGGCCTATGATCGCCCCGGCAGAATAGGCCGCCACCCACATCGAGATGGCAAACGCCTGCTCTTTTTCATCGCGGAACATGTTGGTGATGAGTGACAGGGTAGACGGTGCGATGGTCGCCCCGGCAATTCCAAGCAGCGCCCGCGCGGCGATCAGCGTGGCGGGCGTGTTGGCAAAGGCGGCGATCAGCGAGGTGATTCCAAACACCGCCGCCCCCGCCATCAAAAGCTTGCGCCGCCCGATCCGGTCGCCGAGCGAACCCATGGCAACGAGGAAGCCGGCGACCATAAAGCCGTAGACGTCGATGATCCATAATAGCTCGGAAGCGGACGGTTTGATGTCGGCAATGAGCGTCGGCACGGCGAGGTTCAGCACCGTCAGGTCCATCGAATACAGCATGCAAGGCAGCGCGATGACGGCAAGGCCGATCCAGTCTCGGCGGGTGGCTTTGGGGGCGATGATGGCTTCGGCGGCGGACATTAAGGGCTCCCGCGGGCCGTAGCCCTGATTTAGAAGAAATCAACTTCGCAAGTAACGCCGCCTGGGCTCAAGGTGGTGCGGACGGGCCTGCTGACAGGATTTGGCAGGAAGTGTCCGCCACTTCCCTTCTCCCCGTTCTCACGGGGAGAAGGTGGTCCGAAGGACCGGATGAGGGGCAGCGCCGAGGTTCGAGTTTACCTGCCATTTTCAATAGCATAGGCCATTTGGAGCATGTCAGTGTTTGCGTGAAATGCGGATACGCTTCAGGCTGCGTTCATGCTGTTCTGGACAGGCAGAAACCATATGGCTACAAGCGGTTCTTCCCGCCCGGGAAACGACAAACCACCGGAAAACAAGGGTGCGTGAATGAGTGGCGTCAACGAAGTCCGTTCGGCTTTTCTGGAATACTTTCGCAAAAACGGTCACGAAGTCGTTGATTCAAGCCCGCTTGTTCCGCGCAATGACCCGACATTGATGTTCACCAATGCCGGCATGGTGCAGTTCAAGAACGTATTCACCGGTCTTGAGCAGCGGCCCTATTCGCGTGCCGCCACGTCGCAAAAATGCGTGCGGGCCGGCGGCAAACACAATGATCTTGACAATGTGGGCTACACCGCGAGGCACCACACCTTCTTCGAGATG
>JANMMM010000361.1:0-3484 GCA_031373225.1 Phyllobacteriaceae bacterium | reverse complement strand
ACATCGTCCGGCGTGTCATGCGCCGCGCCGATCTCCTGCAAGACGACATGCTGCTCGCGCTTGAGCTCGGTAGTGTCGATGGAGGAATCGGTCAGAATGTCAGCCAGAATATCCACGGCCAGCGGCAGATCGTCTTTCAGCACGCGGGCATAATAGGACGTGGATTCAACGCTCGTCGCCGCATTAATCTCGCCTCCGACATTTTCAATGTCTACCGCAATGTCCCAGGCGCTGCGCTTCGTCGTGCCCTTGAAGGCCATGTGTTCCAGCAGATGCGCGATGCCATGCTCTTCGGAAGTCTCGCTGCGCGCGCCGCTCTTCACCCAGATGCCGAGCGCTACGGAATCAACATGCGGCATGTGCTCGCTGACGACGGTCAGTCCGTTGGACAGGCGGCTGACTTCAACTCCCATAGGGTTACTCCCGTTCAGACCGCTCTTGAAAGGCGGTTTATGTGTTCCTGCACCTTTTGCAGGTCGGCGGGCAGCCGCGTCAAGCGCTCTTTTCTGCCCATAAGATCCGACAGGTGCGCGGGGAGCGATGGGGCGACGCCGCTGGCGGCGCGCACCGCGTCGGGAAATTTCGCCGGATGGGCGGTGGAGAGGACCACCATGGGTGTGGAAGAGGTTTCCGTTTCCCGAGCCACTTTGAAGCCAACCGCTGTATGCGGGTCAATGAGGTAGCCGTTTGACTTGTGCATCGAAGCGATCATCTCGCCGGTCTCTGCGAGGTTCGACCGCCCCGCCGAAAAGTTCTTCCGGATCGCGGCGAGCGGCTCCCCGGCAATCGTGAAAGCCCCCGACTGCTTGAACCCGGCCATCATCTGCCGCACCGCGCTTGAATCACGCTCTGAGGCTTCGAACAGAAGCCGTTCAAAATTCGAGGAAATCTGGATGTCCATTGAAGGTGAGGTGGTCGCCGTGACGCCGCGCATTTCATATATTCCTGTCGCGAGCGTCCGCGCCAGAATGTCGTTGTCGTTGGTGGCGATGACCAGCTTTTCAATGGGAAGCCCCATCCGCATGGCGGCGTAGCCGGCGAAAATATCGCCGAAATTTCCGGTCGGCACGGTGAATGACACAGCGCGGTCCGGCGCGCCGAGGGAAAGCGCGGCGGAGAAGTAATAGGTGATCTGGGCCATGATCCGGCCCCAGTTGATTGAGTTGACGCCGGATAAAGCCAGGCAGTCGCGGAACTTCAGATCGTTGAACATGGCTTTCACCAGGTCCTGGCAATCGTCGAAATTCCCGTCAATCGACAGAGCATGCACGTTTGGAGCGACGGAAGTTGTCATCTGCCGCCGCTGCACTTCGGAGATTTTCCCGTGCGGAAACAAAACGAACAGGTCCGTCCGCTCCCGCCCGGCAAAGGCTTCGACCGCCGCGCTGCCCGTGTCGCCCGATGTGGCGCAGACCACGGTGGCGCGCTGACCGCACCCGGCCAGCACATGGTCCATCAGCCGCGCCACCAGCTGCATGGCGACATCCTTAAAGGCAAGCGTCGGGCCGTGGAAAAGTTCCAGCGCAAACTCATTGGTTCCGGTTTGGACGAGCGGGCAGACGGCGTCATGCCGGAAGGATGCGTAGGACTCTCTGACCATGCGGGCGAAATCCGCCGACTTGATCTCATTGCCGATGAACGGCGAGAGCACGGCAATAGCGAGATCGGCATAGGACAGGCGGCGCAGCCCCTTGAAGGCGGAAGCCGTGAAGGCCGGCCATGTTTCGGGCACATAAAGACCGCCGTCGCGCGCAAGACCCGTCATCAGCGTGTCGCAGAAGCCGAGGCTGGCGGCTTCGCCGCGGGTGGAAATGTAGCGCATCTAAAGCCTGCCGCAGGGATGGGAAGCGGGAGCCGCGCCATCAATCTTGTGAAAACCGAAGTGAGTCGGACGAAAATACGGCCTGTGACGGTCGTAATTCCGCTGCGGCGCTGCTATAGGACAAAAAACCGGATCATGGGAAGAACCAGTATGCGTTTGATGTCATTTGGGTTTCGCGGCTTGGCGTTTGTTTCACTGATGGCGCTTGCCGCCTGCAACACGTCGAGCCCGACCAGCATTCTCGGCCTTGGCGGCGACAAGAACAAGGACCTCGCCCCGCCGCCCTCCGACCAAATCACCGAATCCGAACTGCGCGCCTTCTGCCCCAATGTCGAGCTGCGCGAAGGCACGGCGTTTTTCACCAAATACGAAAAAGGCGGCGCGCCCACGGATACCAGCGAGGCCGACAAGACCAAAGTCATCCACCAGGCCTCGCTCGGCGAAGTCACCCGCGCCTGCTCCTACGCGGGCGAGACGCTGACCATCAATGTCGCAGCCTCCGGCCGGCTTGTGCCGGGGCCGAAGGCGGTCGCGGGAAGCGTGAACCTGCCGATTCGCGTGGCCGTCACATCGGGCGAGGCGGTGCTTTATTCACAGCTGACCCAATTCCCCGTCACGGTGGACCCCGCCAGCGGCGCGGCGACCTTTGTGTTCAACGATCCGAATATGAACCTGCCCAAGCCCACAGACCGCTCCTACCGGGTGTTTGTCGGTTTTGACGAGGGCGCGCCGAAAGCGGCGAAGAAGGCGGGGAGCTAGGCCGCGTCCGGGCCGGCCCAGACTTCAAACGCCTCGATCACACCCGGAATATCCACAAACCGCGCCACAACCGTCTCCGCCCCTGCCTCAATCAGCTGGTCGCCATGGCCGGGATAGGTGTGGGCGCCGCCGGTGAAGCCGATGACGCGCATGCCGGCCTTCACCGCGCCGGCGACGCCGTGGACGGAATCTTCAATGACAACGGTCGCTCGCGGGTTCGCGTTGAATCGTTTGGCTGCAAAAAGGAAGACGTTTGGATCAGGTTTGCCCTTCTTGGTCCCGACTTCATGCGCGGCAAAAATATGCGGCTCGAACAATCGGTAAAGCCCGGTGCGGCCGAGCGAAATGCCGAGCCGGTCGCTGGATGAATTGGAGCAGATACATTTGGGGTGCTTGATCCGCCGCAATGTGCGTTCCGCGCCCCCGATGGCAACCAGCTCGGTTTCAAGCGCAAGATCTATCAGCCGGTCCACTTGGCTGAGCAGCGAGGCGGAGAGCGGCACGTCGGATTCCCGCTCGATCTGCAGCAACGTGTCCTTAAAGGTCAGCCCGGAAAAGCGCTCCGTCATCGTCTGCGCGTTAACCGGATAGCCGGCGTCCGTCAAAAGCTTAGCTTCGATGCGGGCGGCGAGATATTCGGATTCAACCAGAACGCCGTCGCAATCGAAAATGACCAGCTGGATGTTTTGCATAGAAAAGCTCGGAAGGGCAGGGCAGGCAGGCGCATAGACGATCAGCGCTCAGGCCGCAAGACGCAGGACTTTCATGGCCGGATGTCAGTCATTTCTCGGCGCTTGGCGCGCTGTTTCCTTCAATAGAATGGAGCGCGTCGCCGTCTTCAAGCTCAGGCTATTCCGCTACGCGCCTTTCCCAAGCTTCTCTGACGATGGATGAGCGCGTGCG
>JANMMM010000340.1:0-3077 GCA_031373225.1 Phyllobacteriaceae bacterium | reverse complement strand
TGCGCCGAAGCGACCAGGGTCTTGGTCGGAATGCAGCCGACGTTGCCTTGCTGCTCCAATGCCGCGTGCCGCTAAAACACTCGCCGGGGCCTTTACAGGCGATGATCTGGTCCATCGTGTAGGTCGTCCAGCCGGGGATCGACACTGAGACCGGCCATTCCGGCGAGAGCTTCGGGTTCGCGCCCTCGGCGATCAGTTTTTTGCCCGCCTCCGACTGGTTGTCCCACAGGACCGGATCAACAAGCACCGTCTTTTCAGCCGGGGCTTTGCCCTCAAGAATCTGCAAGGCCAGCGCGACGCCCGCGCCGCCAACCGAACCGGGGTTGGTGACCGCCGCGCCCTTGAGGCCTGCGACGCTGGTGAGCTGGCCGACAAAGCCGGCATTGTCCGCGCCGACGATCGGCACCAACGGCGCGCCCGCTTCAGTGAACGCGTCAACGATCACATTGTCGATGCCCGAGGTCCAGACACCGTCAAACTTCGCGCCGGAGGCGATGATGTCGTTGATCTGCTGCTTGCCCTGATCCTGCTGCCAGCCGGTGAAGACTTCCTGCAGAACAGTGACGCCCGGAGCCTCGGCCAAGGCGCGTTTGAAGCCCTTGTCGCGGTCATTGTCGGCGCCAGCGCCAGCCGCGCCGCGCATGTAAACGACAGCGCCCTTGCCGCCAATCGTCTCAAACAGCCACTTAGCGCCAAGATAGGCATACTGTTCCTGATTGTTCGACAGAATGTAGGCGGAAGGCTCGGTCACGGCCTGATCCACGGCGACAACGACAATGCCCTTGTCCGTGGCTTCTTTGATCGCGGCGTTGATGCCGTCGGCGTTGGCCGGGTTGACGACGATGGCGTTGACGCCTGCCTGAATCAGGTTGCGGATGTCCTCAAGCTGACCGGCGGCGTCGGTGTTGCGGTGCGCGATGTTGAGCGATTCCACCATGCCCGATGCCAGCGCCTGCGCCTTCATGGCGCAGACCATCTGCTCGCGCCAGCCATTGCCCTGCACCGTGTTTGACACGCCGATTTTGTAGGTCTTGGCCTCCGCAATTCCGCCCATTCCCACAGTCAGCGCCAGCGCGGCAGTACCCATTAGAAACTTTTTCATTGGAGGCTCTCCCATTACAGTTTGTTGCTCTTGTCGCGTCCTATTTCACAAAGGGGCGAAGGACGTCTCTCGCCAGCAGAAAACCGCGTTTGATGTTTTCGTCCGATCCTTCAAAGACGCGGTCTTCGTGTTCGATAATCACCGGGCCATCGTAGCCGGCCCGGTAAAGGCCCGAGAAGATTTCGGACCAGTTGATGTCTCCCAATCCCGGCATGCGCGGCACCTGCCAGCCCATACCTAAGGACATAATCCCGTTCTCGTAAAGCCCATCTTGATCGATCATCAAATCCTTGGCGTGGACATGCACCATATGTGCGCCAAACTCACGGATGAAGCGCCCATTGTCGATCATCTGCCAGACAAGGTGGCTTGGGTCATAGTTCATCCCGACCGCATCGCCCCAGGTTTCAAAGATGCGCCGCCAGATTTTCGGCGCATAGGCGATATTGTGCCCGCCCGGCCATTCGTCCGGCGAGAAGATCATCGGGCAGTTTTCGAACGCGAGCGTCACTCCATTATCTTTGGCGAACGCAACCACGTCGTTAAAAACCGGGACGGCGTTCTCCCAGTTCTGATCCACCGTCAGCGTCCGGTTGCCGCCAACGAAGGTGTTGACGACTTTGACGTTCATAAGGCCCGCCGCCCGGATGACTTTCTTCAGGTGACCGGTGACGGCCTCGCGGTGCGCCGCGTCGGAGTGCAGCGGGTTGGGATAATAGCCGAGGCCGGAAATGGACAGGCCCCTGGCGGCGACCGCGCCTGCAATGTCTTGCGCCTGCGCCTTGGTCATCTCCTCAACCCCAATGTGCGACGTCCCGGCGTAGCGCCGCTTTTCGCCGCTCGCCGACGGCCAGCAGGCGATTTCCAGCGCCTCGAAGCCGACGGAGGCCGACCAGTCGGCTACATCGGCAAGGCTGGTTTCAGCAAATGGCGCGGCCAATATTCCAAGCTTCACATCATCCCCCCTTCAGGCCTGCGCAATCTCAATCCAACGCCCCTCTTTGGCGCTTTTCAACACCGCATCACAGAACAGCATTTCATAATGGCCATCGTCAAAACCCGCATAGGCCGCATCTTTTGAGCGGGAGCCATGCGACACATCGGCATAAACTTGGGCGAACAACGCGCGGAACGAGTCGGCGAATCCCTCTACATGCCCGCCCGGCAGGCTGGCAGCCGCCTCGCCAGCCGCATTCATCAGGCTGGCGTCGCGCTGCAATATCTGATTGGGCGCGTCGCGGTGGCCGATCCAGAGGTGATCCGGCTTTTCGGAATGCCAGGCGGCGGAGGCCCCTGAACCCGAAATATCCCAGTGCAGCGCGTTTTTGCGGCCCTGGCTGATCTGGCTGACAGACATGACGCCCCGCGCGCCGTTTGGGTAACGCAGCAGGATCGTAGCGGCGTCGTCGGTTTCGACCTTGCGAGGCTCCGTCTTGCCACTGGCCGTAGAGAATGTTTCAACTGGCCCCACCGGCTTTTGCCGATCAGGAATAAAGGTCGCGAGTTCAGCAAAAACCGCGCTAGGCTTCTGACCGGAAATAAAGCTGGTAAGGTCTATCCAATGCGTGCCGATATCGCCGACCGAGCGCAGCGCGCCGCCCTCGTCTGCCGCAAGCCGCCAGTTCCAGTCGGTCGGCTTGGCCAGCCAATCCTGATGATAGTGGCCCGTGACCAGCCGCACCTCTCCCAGACCGCCGTCAGCTGCCATTTGGCGGGCATGCTGGTTCAAGGGATAAAAGCGGATATTGTAACAGACAGCCGCGACCCTGCCGCTGGCGCGGGCCAGCGAAACCATCTCGGCGGATTGTTCCGATGTCATGGCGAGCGGCTTTTCGCAGATCACATGGCGGCCTGCCGCCAGTATCTGCTTCACCTGCGGATAATGCGCCACATTGGGCGAGGTGACATGCACGGCCTCAACCTTGGGATCGTCCAGCAATTCGCACACCGGCAACGCCGGCCGCCAACAACCCAT
>JANMMM010000295.1:0-15604 GCA_031373225.1 Phyllobacteriaceae bacterium | reverse complement strand
AAGGTATCCTTTCGGCGGGATAAGCACCCCGGTTGAACCCGCCACCGGCTCGATAATGACGGCGGCGATGTTGCTCGCGTCATGCAGCGCGATGATCTTTTCAAGGTCATCGGCAAACTCCGCCCCGTGTTCCGGCATGCCTTTGGAGAAGGCGTTGCGCTCAAGATCATGCGTGTGGCGCATATGGTCAACGCCGGTCAGGAGCGAGCCGAAAAATTTGCGGTTGTTGGGAATGCCGCCGACGGAAATGCCGCCGAAATTGACGCCATGATAGCCGCGCTCGCGCCCGATCAGCCGCGTCTTGGTTCCTTTGCCGCGCGCCCGCTGATAGGCAATGGCGATCTTCAGCGCGGTCTCGACCGACTCCGAACCTGAGTTCGTGAAGAAGGCGTGGTCAAGCGGACGCGGCAGATAATTGACAAGCCGCGCCGCCAGCTCGAACGCTTTGGGATGGCCCATCTGGAAGGCCGGCGCATAATCCATCTGCGCCACCTGGTCCTGCACGGCCTTGACGATCTTATCGCGCCCGTGCCCGGCATTGCAGCACCACAGGCCCGCCGTGCCGTCCAGCACCTGCCGCCCGTCATCGGTCGTGTAATACATGCCCTTCGCGCCGACAAACAGGCGCGGGTTGCGCTTGAACTGCCGGTTGGATGTGAACGGCATCCAGAAGGCTTCCATATTGTTCAGGCTCTTGGGATTGGCGGACATTGAAATGCTTTCAAAGCGCGGCGCGAGGCCGCTGGATTTATTGACTAATCGGTCAAATTACAGGCTAAAAGGGAAGCCGTGAGCGGTCAATAGCGTTTGCGTTATCTTGGCTGTATGTTTAGCTGAATCCGGATAGAAGCCGCGCTGGTTTCAACAAGCGGAATTAGAGGCAAGTGACAGGCAAACCCAAAAAAGAGGCCGGCGACAAGCCGACCCGCATTCAGGAAGTCAACCGCGGCGTCATCCTCGACGCGGCGCTTGAAATGTTTTCCAACTACGGCCTGCGCGGCACGACAATTGACCAGATCGCCGAAAAAGCCTGCATGTCGAAACCGAACCTTCTCTATTATTTTAAGCGCAAGGACGATATCTACGCCGCCGTTCTGGAAGCGACGCTGGACGAATGGCTGCAGCCGATGATGGCGCTCGACCCGGACGGCGACCCCGTTGAAGAGCTGCGCAAATATATCACCCGCAAGCTCGAAATGTCCGCCAAAAAACCCGCCGCCTCGCGTTTCTTCGCCAATGAAATCCTGCACGGCGCGCCGCATGTCGGCGGGTTTCTGAAGACCGGACTGAAGGAGCTGGTCGACCGCAAATCCGCCGTCATCCGCACCTGGGTCAGCCAGGGCAAGCTCGCCCCCATCGACCCGCCGCACCTGTTCTTCATCATCTGGGCGACGACGCAGCATTATGCGGACTTTGATGTGCAGGTGCGTGCGGTGCTGGGGAGCCAGGTGGACAAGCCGGGCTTCTATGAGCAGACGGCGCAGGCGGTGCTGAGCGTGGTGCTGAACGGGGTAAGGCCGAGGTAGGTCAAGCTGCCGCCGCCGAGCATCTTGCCAAAACCCAACAGTCTGCAGCTCACGCCCCCCTCTGCCTGTCGGCATCTCCCCCGCGCCCTTCGACAAGCTCAGGAGGGGAGATCGCTCTCCGCCGCTTTCCCTTTTCCTTTAACAGAGTTGCAAGTAAACGCGAAAGCCGTGACACAGCGATCTCCCCTCCTGAGCTTGTCGAAGGGCGCGGGGGAGATGCCGACAGGCAGAGGGGGGCGTGAGCTGCAGGTGGTTGGGTTCTGGCGCGGTGAAGGGGTGTAAAATGGGGGATGGAATCAGCCATTCATGGAAATAAATTCCCTCAATATCAATGGCTTGATCGAAAAGCGCAACACATTTTATCCAATGCCCCGCGCCTTCCCGCATACTGTCCGCGCTGCTCTCATGGGGACCGGGTGTACAACCGGCATTCGGGGGAGCGGGCGGCCTATGGCAGCCGGGTGTGGTTATCCCGGCGGGCGGAGCCCCTTAGCCATGTCCCTCCTGGCCTTCGCACGCTTTCACCTGAAGCGTCCCATGCGCCAGCCCGGGCAAAAAGCCGTTTCAGGGCGCGTGGCGAGCCACGCTCTCAATTTGTTCCAACCGGCAGGACCGCGCGCCCTGGACGTCCCTTGGAATTCAGTGGCCAGACCGGCAACGGGGCGTGGTGACGCGGAAGGCTGCCTGAAATGCGGGAAACCGTCCATCTGACGGCGCAGCCTTTGCGAAAGTCCGGGGCCGCCTTCGCGCCCCCGGGAGTCAGCGCCTCAGCTCTTGACCACGGCGCCGACAATCTTCTCGGAAATGTAGCCAAGAACATTGCCGACAATCATTGACACCGCAACCGCGGCGCCAACCTTGACGATGCCGCCGGCTCCTTCGCCATAGGCTGCGCCGCCGAGCAGGAACAGCGCCGCCGTTGAGGCATAGCCATAGACCGAGGCCGGGATGGCGCTGAAGATCGGGGCTTTGGCGGCAAGCACCAGCACCACGATTGAGACGCCAACGCATATGCCGGCGTTGAGCGCCGTCACGCCCATCGAAATCAGCGCGATGAAGGCAAGCGATGCGATGATGACGCCCCAGACATTGGCTGCCGCCGAACTTTGAAGGCCGGCTTCCTTGCCGCCGCAGTGATAGAAGCTGCCCCATGCGACGAAGACCGCCCAAATCAGCAGATAGGGGCTGCCAATCGTGACTGCGGCCCATGTCGCGATGCCGCCCATGATACCGATGATCACGGCCAGAGATGTTATAAGATCCATAGTTTTCCTCCTCCTTGTGTGACTTCACAGACGGCACAAGCCGCCGAAAGCGGGCCGCCAGGCTCCTGCCTGACAACCCGCTTGCCGCAAACATCCGCGCCTGCCGCCCTCGCGCCATTCCGGCGCGTTTCAAGGGCGTCGCATGCTGAAATCGCGGCGAGCCGGACACAGGTCCGTGTTCGCCGCCAGCGGGTTAATGGCCGCTGTCCCTCCGACTTCCCGCAGATCGTTGACGGGTGTGAAGCTCTTGTGATTGTGTGTCATTGTCCGTGATATCAGGACGAACTCGACGAATGGATATTAGGGATTCCAAGCTTTTCAGCTTGACAACAAGCCTCGCCGTCAATTCCCCGCCGGTCTCGCCAAACTTTTGTGATATCAATGGTCCATCCCCCGGACAACCCGCCTGCGTGTGACGGGTAACTATATCTTTGAACAATGTGCAATCGCTGTGCCACATCATTAACATATTGAAAACATTAGATTCTGTTTGGCTCTGCGAATCTGTTTCCGCTCCGCTGGGGAACAGAACTGGCGCCATTCTTGTTCCGTCACGAAACGTCAGAGAAATTGTTCAAAGCGCGTTTGTGTTTTTTGGCGAGGCCTGTATGCTTTCCCTTCTATTGCCCTTGCATGCGAATTGATGAGAATGCCGCATTGACTATGTAAATTGTTGAAAACCGGTCCTGAAAGACTGATCATGATTTCTGCCAGCAGAGGATTGGACAGAGCTCATATCGCGCTTGAGCAGCGCGGGTCGCTTCCCGCTGAATTCCTGCCGCCCGATATCTACGACAGCTGGATGCGCTGCATTTCGCTCGGGCTTGACACCCGCCGTCCTCCTGAAACGGAAATAGTCAGCCAGTCCACGCTTCGGCAGGAGCAGCAGCGCTGTTCTCTCGTGCGCGGGCTCGCGCTGGCCGAAATGCACTCGCTGCATCAGCAGATTGCAGGATCAAACTTCCTGATCGCCTTTGCGAACCCTGACGGACTTCTGCTCGACTTCGTTTCCGACCGGAGCTTCGATGATGCTTCAGACGCCGCCAGCATCCGTCCCGGTTCAGTGTGGGCGGAAGCCTATTGCGGCACCAACGGGCTTGGCACGGCCGCGCATTTGAAGCGGCAGATTGTCGTGCATGGCGGGGAGCACTTCTTCTCCCGTTATAATCATCTGACCTGCACCGCATCGCCAATTTTCGCGCCGGACGGCGAGCTTGTCGGCGTTCTGGACGCCTCGTCTGACTGCCTGTCGCGCCAGACCCATACTCAAGCATTGGTGGCGATGGCCGCGACACAGATCGAAAACGGGCTGTTCCGCGAAAGCCACCGCGGCGACATGCTGATCGCGTTTCACAACCGCGGCGAATATCTGCACACGCTGAGCGCCGGCCTTTTGGCGGTAGACAGCGATGGCGGGGTGCTGGCGGCCAATCAGGCGGCGAGGGCCTTGCTGCACGGACTGCCGGCGGCGCCGGGCCGGCGTTTTTCTGACCTGTTCCGCACCAAGTTCAGTGCGTTTGTCGATGAGGGCCGCCGCCTGGGACGCCAGAGCCTGCAGGACGATGTCGGCAGCCAGTTTGTTGCGACAATTGAAAATCCCAGAATGTTCCCGATGGTCCAGCCCGTGCGCGGCATCAAGGCTGAACTGCCGAAACCGGTGACGCCGCAATTTGTCTCCGCAGACCCCGCGATCGCGAAAATCGTCAAACAGATCGACAATGCGGCGGTTCGCAAAATGCCTATCTTGGTGCGCGGCGAGACCGGAACCGGCAAGGAGCAGCTGGCGCGTCATGCCCATGCCGCGAGCCAGCGAACCGGAAGCTTCATTGCGGTTAACTGCGCGGCACTGCCTGACAGCCTGATTGAGGCGGAGCTGTTCGGCTATTCAGAAGGCGCCTTCACTGGCGCGCGCAAAGGCGGGTCGGCCGGCCTGTTCAAAGAGGCGGACGGCGGCACGCTGTTCCTCGACGAAATCGGCGACATGCCGATGGCGCTACAGGCGGTGCTGCTGCGCTTTCTCGATGATTGGACCGTGCGGCCGGTGGGCGGCAGCCCGAAATTGGTGGACGTTCTGCTCGTGTCGGCGACCAATGCCAATCTTGACGAGTGTATTGCGCGCGGACGGTTCCGCCCGGACCTTTTGTTCCGGCTGAACACGCTTGAAGCGATGTTGCCGCCCCTGCGCGATCGCACGGACTTTGCCGATATTGCGCGGCACCTGATGCGCGTGATTGATCCGTCGCGGAGTCTGACGCATGGCGCCATCGATCAGCTGTCGCAGCTGGACTGGCCGGGAAACATCCGCGAACTGCGCAACGCGCTGTCCAGGCTTACACTGGGCGATGGCGCTGATTTGATAGACGATGACGCTGTCCGCGCCTTGATCGACAGCGACAGCAGACACAGCCACCGACGCGAAAACTCCGCCCTGAACGGCCTTGGCCACGACAAGCTCAAATCCAATCTGCATGACGTTCAGCGCGCGCAGGTGTTGGCGGCTTTTGCGGAAACTGGGGAGAACATCAGCAAGACCGCCCGTAAACTCGGCGTGTCGCGCAACACGATTTACCGGACGCTGCGCGACGGCCAGCATTGATTTTTTTGACTGTTTTTTTGATCGGCATTTTTTTAAAAGTCAGTGACCATCAATTTATTTGAAAGGCGACCATCATGTTTGAACCCGAAAACAATCTTGAGACATTAATGCAGGCGGCGGCAAAGGATCCCGCCGCAGCGCCGGAATTTTACAGGGCCCTTTTGGAAGCGCAGATTTATATTCTCACGCCTGAGACGAAGATGGCGACAGGCGAGCGCCGACGCTCACTCAAGCATGAGGAGCCCATCAATGTCGCGACAGTCGAATATCAGGGCATGCAGTGGCATCCGGCCTTCACCTCGGCGCGACGCATTTCCGACTATGTGAAGGAGCCGGAAACTTGTCTTGGAGCGGTGTCGCGCGATCTGTTCAAGATGCTGCCAAATTCGAATTTCTGGCTCAACCCCTTGTCCGAATGTCAAAAGCCCCTGCCTGCTTCAGAAGTGGCTCTGTTAATGAGCGGCAAGATTTTTGAAGTGGTCAAGCATTAGGTTTCGTTGATTAGTCATGGCGTTCAGCGCAGTCGGCAATATGCGCTGCGCAAAGCCCCGCGAAACCGCACGGGAATCGGCCTGCGCAAGCCTGCGCAGAATCTTTCGGAAACTGATGCGCTGGCCAAGTTGATCCCCCCCAAACGCCAATAATTCGTATATTAACGCGCGTAAAAAATATAGTTGACGGATAGCAATAACATTGCAATGCTTGACCTTAGGACAGGCCGGACTATCAGCCTCGTTCCCGCATGCTCACTCAGGGAGGAAACCATGGAGCGTCGTTCATTTATGAAGATGATGGGCGCGGCAACCGCTGCGGCAGGCACCGGACTTATCACCGGTGGCGCCAAAGCCGCTGACGCCGTCACTATTGCCCTCATCCCCGGCCTGACCGCCGACGGGTTCTACGTCACAATGCACAAAGGCGCGGAAGCGGCCGCGAAGGCGCTGGGCGTCAGTCTCCTGTATCAGGGCGCGGCGGAATGGAACGTTTCGCTGCAGGTTCCAGTGCTTGAGGCGATCATCGCCAAAAAACCGGCGGCGATCCTGATCGCGCCCAACGACAAAGTGCAGATGGTGGAGCCGCTGCGCAAGGCGTTTGAGGCCGGCATACAGGTGGTCTGCGTTGACACGTTCATCGGCTCGGGCGTTTTCCAAACCGGGGCCGGCGACGCTGACTTCCCGATCTCCTATGTCGCCTCGGACAATGTTTTGGGCGGCCGGATGGCGGCGCGCGCGCTCGCTAAGGCAATCGGCGAAAAGGGCAAAGTCTATGTCTCCAACGTCAAGCCCGGCATTTCCACGACCGACCAGCGCGAAGAGGGCTTCAAGCTGGAAATCGCCACTTGGAAAGACATCGAAGTGCTTGAGACCCAGTTCAACGACGACGACGCCAACAAGGCCGCTTCGCAGTTCCAAGCGGTTCTCGGGCGCGTTCCGGATCTTGCCGGCGTTTTCGGAGCCAACCTGTTCTCGGCTTCCGGCGCCGCCAATGGCGCCAAGCAGGCGGGCGTCGCAGGCAAGGTGAAGATGGCTGGATTCGACGCGCCGGAATCAATCGTTGCACAGCTCAAAGACGGCACATTTGAGCTCACCATCGCGCAGCATCCCGCTGAGATCGGTTATTTTGGACTGGCCGCCGCCCATGCCTTCGTCACCGGCAATCCAGTGCCGACGGCCATCGGCACGGGCTTCACCGTCATGACCGCCGCCAACATTGATGACCCTGCTGTCAACCGCTACCTCTACAAGAGCGAATAAACAAAAAGCGCACATGATCCGGGCCGCCGAACATGTTATGCCGGCGGCCCTTGTCTCTCTTATTTTGGATTGCAAGCGATGACGGCGAAGCCGGTGGCCAAAGCTCCTGACAAGTCGTTTCTCATGCGTGTCGCAGAATTGCGCGCATGGGTGTTTCTATTTTTTCTGGTCATCGTTTTTGAAATCTGGGCGCGGACCGCCTACGGTGTGAGCTTCGTTTTCAACACATACAATTTGAAGGCCATCGCCGTAGCAGCGACAGCGCCTTTGGTGCTTGCGCTTGGCCAGACGTTTGTCATCATTTCGGCCGGCATCGACTTGTCGCTGGGTTTCGTCATGGGCCTTGCGTCCGTCGTTGCGGCGCATATGGCGAACTATGCGGCGGCGCAGCTCGGCCTGCCACCGTTTCCAGCCATGCTCTTCGGCGTTTTTTCAGGCGTGCTGGTGTCGGTCGTTCCGGGCCTTGTGAACGGCTGGCTCATCGCACAGCTCAAGGTACCGCCTTTTATCGGCACGCTCGGCATGTATGGCGTGGCGCGCGGATCGGCCTATCTGTTCGCCGGCGGCATGACCATCGCGATCAGCAACAAATGGTATTCCTCCGTCGGCAATGACCGGGTTCTCGGCGTTCCGGTGATTGTCGTTCTCGCGGTGATCTGCTGCATCATTTTGCATTACCTCTTGTCGCAGACGCGCTTTGGCCAGCACACCTACGCGATGGGCGCGAGCAAGGCGGCGGCGAGCCGGGCGGGCATCAATATCAAGCGGCTCACGGTTAAGATTTATGTCCTGTCGGCGGTGATGGCCGGCATTGCGGGCGTGCTCTACACCGGACGGTTTTCAGCTGGCGCGCCGCAGGCGGGCGAGCCCTTGCTGCTGCTGTCAATCGCCGCAGTCGTCATCGGCGGCGCCAGCCTGTTCGGCGGCTCCGGCACGATCTGGGGCACGGTCGCCGGCGCGCTGGTCATTGCTGTGATCGACTACGGGCTTGTGTTTGTCGATGTTGAACCGTTCTGGCAGTTCATCGCGGTCGGCCTCGTCATCATCATCTCGGTATTGGTCGATCAGGCGCAGCGCCGCTTCACCGGAGGACGCCAAGTTGAGTGAGCGCGCGCCCATTCTTTCCGTCCGGGACGTGTCGAAGCATTTCGGCGCGGTGGAGGCCCTTAACAAGGTATCGTTTGATGTGTTTCCGGGCGAGGTCGTGGCGCTTGCGGGGGACAATGGCGCAGGCAAGTCAACATTGATCAAGGCCATCTCGGGCGTCTTCGGCTACGAAATCGGCGACATCATGCTGGACGGCAAGCGCATCGCTTTTTCCACGCCGCAGGAGGCGCGCGACAATGGCATTGAGACGATCTACCAGGATTTGGCGCTCGCCGATAATCTCTCCATAGGGGCCAACATTTTTCTTGGCCGCGAGCCGATGAAAAAGCTGTTTGGCTTCCTGCCGGTGATTGACCGGCAGAGAATGGCCGAAGTGGCGAAAGAGACCATGCAGCGGCTTGATTTCCACGTTGAACGTCTCGACGCCCCTGTGGCGGCGTTTTCGGGCGGGCAGCGTCAGGCGGTGGCCATCGGCCGCGCCATGTACTGGAACGCGCGGCTTGTGATCATGGATGAGCCGACGGCGGCGCTCGGCGTGCCGGAGCAGCGCAAGGTGATCTCGCTCATTCAGTCGCTGAAGGCCGATGGCAAAGGCATCATTTTCATCTCGCACAATCTCGGCGACATATTTGAAGTGGCGGACCGCATCGTGGTGTTCCGCCGCGGAGAGAATGCCGGAGAGCGCACGCCCCAGGAAACGACGGGCGATGAGATCGTCCGCATGATGGTCGGCAAGTAGATGCCAGTCTCAGGCTGACTTGCGCAGGACGAGCTCCGCATTAAGCAATATCCGGTCGCCTGCGAGAGCGCCGATCTTTTCGGCCCTGTCATGGTCAATTCTGGCGAAGAGAAGGTCCAGAGCCAGCCTGCCCATTTCGTCGCAATCCTGCGAAACGGTTGTCAATGGCGGACAGGTGAAGGCGCTGAGACGCTGGTTGTCGTGGCCGGCGACGCGGTATTGACAGTCCACGCCAAATCCGACTTTCAGCCCGGCTTGATACATGGCCGCAAGAACGCCGAACGCCACGCGGTCATTGGCGCATAAAATGGTCTTGGTCGGAAAGTCTCCGTCCCGCAGGATTCTTGCCGTTTCGCCGAAGGAGACTTTTTCGAAATCCCATTCGTCCGTCGGCACAAGATTGGCGAACCTCGGCTCAAAACCCAGTTTCTCCATCGTCAAAATATAGGCCTTGCGGCGGTCGATGGCATTGCTGTTGACGATGGGTGTGTCGAAATAGGTCGGCAGGTCACCGGAACGGCAGAGATATTCCGTGATGAGGCCAATGCTTTGATAGTTGTTCGTCCCGACGAACGGCCCTTCGTCATCCAGTGGCGCGTCAATGAAAACCAGCGGAATTTCCCTGCCGAGCGCTTTCAGCCTGGCGCGCTGCGAGTTCTCGCCGAGCGGCGCGATGATCGCGCCCGCGACGTTCAGCGCGGTGATTGTTTCGATGGCGCGGGCCTCGATTTCGGGCTTGCCGTTAGAGCTCAGCACAAGCGCCAGATACCCTGCTTCGGTCGCCTCCGTTTCGATGCGCCGCGCCAGCGTCATGTAGAACGGATCGGTTGGATCCGGGACGATCAGGCCGATGATCTTTGACCTGCGCCGGTTGAGGTTGACGGCAAAAATGTTCGGACGGAAGCCGGACTGTTTCAAAACAGCTTCGATCTTCGTCCGGTTCTTACCGCGCACGGATGCCGGATCATGGAAATATTTCGACACGGTCGGACGCGAAAGGCCGACGGCCAGCGCGAATTCCTCCATCGTTCCGATTTTTTTCGACCGCACGAAGCCCGACCCTAACAATCCGCCCGCATTGTCGAGCCGCCCAACCTTGACCGCTCACTTAGCAACGTGGCACGAACTTTACAACGCGTCAAACATAATTGACGAATGTAAAGAATGTAATTGACGCGAATAAGTAATTGCCTAAATCTGCATCCTATTCAGAGAGAGCGACTGTTCATGTCCGAAGCCGGTGGAATTGGTTCGATTGGCGAACTTCTCGTGGAATTTGTCTGTGGCGACAAAGGCGGCCGCCACCTTCGCGCCGGCACCTATACAGGTCCCTTTGCCAGCGGAGCGCCGGGGATATTCATCGATCAAGCCGCACGCTGTGGCGGAAGGTGCATTTTCGCGGGAGCGGTTGGCGATGACGCGTTCGGCAAGGTCATTCTGGACCGTTTGAAGGCGGACGGCGTTGACACCAGCTTGATTGCGTCCGTTCCGGGCGTTCCGACCGGCAGCGCCTTTGTCAGCTACAATGAAGATGGCAGCCGGGATTTTGTCTATAACATTGTCCACTCGGCGGCGTCGCAGTTTGATGTCAATGACGCCATGCTTGACCGCCTGTCCGCCTTTGGACCCGCAATCATGCATGTGTCGGGTTCAGTTCTGGCGAGCGCCCAGATGTGCGGCAAGGTGCTGCGCGTCTGCCGGGAAATGCATAAGAGAGGCGCAAAGATTTCGTTTGACCCAAACGTCCGCAAAGAGCTGATGGGCGATGCCTCCTACTTTTCGGCGGTCAATGAGCTTATGGGCATATGCGCGTATTTTCTGCCGAGCGAGGAAGATGCCGCAGCGCTGTTTCCGGGGGATTCCCTCAACAGTTTCGCAGCGAAATTATTCGCAAAAAAAGCGGACTTTGTCGTGTTGAAACGAGGCGAAAAGGGATCGTCCGGGGTCAGCCGGGATGGCGAAACCTTCGCTTATGACGCGCACAAAATTAATGTCGTCGATCCGACCGGCGCCGGCGACTGCTTTTGCGCCACCTTTGTCACGCTGATTTCATCCGGCGGTTTTTCTTTCCAGAATGCGCTTCACTATGCCAATGCCGCAGGCGCTTTGGCCGTGACAAAGATCGGGCCGATGGAAGGCAACAGCGGCGTGCGGGAGATTGAAGCATTCCTGGCAGGGCAGGCATGAAACAATTGTCGCCCCTGAAACAGATGGTCGCATCCAGCCGCGCCGGACAGCACGCCGGGATACCGTCCTTCTGCACCGCGCATCCAGAAACGCTTCGGGCCATTTTCCGCGCCTGCAAGGACACGTGCGAACCCATCTTGATTGAGGCAACCTGCAATCAGGTCAATCAGGACGGCGGCTATACCGGCATGACACCAGCAGATTTCCGGCGCTTCGTTCATGACCTTGCGCGCGGAGCCGGAATTGACACGGACCGCGTCATTCTCGGCGGCGATCACCTTGGGCCAAATCCATGGAAGAAACTTGATTCGCAGGATGCCATGGCGAAGGCCAGCGCGCTTGTCGCACTTTATGCCGAGGCAGGGTTCAGCAAAATCCATCTTGATGCGAGCATGGCCTGCGCCGACGATCACGCACTTTGCGAAGAGGAGATGGCGGCGCGGGTCGCGGCGCTCTGCGCGGTTGCCGAAAAGACCGCCGATGGGGCTGAACTGCTTTACGTGATCGGCACTGAAGTTCCCATTCCCGGCGGAGAAACCGAAATCCTAGATGGTCTTGCAGTCACAAAAGCGGATGCCGCCCTGCATACGTTTGATCTGCATCGAAGCGCATTCAAGAAACTTGGATTGGACGCTGCGCTTGAACGCGTGATCGGCGTTGTGGTTCAGCCCGGCGTGGATTTCGGCAACAGCCAGATTTTCGCCTTTGACAAGAAGAAGGCAAGCGGACTGGCGGCTGCGGTCAAGAATATTCCGGGCGTTGTGTTTGAGGCGCATTCGACCGACTATCAAACAGCTGAGGCGCTGCGCGGGCTTGTCGCTTCAGGCTTCGCCGTTCTCAAGGTCGGCCCGGAACTGACGGCGGCGTATCGGGAAGCGGTCGTTGCAATGGCGTGTATTGAGGAAACGCTGCCGCTCAAGGAGAAGTCAGAAATCATGGCGGTGATCTCTGCTGCCATGAATGGCGATCCTGCTTTTTGGCAGGGCTATATTGCCGATGACAACCGCGCTGAGCATTTGAAAATATTCGGCCTGAGCGACCGCATCCGCTATTATTGGCCGAGGACGGAGATACGGGAGGCGCTGAAAATTCTCTGTGCCAATATTGACCTTGCATCAGGTGAACCAAGCCTCATCGCGCAGTTTGCGGGTCTGTCCGAAAAGCGCACATTGCCGCTGTCACAGGAAATCGTTCAGGCTAGGGTTGGCGCGGTCGTCAATAAATATCGGTCTGCCTGCTGACTATCCTGCAAATGCCGTGTCGAGCCATTTGAGCAAACCATCGCAATCCAGCGGGCGCGTCGTGTCAACATCGAACAGGGGATAGTTGCCGAGCGGTCGGGCCCTTTCCGCCAATTCGACCAGCTCTGGAATATAGCTGGCCCCGAGATGGCCGGAATGCCGCGAAACCAGCCTTGCCCCATAACGCTCGCCCAGGATATTTCCCGGAGCATGACACCAGATTTCGGCAATCTGTCCTATTCCCGCTTGCGCGATATGGCTTTGCAAAACGTCAATCGGCTGAAAGCCGAACCAGGCGTCGATCACAACAATCATGTCATCAGGAAAGTCGCGGACATGGGCGAAGATCGCCTGATAGCTCGCCTTTCCAAGCAGCCGGTTATAGTCGCGGTCACCGGTTCCAAGGTGCGCGAAGAACGCCTCCTTGACGGTGTCGAGCGTGAGCAAGGGCCAGTTTTTCGCCGCTGACACGGCCCGCGCCACGGTGCTTTTGCCGGAAGCTGGAATGCCATTGACCAGAACCGCCCGCTTCATGGCTTTTCAGACGTGCCGGCCAGCGCTGTCAGCCCTGCTCCAATGACTCCGGCGCGGTCCCCGAGCGCCGCCGGCTCAACGGGACATTGATACCACGCGGCCACTGCCGGAAACCGCGCAAGGGCGCGGTGCGCGGCGATGCCAAGGCCGCCGCCGAGCAGCACCAGCTCCGGGTCAAAGGCGGCGACAGCGCTGTCAATGGCGGCCCGCAGAGGATTGGCCCACTGCGCCAGCACTTTCGAGGCAAGCGGGTTGCCGTTCTCCGATTTTGACAGGAGTTCATCGATGCTTGTGTCGGGACTCAATCCCGCACCAGCCAGATGGCGTCCGAGTGCCGTACCGGAGCTCGTCGTTTCCACACACCCGTGCCGACCGCAAAGACAAGGCTCGCCATCGACATCGACGGTCAGATGGCCGAGCTGGCCAGCCGTTGCGCGACCGCGGAATATCCTGCCGTTGCCGAACACTGCGCCGCCAATGCCCGTGCCGATCGTGAACATAATGACGTTGGAAATATTGCGCCCCCGGCCAAGCGCCTGCTCCGCCACCAGCGCCATATTGCAGTCATTGTCGATGATGACCGGTCCGGCAAAGCGCTCCCGCATCGCAATTGCCAGCGGCGCCCCCGTCAGGTCCACATAGCCGCCGGAAAGCACATGGCCCCCTGCCGCATCAACGCGGCCGGGAAGCCCGATGCCGATTGCCCCGGCGCTTCCGTCATTGAGCGATTGGAACAGTTCCTTTATCTGCCCAACGACGAGCTGCGGCTGGCTGGCAGTGGGATGCGCCTTCCATTCGAGAACGGCTCCGTCTCTTGATATCCGCGCGGCGCGGATGTTTGTTCCGCCAACATCCACTCCGATTGCGGTAGCCTCACTCATGCTCAGTGTTTTGCGCCCTGTTGATGATCACGCGGGTAGCGGTCCAAGATATCCTGTATCTGCCTCAGTCTTGGCACAGCCCTGTTGACAAGCAAGCGTCTCTGTTCAGACCGGTCGAGCGAAACGCAGTCTTTCCACAGCGCGCGTCCTGCGATCACGCCGGCAGCGCCGTTGGTCATTGCTGTTTCAACCTGGCCAATGAAGGTTTCATGGTCCACACCCGCAGAGAGAACCGACCACGGAACCGCACCGCACATGGCGGTGATTTTGGCGCAGGATTCCGCCGTTCCCGGATAAGGCAGCTTCAAGACTTTTGATCCGGCGTCAAGACAGAGCCGCGTTCCGCCCTCAATCAGCGAAGGGAATTTGGCCTTGTATTCATCCGCGCTCTCGCCGGGCAGCGCGTAGGTGAGGAACTCGACGACGAGAAGCAAATCCTCGCGCGCAAAATCTTCAATGCATTCGCGGATGATTGCCATGTTATGGTCATTAGCTTTCGGATGATCCGAGCGCAGATAGACCATGATCTTGCCGCCGGTGCCGCCCAGTTCACGCACCCTGCGGGCGGTGACGCCCGGAACCAGCTTTGAAAGATAATGGCCCTCAGCATCCGTGTCATAGCCAGAAGCGTCAAGCCCGATGAGCAGCGCCACGTCGCGCGGCAGCGATCCCTCCTCCACTACGCGGGGAACCGCGCAGATCGGGTCAAGCAGGATGCACGCGGCATGGCTTGCCAGATAGAGCGCCACGTCTGATTTCGTGTCGCCCAGCATGTCATTGGTGATCTTTGCCTGCCCGGCTTCGTCGCTGGCCAAAATTTTGCGGATGCCACCGCGCTGGTCGCAGGCTATCACCATGATCACGCCGTTCTTTCCGCAAATCTGCTGGTAGCCGCGAAGCTCCGCTGTCGTCAGTCTGGTCATGTTGCCTCTGTCTTTGGTTTGGTTCAGTTGAGCCAAGTCAGCAAAACAGGCAGAAAGACTGTCGGGCCCTGGCGATAAACTAGCCATTCATACAGCCACAGTCGAGAAAAAGTTTCCATGTGGCAACATTTTTTTAACCGCGCGTAAATAACGCGCCGAGGTTGATCATTTTGGTTTTCCCTTTTGCGTGTCGCCGGGCTTCTGACATGGCCGCTATTTGGTTTATGCTCGATTCGAGGCTATTCTTAGAATTATCCGATGGATGAGTTCGATTTGGTGCGGTCCATATTCCTGAGTACCGCGATTAAGGGAATATGGCTTGCAAAGGAACGGATTTCTGGAGTTCGCGCGGAATTGAGCCGCCAGTGTCAGGAGGACAGCAACTGGGCGCAGGGTTAACCCGCTCTTAAACCGCCGTAATTAGACTCCATCGCCAGACTCAGGGCGATATTGATTTTGCCCCCTGTGTGGGAAGGCGTAAATTTGGCAGCGCGCAAGGCTAGGGTTCAACCCTCATTTGACGAAGTGCGGCCCCCCGCCAGATCGCGGCGGGGCGCAAAAAAGCCGAAGCGGGCGCGCGGGCGGCGGTCACTTGGGTTCATCGGGCGGCTGGCCAAATGGCTGTTCGTGCTGTGCATCTGGGGCGGCATCGCCGCTGCCGCAGTCGTCGGCTATTACGGCTCGCGCATGCCGAGCGCCACGACATGGGCGGTGCCGGACCGGGCGCCGAATGTGAAAATTCTTGGTCTTAAGGGAAAGCTGATCGCCAACCGCGGCACGACCGGCGGCGAAGCTGTCGGCCTGCACGACATGTCGCCCTATCTGCCGCAGGCGGTGGTGGCGATCGAGGA
>JANMMM010000249.1:0-1720 GCA_031373225.1 Phyllobacteriaceae bacterium | reverse complement strand
CTCTGGATTCCGGGTTCCGCTTCGCGGCCCCGGAATGACGGATTTGGGTCGGCGACCGCCAACGTGATTCCATTTGAGCAACCGATGCGCTAGACTCCGCATATTCTGACTTGCGTCCAATCCCGCACAAAAAATCCCCGGCCGGAGCCGGGGAAGTTTCGCGGGAGGAACCGCTAGCTGGCGCGCTTGAAATGCGCGATCTCGGGAACTCTAAGGCGGTGGAAAGCTTCGCCCGCCGCGTCGAACAGGTGGCAGTCGGCGGCGCTGAAATTCAGCGCAAGGTCATGCCCGACCTCGACCAGCGTCGTGCCGCTGATGAGCGCGGTGGCCGACGCGCCGGATTTGGTCTGCACTTCCACAAATGTCTCATGCCCGAGCCGCTCGACCAGCTCGACATTGCCATGCATGATAATGTCGCCTTTGGTCCCTGCCTCCATGTCCTCCGGACGGATGCCGAGCATCAGCTTGTCGCCCTTCATCACGCCGCGCGCCTGCACCGGCACCAGCTGTTCGCCGAAGTCAGGCGAATCGACCATGATGCCCCTTGCCGAGCTTGACTGGGCAACAACCGGGATGAAATTCATCTTCGGCGAGCCGATGAAACCGGCGACGAACTGGTTGTCGGGCATATGGTAAAGCTGCAAGGGCGAGCCGACCTGGCGGACTATGCCGGCCTCCAGCACGACGATCTTGTCGGCGAGCGTCATCGCCTCGACCTGGTCATGCGTCACATAGATCATCGTTGCGCCAAGGTCGCGGTGCAGCTTGGCGATTTCGGCTCTTGTGTTGACGCGCAGGGCCGCGTCAAGATTGGACAGCGGCTCGTCGAACAGGAACACTTCCGGATTGCGCACAATGGCGCGGCCGATGGCGACGCGCTGGCGCTGGCCGCCGGAGAGCTGGCTCGGCTTGCGCTGCAACAGGCTTTCCATTTTGAGAATCCGCGAGGCCTCCTGCACCTTGCGCTCGACCTCTTCCTTCGGGGCTTTGGCGATGTTGAGGCCGAAGGCGACATTGTCATAGACGGTCATATGCGGGAACAGCGCGTACGACTGGAACACCATGGCGATGGACCGGTCCTTCGGCGGCAGGTCGTTGACCACTTTGCCGCCAATCTCCATCGTGCCGGAGGTGATGTCCTCAAGCCCGGCAATCAGCCGCAGCAGCGTTGACTTGCCGCAGCCGGACGGGCCGACAAACACGACGAATTCGCCATGGTCGAGCGTCAGGTCGATGCCCTTGATAATCTCCACATTGCCGAAAGCTTTGCGGATGCCTTTCATTACAACATTTGCCATTTTTTTCGCCTTTCAAATGAAGATTAAGCTTGCGGCGCATGGACGGTCAACAGGCCGTCCGGACCGACTGAAACAGGGATGGGATCGCAGACTTCGCCGACAAATTTTCCGCCGTCCGGCGCGTCGGTGAAGCCCATGGTGAAGAGTTTGCCGTCTTTCTTGATGATCTTTCCGGAATAGCGGTTCGCAGGCTTTGCCCCGTCGAAAAACTTCCCAGGCGCAACTTTCCAAGGCCCGCGGGGATGGTCGGCGATCAGGTAGTGCGTGCCGGTCACCGGGTTTTGCTCGTTCTGTCTGCGGTAGCTCTCCGACCACTGGAACCACGAGGTGCAGAACAGGCAGCACCATTTGCCGTCAATTTCCAGCACCTGCGGCACTTCCATCTGTCCGAAACAGCCGCCGCGGTAGACCGGCGGCTGGAG
>JANMMM010000193.1:0-4118 GCA_031373225.1 Phyllobacteriaceae bacterium | reverse complement strand
GATGAACGGCACGATCTGCACCTGATAGGAGTTCAGCCAGCCGATGGTGAAGCCGTCTGTGCCAATCCAAGGCAGATTGTTGACGATGAGAAGCATCGGAATGGCGATGGTCTCGAACGGCACGATCAGCGTCGCGACGATCATGGCGAAGACAATGTCCCGCCCGCGCCAGTTCATGAACACAAAGGCGAACGCGCCCATCGAGCAGACGAACAGGCAGAGCAGAACAGTCAGCCCGGTGATGAACACCGAGTTGAACACAAACAGCGCCACCGGCGCGCGCTTGAAGGCGGCGAAATAATTGTTGAGCGAGATATCGCCGACCGGCAGGAAGGCGCGGATCGAGCCGGTGTCGGTCAAGAGCTGCAGGTCCGGCTTCAGCGAAGACATGACCATGAAGACCAGCGGAAAGCAGAAGATCAGCGCGACGATGGTGAGCAGCGCGTAGCGCCAGAAATAGCCCGTCGGGGCGCGTTCAGAAGCTTGTGCGGACATTATCTTTTCTCCCGTGTGAGGAAGCGTTGAAGGAGCGAAATCGACAGGACGATGAAGAACAGGATGACCGAGATGGTGGAGCCTGTGGCAATGTCCTGCTTGGCATAGCCGCGCTGCACCGCCTGATAGACAACGGTCTGCGTTGAATCGACCGGCCCGCCCGAGGTCATGACATCGACCTGCGAGAACAGGCCGAACGCCTGCATGGTGATGACGATCAGCACCAGCACGGCGGTGTTGCGAAGGCCCGGCCAGGTGATATAGCTGAATTTCTGCCAGCCCGTCGCCCCCTCAATGTCCGCCGCCTCATAGAGCGTGGCGGGGATGGTCTGCAGGCCGGAGAGCCAGATGACCATGTGGAAGCCAACCGCCTGCCAGATCGACATGGCGATGATCGAGCCGAGCGCTGTGGAAGATTGGCCAAGCCAGTCCACCGGTTTGAACAGGCCGAAACTCAGGAAATTCAACAGAGTGTTCAACAGGCCGTTATTCCCGTCATAAATGAAACGCCAGAGCAGGGCGACGACAACGATTGAGACAACCACCGGCATGAAATAGATTGCCCGGTAAATATTGATGCCCGGAAGCTTCTGATTGATCATCAGGGCAAGCAACAAGGCGAGGCCGCCTTGAATCGGCGCGACGACAATCACGAAAATGAACGTGTTGACCAGCGCCTTCATGAAGATGACGTCCTTGGCGATCACCGTCACCAGATTGTCGCCCCAGTGGAACGAGAACCATTCGCGCATGCCGTCATATTGCGGGAAATCCGGATTTTTGCGCGTAATAGTGCGCACTGCCGGATAAGTCTTGTTTCCCGAAGCGTCGAGCACTGGCGCTTTGGTAGCCTCGTCAACAACCGGCTCCAGATTGAGCACGCCAAGACCGAGCAGCTGCTTGAAATTCGCCGCGCCGACATATTCGGTCGGGTTGGGCGAGATAAGCCGCTGGTTGGTGAAGGAAAACCCGAATGCGAAGAAAAAGGGAACGACGATAAACAGGCCAATCAGCACGAAGACGGGAGCCGCCATCAGCCATCCGGCTAGGTTCGAAGTTTGCAGTTTTGTTTTTGCAGGTTGCGCGTCCATGACAGTCCCATCCGCGTGTTTTTGAAATGCCGGGGGATCGGTCCCGCCCGGAGGCGGGACCATTTCTTCAACAATATTGGCAGGTCAGGCTGGCTCAGTTGCCGTAGCCATTGTTCTTCTCGATGTCGGCGTTGATTTCGTCGGCCGCCGCATCAAGCGTTGCCGCGACTTCCGCGCCGTTGGCGATGTCGGAAAGCGCCTTTTCAAACACTTTCGCCGCCACCGGGTAGCCCGGGGTCACCGGACGCACCAAAGCCTGCTTGGCCGAAAGGGAGTAGAACACTTCCATCGGGCCGCCCGCCTTGTAATTCTTCGAAGCGGCGGCTGATTCCGGTGTTGGCGGAATGAGGCCGATGCCGTCAGAGAAGGCGGTCAGGTATTTGTCCTGCAACGCGTGCTTGATGAAGGCGTTTGCGCCCGCCTGGTTCTTGCTGGTGGCCGAAACGCCGAACTGCCATGAGGCAGCGCCGATTTTCGGGCCCTTGCCAAAATCAGGAGCGGGCAGGAAGACCACGTCGCCCTTGAGTTTCTCAACGGCGTTCAGCGCCGCCCAGTTGCCATTCCATGAAATGGCATACTTGCCGTTGATGAAGCCGGTGTCGCGGTCCGCGCCGTCCTGCGACGTGCCGGGCGTGAGCTTGCGGTCAAACAGGCTCTTCCACCAGGTGCCGAACTTGACGGCGGCTTCGCCGTTCAGCGCGCCTTCTGCTGTTTTGTAGGTCGAACGGTCAACAATGTCGCCGCCAAAGCTCTGCAGGAACGGGCTGAAAGCGTAAGGATACCATTCGCCTTTCCACGCCATGCCGAGATCAAGCGCATATTCGAATTTGCCCGTGGCTTGCAGCTTTAGCAGAGCGGCTTCGAATTCCTCGCCTGTCCACGGCGTGTCAACGGTCGGAATGCGGATGCCGTTTTCATCCAGCACGGTCTTGCGGGCAACCATGGCGACAGCTGCGTCCCAAAGTCCGATCGAATAGACCTTGCCATTCCATGAGCCGATTGGACCCGGCAGGAATTTCGCATAGGCGTCGGCTGGAATGTCCAGCGGCGCCAGATAGCCGGCCCATGCCCAGTTTGGCATGACCGGGCCGTCGACGTCGAGAATGTCCGGCAATTTGCCGGCCAGCGCGGCGGCTGTTACCGAGTCATTGTAGGCCGCCTGCGGGAACTGCTCCAGTTTGACAACAAAGTCGGCTTGCGAGCCGTTAAAGTCGCCGATGATCTGTTCGATGATTTTCTTTTCAACTTCATTGCCCGCGCCATGGTACCACATGGTCAGGTCCGTGGCGGCAAACGCCGCAGACGACATAAGGCTGGCAAGGAATGCGCCGCCCAGTATAAGTTTCTTGGTCATTTCATTTCCTCTCGTTACAAACGGAAACAAATCCGGCTTCGGCCCGTTCTGAGCCATTGGAGCAGCCTTTTTTCGTATCCGCGTTCTCTCCCAGGTTTGGCCTTGCGGCCTTTTTGGCGGGCTCCTCCGCCTTGGTTCCCGAAATTCGGGTCTTACCTTCCGCGCTCAAACAAGCGCGCGGCAGGATTCTCTGATGACCAGCGGACAGGGGACGAGCACTTTCGGCGCCCAGCCTTCCGGCTCTGTGCTGGCAAGCTGCGCCATTTCAACAGCCATTTTGCCTATTTGGAAATAGGGCAAAGCGACAGTTGTCAAAGACGGGCGCAGAGTTTCGGAAATAACCGTCAAATCGTCATAGCCCATCACCGACAGATCGCCCGGAATCGACAGGCCAAGATGGGCGGCGGCGGAAAACACCTGCAGCGCGATCTTGTCATTGCCGCAGATGATCGCGGTGGGTCTGTTTTTCTCGCGCAGAAGCCCCAGAGCCGCTTCGAACGTCACCATGGTTTCGTTCATCAGCGGGCCGGCAAGACCAATCCGCTCAAGATCAAAATCGAAGGAAACGCCATGTTCGCGGAACGCCCGCTTGATGCCGCGCCCGCGCAGCATGGTGGCGGCGATTGTCGGATTGAGCGTGATGAGGCCGATGCGCCGGTGGCCGAGTTTCAAGAGATGGTCCGCCTGCGCATACCCGCCGCCTTCATCATCCGGGATGACCGAGGCGCGGTCGCCTTCCATTGAGAAACAGTTGGCCAGGACGACCGGCCCGGAAAAATCCGGATGCCCCATGCTCTGCGGCCGGTGATACATTGCCGCGTAAATCACCGCCGCCGCTTTTTGCGCGCGGAACATGCGCCAATATTCGGCCTCAATCTCCGGGTCGCCGTCAGTATTGGCAATAAGAAGCGTCTTGTGCACGCGCTTCAATTCGGCCTGCGCGCCGCGCACAATGTCCACTGAATAAGGCGTTGTGGCCACCGCGTCGGTCATCAGCCCGACAAAGTTCGACATGCCGGAGCGCATCAGGCGGGCAGCCTGATCGGGGATGTACTTCATGTCTTTGAGATGTTCGAGCACGGCGTCGCGCGTTTCGGGCTTGACCGCAGGATCAGCGTTGACGATCCGCGACACGGTCTTGATCGAGACCCCCGCCCGTTCCGCGACTTGCCGTAAAG
>JANMMM010000187.1:0-13126 GCA_031373225.1 Phyllobacteriaceae bacterium | reverse complement strand
GCCGCTTTCCCCTCTCCCCCTCCGGGGAGAGGACAGTCTTGCGAAGCAAGACAGGTGAGGGAGAGTCAGAAATGGGGATCGAATTTTCAGCTCTGAAAAATACTTCCGTTCAATATCAACCCCTTGTCATTTTCCCGCGTGGATAAACCACGATTTTTATCCTCCCCCTCGCAAACCTCCCGCATACTGTCCCCGCTGCTCTCATGGGGACCGGATGATCACCGGCATTCGGGAGAGCGGGCGGCCTATGGCGGTCATGGACAGCGGTGTTCATGGCGGGCGGAGTCCCTAAGCCATGTCCCTCCTGGCCTTCGCGCGCTCCCAAAAAGAGCGCCCCATGCGCCAGCCCGGGCAAAAAGCCGTGACAGGGCGTGTGGCGAGCCACACCCAGAATAGGTTAGTTCCATGGGCAGGACCACACGCGCTGGACTTCCCTGAAATGGTTAATGTCCAGACCGGAAACGGGGCGTGGAAACGAGGGAGGCTGGCTGCGGCGCGCGCATGCAATTTCCATTAAAACCAAACTTCGCCTTGCATCCGGCCATGCCTTCGCCGCACTCTGCCTTGAACTAGCGCCAGCGGCTGATTTGGGGCGGGGATTTGGAACAGGGCATTTATCTTTTCACGCTTGTCGGAACCGCGATGGTGCTCACCGCCGGGTTCTCGAGCCTGATCGCCTTCCGCTATGGCGCGCCGCTGCTGCTGCTGTTCCTCGCCATTGGCCTTGCGGCGGGTGTGGACGGACTGGGCATTGAGTTTGACGACGCGCCGCTCGCCTATCTGGTGGGATCGGTCTGTCTTGCCATCATCCTGTTTGAGTCCGGCTTCGGCACGCCTTTGAACGCGCTGAAGCAGGCGGCGGCCCCGGCGCTGGCGTTGGCGACGGTCGGCGTGCTGCTGACCGTTGGCATTTTCGGCGCAGCGGCGCATTTTCTCACCGGTCTTGGCTGGACGGAATCGTTTCTTCTCGGCGCGATTGTCGGTTCGACGGATGCGGCGGCGGTGTTCTTTCTTTTGCGCGTCGGCGACATTTCAATCCGCGACCGTGTGCGTTCAACGCTGGAAATCGAGTCGGGCTCAAATGATCCGATCGCGATTTTTCTCACCCTGTCGCTGGTGCAGATTGTGGTGCTGCGCAGCGCTGGGGACATGGGGGGCATGGCGCTCAACATTGCAATCGGCTTTGTCCGCGAGATGGGCATCGGCGCTATCGTCGGAGTGGGCGGCGGCTGGCTGATCGTGCGTCTCGTCGAGCGGCTGGAATTGGACAGGGGGTTGCTGCCGATCTTCGTCATCGCGCTGTCGCTGCTCGTGTTCGGCGTGGCGGGCGCCAGCCACGGGTCGGGCTTCCTCGCCGTTTATGTCGCCGGCATCTACGCGGGCAATCAGAATATCCGCTCACAGGCCATGCTCAAGCGCTTTCAGGACGGCATGTCGTGGCTGGCGCAGATCATTATGTTTCTGGTGCTCGGCCTGTTCGCAACGCCGAGCCAGTTTGGCGTCATTCTGGTTCCCGCCATCATCCTGGCGCTGTTCCTGATTTTCATCGCGCGGCCCGCCGCCGTGACGCTGACGCTTTTGCCGTTCAAATTTCCAAGGGCAGAAACCGCCTTTCTGTCATGGGTCGGCCTGCGCGGCGCGGTGTCTATCCTGCTGGCCTTGACGCCAATCCTGGGCGGGCTGCCGAACAGCCGCGAATTGTTCAACATCGCTTTCATCGTCGTGCTGGTGTCGCTGCTGATTCAGGGCTGGACCGTGCTGCCGCTCGCCAAGCGGCTCGGCCTCATCGTGCCGCAAAGGACAGGTCCGCTCGACAAGGTGGAGCTCGAGCTGCCGGGTGCGGCGCATCATGAGCTGCTTGCCTACCGGATTGTCGAAGGCAGCCCGGTGGCGCGTTCGGGGCGCATTCCCCGCTGGGCGCGGCCTTCGCTCGTCGTGCGCGACGGGCGCTCGATGGCGTTTCAATATGCCGGGCGGCTCAAAGCCGAGGACCATGTCTATATTTTTGTCCCCGACAAATATCCGCGCCTTCTTGACCGTTTGTTCGCCAGCCGCGCAACAGTGGACCCGGACGATGCGGATTTCTTCGGCGCTTTCTCGGTCGATCCGCTGCGGCCCGCCACAGATCTGGCGCAGGCCTATGGCGTCGCGCTCAACGAGATGGACCAGCGCAAATCAATTGCCGATCTGATGGTCGAGCGGCTTGGCGGGCGGGCCGAATATGCGGACCGTGTGACCATCGGCGAGGTCGAGCTGATCGTGCGCGATGTCGATGACGAGGGCGCGATCACCGAGGTTGGCCTGTCATTTGAGCCGCAAGCGACAACGCCGCGCATCCCGGTTTTCATGTCGCCGGGGGAACTGAAGGATTATCTGGCTGCCTGGATTGCCAAGCTGCGCCGTCATAAGTAAATCGATTGAAATTGGATTTATCAGGAAGGATTTATCATGAGCGGGTTTCGCACATTGGACCAGATCGGCGATGTCAAAGGCAAGCGCATCCTCGTGCGCGTCGATTTGAACGTGCCGGTGCAGGACGGCAGGGTGAGCGATGCGACCCGCATCGAGCGCGTCGCGCCGACCATGCTGGAACTGTCGGACAAGGGCGCGAAAGTCATCCTTCTGGCGCATTTCGGCCGCCCGAAAGACGGGCCAGATCCGTCCATGTCGCTGAAAATGGTTGCAGACGAAACGGCGAGAATCATCAAGCGCTCTGTCGGCTTCGCCAAGGACTGCATCGGCCCGGATGCCGCTGCCGCCGTCGCCGCCATGAAGGACGGCGACATTGTCTGTTTCGAAAACACCCGCTTTCACAAGCAGGAAGAAAAGAACGATCCGGAATTTACCAAGGCACTGGCCGAAAACGGCGACATTTTTGTCAACGACGCTTTCTCGGCGGCGCACCGGGCGCATTCCTCGACTGAGGGATTGGCGCATCTCCTCCCGGCCTTTGCGGGACGCACCATGCAGGCGGAGCTTGAGGCTTTGGAAAAGGGGCTTGGGAAACCGGTCAAGCCGGTTGTGGCAATTGTCGGCGGCGCGAAAGTTTCCTCCAAGCTCGACCTGTTGATGAACCTTGTGAAAAAGGTCGACGCGCTGGTGATCGGCGGCGGCATGGCCAACACATTTCTCGCCGCCAAGGGCGTCAATGTCGGCAAATCGCTGTGCGAGCATGATCTCGCGCCGACGGCCAAGCAGATCATGAACGAAGCGGCGGCGGCGGGCTGCGCCATTGTGCTGCCGTCAGACGGCATGGCGGCGCGAGAGTTCAAGGCGGGGGCGGACTTCGAGATTGTCGATATAGACGCCATTCCTTCAGACGCTATGATTTTGGATGTCGGGCCAAAATCGGTGGATGCCATCAACGAATGGATTTCGAAGGCGGCGACTCTGGTCTGGAACGGGCCGCTCGGCGCGTTTGAGATCGAGCCGTTTGACCGGGCGACCGTCGCCGCCGCGCGCCATGCCGCGGCGTGCACCAAGGCAGGGAAGCTGACCTCCGTTGCGGGCGGCGGTGACACTGTGGCGGCGCTGAACCAGGCGGGCGTCGCGGACGATTTCAGCTATGTGTCAACTGCGGGCGGCGCGTTTCTCGAATGGATGGAAGGCAAGCCGCTGCCGGGCGTTGAGGTGCTTCGGGCCAAGTAATCTCAACCCTACGGCAGAAAACGCTCCAGCTCTTTCAGAACGCGCGGCCATTCCTGGAAGAACAGCAGCTGGCCGGCTTCGTCGATGATCTCCATGTCGAGATGAGGAAACTCTTTCGCTAGCTCAAAGATGGTTTCCTTCGGTGACTGCGGGTCCTCGCCGCCCTGCAGCATCCGGACCGGAACCTTGCAGGCGCGCACGGTGGCGGCCCAGTTGGTTTCCGAATCGATGCATTCGCGGGCAAAGGCGGCGTGGGCGGTGTGCCAGTCGCTGAGGCAGATTTCTGAGCCCATCAGGATCGCTTCGCGGTTCTCCGGCACGTCGAAGGCGCGCAGGTCTGAAGGCGAGCCTTCATTGACCGATCTGAAGAAGCTCTCGCGGCCGACGCGTTTGGCCAGCGAAAATCCCGCCTTGACGAGGAACGGCAATATCATCGGCGCGTAACGGGCGTTGGCCAGAATGAAGCGGTGGAATTTGCCCATGCGCTCATATTGCGCGGCGGTCATGGCAGGCAGCGCGCCGCTGCAGGCGTATATGCCTTTAACCTTGTGCGGATGCGCAATGGCGAGGCGCATGGCGAAACGCAGATCCGCGCCAAAGGCGAGAACGGCGCACTGTTTGATGCCAAGGTGATCCAGCAGCCGGCGGAGATCCTCGCCAGTCTCGCCCGCATAGTCGACTTTCGGGGGCAGTTCCGACGAATGGCCAAAACCTGCGCGCACGGTTGAGATCACCCTGATGCACAGTTTCTCAGCTGCCTTTTGGGCGCTGAGCGGCCAGCGGATCATGCCATAGTCCAGCGGCAGGAATAAAAGCGGCCTGCCTTGCGGGTCGCCAAATTCGATCCAGTCGTAGCGCCGTCCGTCCGGCATTGTCATGCTCTGGAACGGAATGGGTTTCAGCGCGTCCGAAGCGTAGGGCTTCTGGCTGTCGTCGCTGTTGGTGGAGGAGACAACTTCCATCAAGCCGAGCGTGATGCGGATCAGTTCGGACTGCGAGCGCGTCTCGGTCTTGGCAAGGATCGAGCGGATCTGCGAGCGCACTGTTTCAAACGAGCGCCCGCGCTCGGCGGCGATGGCTTTGACACTGCGCCCTTCCGCGAGGCTGCGGACGATGTCGATCTCGGCGCTGGTCAGCTGGAACGCGTCGCGGATGGTCACCGACAGATTGTCTGGCCAGCCCAGCTCAGTTGTGCGCACCAGCGCGAAGGTGCGCTTGAAGGGTGGGCCTGTCAGCTGGGTGACATGGAACACCATAGGCCGGTCCGAGCGCGGCGAAATGAAACGCAGCAGCGACGGTTTGGCGCCGCCGCGGCTTGTTGCGATCAGTATGGCGCTGCGCAGCTCGGCCTTGTCCTCGTCCTGAATTTCAAGCTTTGAGATCGGGTCGCCCTGCGCGATGGACAGGATATCGGACGCCGCGCGGTTGACGGCGGCAATGTTGAAATCCTGCGTGACGAGAAAGGCTGCGGCCACTTCGAAGTCCAGCACGGACTGTTCATCCGCACCATTGTCTTCTTTCAGCCGGTCGAGGAAAATTCCGGCGCGCGCGGCATGGGCTTCAAGATCCGCGTCCTCCATGCCATGGAAGTCCGGGTCCGCCTGCCGGTCGCTTTCGGCGCGCATCGGCCCGATCCGTTCTTCCCAGACATCAAGCAGCGCTTCATACCGCGCGGGGTCAACCGCAACATCGTACAGCCGGTCAATAATCTCGGATTTATGCTTCAGATCAACTTCACGCATTAAATGCTCCGGCACGCGGTTTCCCGCATGGCTGAATTCGAAGCACGGCTCGGACCCCATGCAATCGTTAACATACTGTAATAAAATAGGATTGTGGAGACTTTTTCGGCAACGCTAGGTAAAATTTTGCCTAGCGGTTAATTTGGAAAAACTCCTTACTCAAAAGCAGTATTTTGAAATATTCATCCTTCCCAATTAGCGCCTGGCGGATTCTTTTTGACCTATTGGAAAAAAATTCAAATATATTGATGCGGATTCAAATTCGACGAGTGTTAAGACGGCGAAAATAGACTTCAAGGCGGCGAATCGTCTAAAATCGGACAGAGGCGAAACTGCAGGGCCGGCGTAAAATCCGCAGGCTCCCTCTGTTGACGTTCCTGTGAACCGCGTTCAAAACCCGCAGTGGAGCTGGCAGGATAAATACATGAAACTTGATGGAAAACTCGCGATTGTCACGGGCGGAGCATCCGGCATTGGAAAAGCGATATGTGAGCGCTTTGCGGCAGAGGGCGCACGGCTGGTCATTGCCGATGTGAATGCGGAAAAAGGCGGTGCGCTGGCTAAGGCGCTTGGCGCTTCGGCGGCCTTCGTCAAGACCGACATGTCGAGCGCTTCGGATATCGCCGCGTTGGCTGACGCGGCTTCCGCGATTGGCCTCATCGACATTCTGGTCAACAACGCCGGCATCGTGCATGCGGCGGATTTTCTGGATTTGAAGGCGGAGGATTTTGACCGGGTGCTTGCGGTCAATTTGCGCGGCTCGTTTCTGTTAGGACAAGCCGTGGCGAGGCTGATGGTCGAGCGTGTCAAGGCCGGCGGGCCTGCCGGGGCGATCATCAACATGTCGTCGGTCAACGCCGTGTTCGCCATTGCCAATCAGGTGCCTTATTCGGTCTCGAAAGGCGGCGTGAACCAGCTCACCAAGGTCATGGCCCTGTCGCTCGCGCCGCACGGCATCCGCGTTAACGCGATCGGCCCCGGCTCAATCATGACCGAAATGCTGGCGTCGGTGAACAACGACCCGGCGGCGCGGAACCGCATCCTGTCGCGCACGCCGATGGGGCGGATCGGCGACCCGTCGGAGATTGCCGCAATTGCCTCGTTCCTGGCGTCGGATGACGCGAGTTATATCACCGGTCAGACCATCTACGCCGATGGCGGACGGCTGCCGCTCAATTATGTTGTGCCGGTGAAAGAGGCATGACGCGACGAAAGACAGCCAAGATTCTTGTGCTGCTCTATCTGTTGGGAGCGGTTGGGGTCTTGTCGCGCTTTCTTTTGACTCCGCCCGATGATGCGGCGGATATGGCAATGGTTGTCTGGACGCTGCCGACGGCGCTGATCGGGCTGTTTGTTATTTACTGGCCATTTGAAACCGCATTTCCGTTCATGCCGGCGGCGTTCGGATATTATGGCGGGCATATCGCTTATTTTCTGCCCTCCACGGCGCTCATCGCATTTCTCATCTGGCGCATCGTCGGCGGCAGCCGCTCCTGACGGGATGCTGTCAGCAGGGTGCGCCTATGATGAGCTGCGGCAACAGGAGGCATGAACATGACTGAACAGCAGCAAAAGACAATCGGCATTGTTCTGCTTGATGGATTCGCAGACTGGGAGTTCGGCCTGCTCACTGGCGGGGCGGCGGAGCATTTTGGCGCGAAAGTGGTTTTCATGTCGCCGGGTGGAAAGCCGGTGAAATCCATCGGCGGGCTTGAGGCGCGGCCAGCGCGCGGGATATCGTCGGACGAAAATGAAGACTTGGACGCGGTGGCGCTGATCGGCTCCGACACTTGGACGGGCGATGCCGCGCCGGATATTGTGCCACTCATAAGCGTTATTCGGGCAAAGGGCGGCGTTGTCGGCGGCATATGCGCGGCGACAGTGGCGCTCGCCAAGGGTGGATTTATGGACGGGCTGCTCCACACCAGCAACGGCTCGGACTGGCTCAAAGGCCATGCAGGCATCTATCCCGGCGCGGCGCTGTATCAAGATGTGCCGCGCGCTGTCAGCGACAGCAAGATTGTGACCGCGCCGGGAACAGCGCCAATATCTTTTGCCGCCGAGTTTCTGGCGAATGTCTATCCCGGCACGGCGCAGATGACGGATGCGGTGAAGGCCATGTTCGCCGCCGAACACTCCTGACATAATGCTGTCAGGAGGGGTATGAGAACGTGTCTTCATCGAAACCCAACAGGAGACAAAAACATGTCAGGCTTTTCCCCGCAGAACGCCGTGATCTGGATCGAGATTCCGGTCACGGACCTCACCAAATCCAAGGCCTTCTATGGCGCAGTCCTGCAAAATGAGCTGGTGGACCAGCTTGAGGGTCCCGCGCCGACCGCCGTGTTCCAAAAAAGCGAAAAGGGCGGCATCGCCGGGCATCTGTATGTCGGCAAGCCGGGAACGCCCGGGACCGGAAGCACCATTCATCTGGCGGCACCCCTGCCGCTGGAAGACTCGCTGGCGCGGGTCAAGGCGGCGGGCGGGCAGGTTGTCTCGGATATCGTAGCAATACCGGATGGAAGCTTCGCCTATTGCCTTGATCCGGACGGCAATTCATTCGGCCTTTTCGTTTAGGAGCGCCCCCGCCATGGCTGACTGGACTGCCGAGCTGAACGCGCCGGATGAGCCCGGCTTCAAACTGCGCGTGGTCCAGAAAACTGGCCGGAGACGGAATGTGTTTCTCCCCACCGCGCGCATGGTCGATGACTATGCGCGTGGTCTTGGACCGGGGCAAAAGTCAGACGCCGCAGAGATGAAAAAGCGCTTTGCCGCTCAGCATCACGCGGACCTGACATGCCCGGTCACCGTCCTGCTGCATCTGCAGACCGTCGCCGAGGCGGCGCTGGAAATGCATGCGCGCGGCGCGGGTCTTGACGGGATCACCCCGTTCTGGCGCCTGATGGACCAGCATAACCAGACGGCAAAACGGCTGTCCTGCGGTGTTAAATTTATCGCGCGGCGGCGCGCCGAAGAAGGGCTGTGAGCAAAGATGCGCCGCGCTGACCGCCTTTTCCAAATCGTCCAGCATCTGCGCGGCGGACGGCTTGTCACCGCCAAAATGCTCGGCGAACGGCTCGAAGTGTCCGAGCGCACCATTTACCGCGACATTGCCGATCTACAGTCCACCGGCGTGCCTGTAGATGGCGAGGCGGGGGTTGGTTACATTCTGCGCGAGGGATTTGACCTTCCGCCGCTCATGTTCACTAGGGAGGAGATTGTCGCCTTGGTGGCGGGCGCGCGGATGGTCAAGTCCATGGGCGGCGCATCTATGGCAAAGGCGGCTATCGAAGCGCTGATCAAAATCGAGTCGGTCTTGCCGCCGTCATTGCAGACGCAGCTGAAATCGGTGGAAATCCATGTGCCAGACCGCCAAGTGCCCGACCGAGACAAGAACATGATCGACCTTGCGCAGTCGGCGGTCGAGGCGCGGCGCGTGCTGGAGCTCGACTACCGCGATGTCGAGGAAAAACCGAGCCGGCGCAATGTGCGCCCTCTCGGTCTCTGGTATTGGGGCAAAGTCTGGACGCTGGTCGGCTGGTGCGAACTGCGCAATGATTTCCGCGTTTTCCGCATCGATCGGATACAGACGGCGGGCCCGACGGGCGCGCAGTTCAAGCCTGAGCGCGGCAAGACGCTGGCGGATTTTTACAGGGATTTCAGGCCGAGGGAGGAGTAGAGTTTACTCCTGATCGTCCTCTTCCACATTCCCCTTCAACGCCGAAAGCTTGGCGAAAACCTTGCCCGCGTCCAGCACCTCATCGTCCGGGTGCACGGCCGGCTCAAGGTTCTGTGTCGTCGCGGCGGGGAGCAGCGTGTCGCCAGATTCGACCGGCTGCGGCTTGCCCTTGTTCGCCCGCTCGATTTCGAAATCCAGGTCGATCTGCGAACAGATGCCAAGTGTCACCGGGTCCATCGGAGACAGATTGGACGCATTCCAATGGGTGCGGCCCCGCACCTGCTCGATAGTGGATTTGGTGGTGCCGACAAGCCGCGAAACCTGCGCGTCCTTCAATTCCGGATGGTTGCGCACCAGCCAGAGGATGGCGTTTGGTCGGTCCTGGCGTTTGGACAAAGGCGTGTAGCGCGCGCCTTTGCGCTTGGCCTCCGGCACGCGCACCTTCGCCTCCGCCATTTTCAGCTTGTGCTCAGGGTCCTTCTCGGCGGCGGAGATCTCATCTCGCGTCAGCTGACCGGTGCCGATCGGGTCCAGCCCCTTGATGCCCTGCGCCGCGTCGCCGTCGGCGATGGCCTTCACCTCCAGCGGATGCAGGCGGCAGAAGCCGGCGATCTGGTCAAACGAAAGCCCGGTGTTATCAACCAGCCAGACGGCGGTGGCCTTGGGCATCAGAAGCTGTGTGGACATTTAGACAAATCCTTTTCGTCGCCCGCCTCTCCCGTGGCGGGCGGTGGGCAGGCCACCGGTTAATGGGAATTTGGAGCGGATATAGACGTGTTTGCGGGAAAGGGCAAGAAATGAGTGTGAAAGACGTAATGGCAGATTGAACTGAACGCCGAAGCATTTTGGCCCGCCTTTTTCTTGTATTGGTGATGTGCGCCAGCCGAACAGAAAGTCGGAGTGCAGGAACCTTGCGTATGGTGACCCGTGGGTGTCGGTTCAGACGCGGCGTCCGCACACTTTTGCGATTCATGAGTGGGCTGCGATTTTGACGCGGCCTGACTGACCATATCCTGCGATGAGGGATGCTCCATTGCGATTTTGGACGATCGCTTAATAGGCAGCCATCACAGCGTGTATTTTTCTGGGTATCGCAGAGCAGTCAAATTGATTCGCAAACTCAAAACTGGCTGCCTCACATGGAGTCATGAGTGCAATCTGAGTTCAAAGTTCTCCTTTTCATCCGAGAATGCAACTAGGCAAATTTTTGCCTAATTGGTTCGAGATGGCATCTACGCACCGTGAATCCAAACAGACAAACTGAAATTTTGAGCGTACGAGAATGAAGCTAAGAACAATGAAAACAATAGGTTAATTCAAACTGTCGCATTTTTGGTGCAAAATTAAATTTGCATTAACAAACCGATGATTGCAAAAGCATTTTGTGATTCGGGGTCGGTGATTGGGGCTCGTGTGTTTTTGCGACACCCTAGAAAACAACTTTCAGTGTAGTATTGCTTCAAACTTTAAATTGAAGTATCGATTCGATGCAACTCGTTGATTCCTGAAAGGGATCGATGTCAGGTTGCCCGGCGAACACATTTTCGAGTTACGTGCATTCGCCAGACAAAGCCCATCGGCGAGTCTGGAACAAAAAAACAATGGATCCTTTCAGCCACCGCGATTCACGCGGCGGCGGAGCTTTGACAATCGCCAAGGGGGCGCAATGTTTGGTCGAATTACCGGCAGGCTGCTGAACCGCAAAGCTCCGGCAAAGAGTGTAGATGCGGGGAATGGCCAGCCAAAGACTGAAAGTGGCGATGTGGCACCCGGACGGCGCGCCCGCCGGCAAATTTTCAGCGTGCTGAAGAGTGGCGGCCTCGCCCTGCTGCTGTCGCCGTTGGTTCCTTTTTCGGCAAACACATTCGAAGTTCCGACAACGCCCTCCGGTTCCTGGACCGCCTCCGGCGTGGCCACCGGCACAATTCCGTTTGGCTTTGACGCGTTCAACAATCCGATTACCGGTCCGGCAGAAAACGGAGCCTATTTCAAGACGGCGCCCTCCGGGCTCCGAATGACCGTCACAGTCGACGGGACATTCCCTAACGGAACCTCCGGCTCCTATTTCAATCCGCCCGCCGGCACCAATACGACGGGTCTGAACCCGAGCGCTGCCGGCACCAATCCCGGTGTCTTCACGACAACCCCGACAATGCCGGCCTCCGCCAATCCAATTACTCTTCTCACATCTTTTAATCCTTGCTTGGTCTCCTTCGCCGCGTCCACGACATGCACAGGCCTCGGCACAGTCCGCGTGACGCTGACCGATCCACTGGGCGGAGTAGTGCCGGTCGTCGCGCCGAAAATTCATGTCACCAGAGTGGGTGGGACTTCGACGGGCGGCACGCCCTCCGCCACAATGGAGCTTGGCACCGGTCTGCAGATCAACACTGGCGGGTCTTCTTCTGGGATCAGCTTTTCTTCAACAGCCTCAACCGGGTCGACGCTGAATGTCAGCGCGACGGAGTTTTTCGGTGATCCCAACGCGGCCGGGCAAACGCTGAACGTGAATTGCGGCGCAGCCGCAGGCACCACAGCAGGCTGCGGCACCGTCCAGGTCAACGGCAATCTCGCGACGCTGCTGTTGAATGTGAAGGCGTACCGGACGGCGGTTGGTTTGAACACCTGGGCGCAGAATGCTGACGGCTACTTCTTCGACATGTCGTTTGACGAGGATTTCGGCGGCGCGCCGACGACTTATGAAGGCGGCGGCACGGCTGCAGGCCACACCATCACGGATCTGCGGCTGGGTTCGGCGGTTTCAGCCGACAATACCACAACTGCCAATGGCGGAGCCACCGGCGCCGGGCTTGTCACGGCCAGCCCAAATGCCGTTGTCGCCCCCGCCGCAGCTGGCGACACCAATGACGGCGCGGCATTTCCCGTTCTGACGACCGCCAATATCGGCGCGTCCTACACCGTCACGCCGACATTCAGCGGCCCGAGCCGCGCCGGTGAAATCTGCGGCTGGATCGATTTCGACCGCAGCGGAACCTTCACCGCCGCAGAAGGTGTCTGCAACACATTTGCCTCCGGCGCCACCTCGGCGCCTTTGGCTTGGACAGTTCCCGTCGCGACAACGGCTGGCCCCACCTACGCCCGCATCCGCATCACCTACGACACAAATATCTCGACCGCCTCGTTCAACGGCCTGTTCTCGTCGGGCGAAGTTGAAGACTATCTCGTGCACGTCAAGCCGGCCGTCAGCGTTGTCAAGGCGCTGACACCTGCCGCCGACACAGGCACGTTCAATCTGTCAATCGGCGGCACAAATTTCGCCACTGCCATCGGCAATGGCGGCACGACAAATTTCAAAACCGTCTACCACACCGACACACCCGATGTGACAGTCGCGGGCAATGTCTCAACTGCGGTCGTCACCGGCGTCGTGCTGACCGAAACCGGCGCGGGAGCCACGGTTCTCACGGACTATGTGACCACATCAGCGTGCACGAACGCAGCCGGCACGGCGGTCACGGTGGGCGGCAGCGCGCTGGCCCCGAGCATTACGATACCGCAATCCGTCACAGGCGCCTCCGCCAACGGACGGGCGCAGACTATCACTTGCACGCTCACCAATACGCGCAAACCCAGTATCACTCTGGTCAAGGCGCTTGGCGGAAACCGCGCTGCTGCGACGGACCAGTTTGTCGTAGCGCTGCGCACCGGCGGCGTGGCGGGCACGGTGGTGAACTCGACAACCAATTCGACGACGACCGGCGCGACAAATGTGGTGACGGTGGGAACCGGCACGACCGGCACGTTCACCGCCACCGCTGGCACGGCCTACACGCTGACGGAAGCCGCGTCCGGCACGACCAATTTCAGCCAGTATGACAGCGCCATCACCTGCACCGACAGCGCGGGCTTGCAGACAGGCCTGCCGACCGGCGCGGCCTACACTGTTGCGTCGGGTCTCGCGATCACGCCGGTGGTGGGCGCTGCGATCTCCTGCACGCTGACCAACTCGCCGAAGGCGCCGACGCTCGCGATGACTAAAGCGCTCGGCGGCAACCGCGTGGCGGCGAGCGACCAGTTCACCATGGCGCTGCGCACC
>JANMMM010000183.1:0-11823 GCA_031373225.1 Phyllobacteriaceae bacterium | reverse complement strand
GGAATTCCTCGAAATAGGGCTTCAGCCCCTTCATGATCTCGATGGCGTCCGGAATGGACGGCTCGGCGACATCGATCTTCTGGAAGCGCCGCACCAGAGCCCGGTCTTTTTCAAAAAACTGACGGAACTCCTTGTAAGTGGTTGATCCGATGCATTTTATCGCGCCGGACGATAAAGCGGGCTTTAGAAGATTTGACGCGTCCATCGATCCGCCGGATGTCGCGCCCGCGCCGATGACGGTGTGGATTTCATCAATAAAAAGCACAGAGCCGGGATAATCCTCCAGCTCCTTCACCACCTGCTTCAGCCGCTCCTCAAAGTCGCCGCGGTAGCGCGTGCCGGCCAGCAGCATGCCCATGTCGAGCGCGAAAATCGTTGCATTCAGCAAGACTTCCGGCACAGAGCCTTCAACAATGCGCTTGGCGAGCCCTTCAGCGATCGCCGTCTTGCCGACGCCAGGGTCGCCGACATAGAGCGGGTTGTTCTTGGAGCGGCGGCACAGAACCTGAATGGTCCGGTTTATTTCCGAGTCCCGCCCGATCAGCGGGTCAATCTTTCCGGCTTTCGCCTTGTCGTTCAAATTTGCGCAATAGGCCGACAGCGCCGACTGCTCTTTCTTCGAACCATTGTCGCCGTTCTCCACGCTTGGCCCCTTGTCAGCAGCTTCTTCCTCATTTGCGCCGCGCGGCGTGCGCGATTCCGACGAGCCGGGACGCTTGGCGATGCCGTGGGAAATAAAGTTAACCGCGTCATAGCGCGTCATCTGCTGTTCCTGCAGGAAATACGCCGCGTGGCTCTCACGCTCGGCAAATATCGCAATCAGCACATTCGCCCCCGTCACGTCCTCGCGGCCCGACGATTGGACATGGATAACCGCCCGCTGGATAACGCGCTGGAAGCCGGACGTGGGTTTGGAATCCTCGTCATAGCCGGTCACAAGGTTTTCCAGCTCCTCGTCGATGTATGTGGTCAGCGACTTGCGCAGCTCGTCAATATTGACATTACAGGCCCGCATGACGGCTGCAGTGTCGCTGTCATCCAGCAGCGCCAGCAAGAGATGCTCGAGCGTCGCATATTCATGATGCCGCTCGTTGGCGAACGATAGCGCCTGGTGAAGGGCGTGTTCCAGGCCTTGGGAAAAAGCGGGCATCAGGTCCTCATTTCTTTTCCATGACGCATTGCAGCGGGTGTTGGTTCTCCCGGGCAAAGTCCATGACTTGCGTAATTTTCGTCTCGGCAACTTCGTATGTGTAGACGCCGCATTCGCCGACGCCGTGATTATGCACGTGCAGCATGATCACGGTCGCCGCTTCGCGGTTTTTCTGGAAGAAGCGCTCCAGAACATGAATGACGAATTCCATCGGCGTGTAATCGTCATTTAGAAGAAGCACGCGGTAAAGGCTCGGTTTCAGCGTTTTCGGCTTGGTGCGCGTCAAAACGGCAGTGCCACGGCCGGGGCCGCGGACATTGTTTTCATCACCCTGCATCCGAGCCGCATTCATGTTGTTCAATCTCAGTTCCCTCGCCGCCCGCAGGCGCGCCTTCGGGCTTTCCGGGATATAGTGACTCATCCTGCAATTTTAAGCTCTCCGGCAGCGGAAACAAGTGCGCAATTCGCCCAGCTGTTGCCCGGGACGGATTTTTCTTGTCCCCGCCCTGAATTCTTGTCTGGGCTAACGGTTTGGTAACGACGTTTGCCTAAGGTTTTAATCAAGTGGCCGCGTCATGGCCGAAGTCTGATTTGTTCTGTAACGAGTAGAGTGTAGCCAGTGCGTAATTCAATGAGCGGCTTTGCCGCCGCGTCGCGTTTTTTTGCCCGCACCGCCATATCGCTGTTTGTCGCGGCGACACTGGTCAAGGCCAATGCGGCCGAGGCCGCCACAGCCAAATATGCCGCCATCGTTGTTGACGTGAATTCGGGGAAAACCATGTTCTCCGCCAGCGCCGACGCGCCGCGCTATCCGGCGTCTCTCACCAAAATGATGACGCTTTACATGCTGTTTGACGGCCTGAAGAGCGGCAAATTCACCAAAAGCAGCCGCATTCCGATCTCGCGCCACGCTGCGAGCCAGGCGCCGTCAAAGCTCGGCGTCAAAGCCGGCCAGAGTATCACGGTCGAGACCGCCATCTATGCGCTGGTGACCAAGTCGGCCAACGACGCCGCTGCCGCATCGGGCGAATTCATGGGTGGATCAGAGGCGCGCTTTGCGCAGATCATGACCGCAAAGGCGCGCAATCTCGGCATGTCGCGCACGACGTTCCGCAACGCCTCCGGCCTGCCAAATCCGTCGCAGCTGACAACCGCCCGCGACATGGCGATGCTGGGCATCGCGCTGCGCCAGAACTTCCCGCAATATTACGCTTATTTCTCCACGCGCTCCTTCACCTATGGCCGCAGCCGCATGGGCAATCACAATAAATTGCTCGGCCGCGTCGCCGGTGTGGACGGTATCAAGACTGGCTACACCCGCGCCTCCGGTTTCAATCTCGTCACCTCCGTCAAACAGGGAAACCGGCTCGTCGTCGCTGTCGTGATGGGCGGCAAGACGGGCCGCGCCCGCGACCAGCATATGGCGGTGCTCGTCAAGAAATATGCGCCAAAGGCCTCCAACACCCGCCGTTCCGAGACGTTCTTCGCCAAACTCATCGGCAAGCAGAAGCCCGTGCCTCTTCCTGTGAAATCGCCTGTCATCGAGCAGGAAGTGGCCATGGAAGATTCCGCTGCGCGGGAATCAGCTGACGACGCGCAGGTGGAGGAATTTGCCGCCGCTGAAATCGTGGCAATTCCCGCAGATCGCAAGGCAGCTCCAGTGGAGCCACAGGTTCTCGCCTCCACCGCGCCCGCCCCCGTCAAGCGCCCGAAGGCCCTCGTCGCGGTTGAGCAGGAAGCCGCTGCGCCCGTTGATCCGATCACGACCGCGTCGAACGATCCCAAAGGCTGGGTGATTCAGATCGCTGCGGCAGACAGCAAGTCCGGCGCGCACAAGCTGCTTTCCGACGCCAAGTTCAAGGCGGGCAAGGCGCTCTCCTCCGCTGAGCCCTTCACGCAGGAAGTGGAAAAGGGCGCAGTCAAACTCTACCGCGCGCGGTTCTCGGGCTTCGAAACAAAAACTGCGGCTTGGAACGCCTGCGCCGCCCTCAAAAAGCAGAAGATCAGCTGCTTTGCGCTGAACAACTGAACCGGAAATTAGTGCGCCAAATGGAGACTTCAGTGATGGCGGGCCAGCAGGACACGACAAGCCTCATCGATCCGGTCGCGGACAAGGGCGGCCGCACCCTCTCCGCTCACCCGCTGAGACAGGCGGCGATGCGCCTTGCGGATGTCCGCCGCTCCGGCTCCCGGCTCAAGACCAAGGATCTGATAGGCCTCCTCGTCAGCCATGGCGCCCGCGCCTGGCGCGCCTCGCTCCCCGTCGTCAATGTGCGCGTCCGCGTTTTGACGCCAGCCGGGCGCGCGGCCGTCAAGATACGTTTCCAGTAGCGCCCGGCTCTCGGTGTCTTCGCCGAGCCGCGCGTGGATCGCCTGAAGCTGCTCCTCGCCTAGTGACGATAGCACGCGCCCCTCAAACTCTCCCGCCAAAATGGTTCCATCTGTGTTCGCGGCGTTTTTTCCGAGGCGCAGTTCAAGCCATGGGCTGCGCATCGCCGGCGCCTTGCCCTGAAGCGCCGCCCGCCGCCCGCTCCGCTGCCGCCAGATCAGCATGCCGGCCAGCGCCGCGAAAATCAGGCCGAACCCGGGACGTTCAAGCGCCGCCGACACGATCGCTGCAGCGCTGAGCAGACCGGTCAGCAGCGTTTTCAGCGCCCGGCTCAAGTCGCGCGCGTCCGCACGCGCGAAGGCGGCGAGGACGAGGTAGAGCGCGCCAAGCGCGAGGAGCATTGCGAGGAAGTAGGGCATTGGTCAGACCCGTTGATTTGCCTGTCTCTCTAGGAAATGCTCCACCTAGACAGAACATTCAAGTGCGTTTGGAAAAAGGCTGCCGTTAGGCAAAATCGTTTAGTGCGCGAAAATATCCGGCATCTGCAGCGGCTTGTTCGACGCCTCCAGCCAATTGCGCCGCATATCCGCGCGTCTGCGGCCGAGTTCGTCGACGGGCAGGCGCAGCGTGGTGATGAGCTGGCGGATTTCCTGGCGGGCGGCGAGGTGCGACAGGGTCGGCCTGGCGCCCAGCACATGCGCGTCAAAATCATCCAGCGCCGTAAGCCCTATGGGGAAAAACTCGCGGAATACGACGCGTTCGGAAATGCCGTCCGCCGTGCGGAAACCGAGCCGCATGGCGAGGCTGCGCAGGCAGGTTTCGACCTTGGCCTCATTGCGCGAGGCGATGCTGGACAGGCGGTTGCGCACCACCACCCAGTCCAATATCTTGTTGTCCACCAGCCGCCGCTCGCGCCGCGCATCGCGCACAGCGCTGGCATATTGCGAAATTTCGGAAATTTCGTAGCTGACCGGGTCCACCCGCGCCAAAACGTCAAAATCCACAAATGAATCGTTGATCGGCGTGATCAGCGTGTCGGCCATCAGATGGGCCAGCCGCTGCAGAAATGTGTCGGCGCCCGGCGTATCGATCACGATGAAATCATGCGTGTTTTCAACCTCGGTCAGATTGTCGGCAAAACGCTGATATTCGTGGCCCTCAATCTCCGAAACCCGCTCTCCTTGCGCCTTATCGACGGCAAAGTGCTGCGGCAGACCGAGACTGTGTCCGGTTTCCCGCGTCCAGCGCACACGGTTCTCGATGTAGCGGGTCAGGGTTTTCTGGCGGCTGTCGAGGTCCATCGACGCCACTTTGAAACCTGAGCGCAGCAGCGCGACAATGACATGCATGGAGAGCGTCGATTTGCCGGAACCGCCCTTTTCATTGCCGCAGACAACGACATGCGCATTGGCGCGCGCGCCCGTCCGCTCATTGCCGATCGCAGCCTTCACTGGCATATGCGCTCCCTTTGAGCGCAAGCTTAGCAAATTGTCGTAGGCGCCAAAAGGAATTATCACTCGAATTCACTTCATGGTAAAGACTTGAGGCTTATGCCTGAGCATCTTTACGGCAGCTGGGCGGTCGTCATCAAATTCCCGGATAAAGGACTGAACTACAGTCAGAGTGATTCATGCTACGCCCTTGTTTCGCCACGCTGAAGAATAAAATACTCAAAAAGTGTTTTGTGCTTCTATTTACTATTTACCACAATAGGTTTATAGTTCTTCGAGACTTAATTTTGGGAGGTTTTAATGCCGATCCAAGGTTCCGGTTTTGAAATTCACATTGTCAGAGGCGCGGAACAGACGCGCGCGGCGGGGTCCGTGGTTCGCAGGCGCACGGTCGGCGCCTATCGCGTCTTTGCCGACGGAGTTCAGCTGCCCGGGCTGTCCGGCGTCATGGCCGAGCAGAAGGGTCCCAGCGACAGCAGCGCTTCAGGCAACACATTTGACCGGCGGATTGCGCCCGGCCGCTTCCCGCTCTTCACCCAGGACGGAACAAAGTACAAGACAATCGGTTATCTCAAGACTTCGGCGGCCGCTGCCAATTTCGCGAAGAAACCGCGCCCCGGCATTGAACTGAAGCAAACCGGCACCCGAACTGAAATACTTATTCACCCCGCGCAGAATTTTTTGTCTTCCGAAGGCTGCATGCACCCGAGCGGCCCGCTTCCCAGCGGCGGCAGCAACATTGACCATTCAGGCGAAAGCCGTCCACGCGTCATCGCATTGATCGAGGCGATGAGACAATTTTGTGGAGCCGCATTTCCGGCTGCTGACGGTCACCGCATTCCTAATTGCTGGTGTGTTGTGGACGATTAGGGCAGAGCGGGCGCATCACAGCAGCCCAAGCTCCAGCAATTCCTTCCGCATCACATCCGGCATGTCGTTGTAGGCATCCGCTCCCATGCCCAAATCGCGCGGCGCATCCTCCGGTTTGAGATAACGCCAGCCTTGGAACGGCCGGCGGGGCTGCCATTGGGTGGGGACAAGTTCATCGCCCATGATGATTTTACAGCGCGCAATGCCGTCCTGACCCGTCACCTGAGCGAGTTCTTTGATTGATTGCCGGCATTGCACATTGCCCTTGATGATCCAGTACAGCGACCCGCCGTCCAGCAGCGATTCTGAGCGCTGCGGCATCATGCGCGTGACGTGATAATGCTCCAGCGCCTGCCCTGCCGCCCGCTTCTCGCGCTATCCAGTCGAGAAGGTCCTGAATGGAATCGCAGCCGACGCAGAGTTTGATTAGATGAAGGGGCATGAGATTGTTGTAGCGTCTCAAGGCGCATTGGCAAGCGGGACACTGGCCTTTCCCGTGCGGAGAAAAGATTGAAAGAAACAGAGAGTCTGCGCGGGGCGGCTTGGTCCTGCTTCTCTCTTCGAGCTACGCAGGATGGGGAGCCACATTTTGCACCGTCAATTTGTATTTCAGAATCGTTTGACTGTCCTCGCCAAATAAAGCACCCAATCCTGCGAAGCTCGAAGAGCGAAGCAAGACCGCGCCACCCCATCCAGCCGCTCCGCATCCTTCGGTCTCCTCTCCGCAAGTAAGAAGGCTGGAGCCCGCAAATCAATGGTGATGGCCTGTCAGCACTCCACCACATTCACCGCCAGCCCGCCCTGGCTGGTCTCCTTATACCGCTCATCCATGTCGCGTCCGGTCTGGCGCATCGTCTCAATCGCGGCGTCCAGCGGCACGAAATGTGAGCCGTCGCCCTTCAGCGCCAGCGACGCGGCGGTCACGGCTTTGACCGCGCCGAGCGCATTGCGCTCGATGCAGGGCACCTGCACCAGCCCGCCGACCGGGTCGCAGGTCATGCCCAGATGATGCTCCAGCGCGATTTCGGCGGCGTTTTCAATCTGCTCCGGCGTGCCGCCCATCGCCGCCGCCAGCCCCGCGGCCGCCATGGCGGATGCCGATCCCACTTCGCCCTGGCAGCCGACCTCGGCACCTGAGATTGAGGCGTTGCTCTTGATGATGCCGCCGACCGCCGCCGCCGTCAGGAGGAAATTGCGGATGCCCGCCACATCGTCCGCATCGTGGAAGCGCAGATAATATTTCAGCACCGCCGGAATGACGCCCGCCGCCCCGTTCGTGGGTGCCGTGACAATGCGTCCGCCGACCGCGTTCTCCTCGTTCACCGCCATGGCATAGACCGACAGCCAGTCATTGGCGGCGAGCGGATTGGGCCGGTTGGTCTGCCAGTCCTCCTGCATCCGCTCATGCAGGTGTTGCGCGCGGCGGCGCACTTTAAGGCCACCCGGCATGATGCCGGAGCCTTGAAGTCCGCGTTCGATGCAGCTGTCCATCGCCCGCCAGATGCCGTCAATGCCGGCATCCAGCGATGCGCGGTCCGTGAACTTTTCTTCATTCGCCCGTTTCATGTCGGCGATGGAAAGCCCGGATCTCTTGGCCATGGCCAGCATTTCCGCTGCGCTTTTGAATGGATATGGCACTTCTTCCCGCGCCGCCTTGGCCGCGCTGGACTTGGATACAGCAAGCTCATCCGCCGTCAGCACAAATCCGCCACCGACTGAAAAATAGCTGACTTTCAAGAGCATTCGTTCGTCGCGGTCAAACGCTGAGAATGACATGCCGTTGGCATGTCCCGGCAGCGGCGTCTTTTTGTCGAGAACCAAATCAACAACCGGATCGAAGTCATAGGAAGGATGCCCTTCCGGCGTCACCCGCTTCGTCCGCTTCACCGTTTCAAGAATGGCGTCCACATCATCCGGATCAATATCCTGCGGAGAATGCCCCATCAGGCCGAGAATGACCGCCCGGTCTGAACCATGGCCGATGCCAGTGTAGGCCAGCGAGCCATGCAGGCTCGCCTTGATGCGTGCTGCCTTCGCGCCATACGGACGCGGCCAGTCGCCGTTCAAAATTTCGTCAAGAAACCGGTTCGCCGCCGTCATTGGCCCCATCGTGTGGGAGCTGGACGGGCCGATGCCGATTTTGAACAGGTCAAACACGGACAGAAACATGCGCAACATCCCCAGAACGCCGTATTGTGGCGGGCGGTCCAAGCAAAGCCGCCACCGCACGCGACTGTCAATGCCATTGCCGCGACAAAGCGGAAGTGATTTGCGCTTCGACAAGCGCACTGAATCGGTTTAGCTGCGCCGGTCAGTCAAAGCGGGGTGCAAACACATGGATTCGGCAATGGCGTTCAGCCGGGTTGACCTGTTCGCCTGTCTGTTTTTTCTGACGGTGTGGATTGGATTTTCATTTGTCTCGCACGGGCGCAGGCTCTCCCGGGTCTCGCTCAACTGGCTGATGAACCGCGAGCGCGCCCGCTGGATGGACACGATGATGACGCGCGAGCTGCGCGTCATCGACACCTCGGTGTTGGACGGTCTGCAACAGGGCACGGCCTTCTTCGCGTCAACAACGGTGTTTGCCATCGGTGGTTGTTTCGCGCTGATGAACGCCTCCGATCAGGTCATCAGCGTGTTCCGCAGCCTTCCGGTCTCGCTTCCCTCCTCGCGCTCCATGTTTGAGTTGAAGGCCGCAGGGCTGCTGATGATTTATTCCTACGCCTTCTTCAAATTTGGCTGGTCCTACCGGCTGCAGAACTACTGCTCCATTCTGGTGGGGGCCGTGCCGCTGGTCATGAACGGCGAGGCGGTTTCGGATGAGGTGAGAAAAGCGGCGAAGAAGGCGCTGACCTTCAATCAGCTGGCCGGCCGACATTTCAACGCCGGGCTCCGCTCCGTGTTCTTTTCCATCGGCTTCATGGGATGGTTCGCCGGGCCCTATGTGTTCTTTGGTTCGACTTTTTTCATTCTAACCGTCCTGGCGCGCCGTCAGTTCTTCTCAAAATCACGCGCCGCGCTGTTGGAGCCCGGCGACAGCGCCTGAAAGTCACATCGCTTTTGGAAGATTACGCCAGACCAGCGCCGCGCTGACGAACATCAGCGCGGAAAGGCAGGCGAACACGCTGCCCAGCCCGAAAAAGCCCAGTGCGATGGAATAGACAAAGGACGGGGCAAGTTCGGCAAAATCGATATAGGTCCGGTAAACGGAGGTCATGGCGGGCCGCTCGCGCGGCTTGACGGCGCGCAGGAACGGCGTCGAGCCGATCGCGTCAAGCCCCGCCGCCCCGGCGGTTCCCGCCAGCAGCAGCGCCGCCGTCACCAGGGGAAAGTCCGCGCCGGACGCGCCAGCCGCCATCAACAGCAGCCCGCAGCTGAGGAAACAGGCGAAAATCGAGCGCCGCAGCGAAAACCTGTAAGCCGCCCGCGCCCATAACAGGCCAGTGATCAACATCACATTGCCCAGCGAGGAAAACAGCCCGCCCGCCAGCTTGCCCTGCCCCGTCGCCACCATCAGGATCGGCCCGTAGACAAAGAAAGTCGACCAATAGGCCGAACGCGCAAAAGCGATGAACCAAGCCAGCCGCAGTCTTGGCTGCCCGAAAAACCGCCGGAAATTGGCGATTGGATTGGCAGGGGCCGCCTTGGCGGCGCGGATCGGCGTGCCTTCGGTGAGGCGGAAATACCAGAACAGCGCGGCCAGCAGCGCCGCGAACGCCGACGACGCCGCACCGGCGGACCAGAGGCCGTAGGTCTGGTAGAGCCAGACGCCGAGGAACGGGCCGATTGACCAGGCCAGTGATGAGGAGGCCATGCGCATCGATTCCGTGCGCACCAGTTTACTCTTGGCGACATTGTCCATGATGTAGAGGCTCAGGACAATCGAGAGACAGGAACTGCCGAACACCCGGAAGAACATCGCCGCGACCTGTCCGGTCAGCGTGAAGGTGGCAAGCGCGCCCGCCGCGAGCGACAGGCTCACCGCCCCAATCGTGTACACCCAGCGTCGCGACAGGTTCGCAATCAGCGCCGGGATCATCAGCGAGGCACTGAGCCCCGCCAGCGCGACGCAGGTGTAGAGCACGCTGACGCTCTGCTCATCCTTCAACAATTCGTAGGCGGTGATAGGGATGACCGATGACATAAGCCCGCGCGAGAAGGATTCCAGCGAATACAGAAGCGCGAACACCCTTCCCCCGCCACGGTTATGGGGCGCTGTTTCACTGGCCTGTTTATGCGACAATGCGATTCGATCCTCTCAGGAGCATCATCCATGCGGGCGCGCGGAGCCGCCATGCTTAAAGCGACGGATAAGATGAGACATTTGACGCACAGACGCCAAAATAAGGATGTCGCGATTTGAACGGCGCGGAAACTGCCCTTCCCGGCCGGACGCCGCGCTACTTTGCCATTGACGCGCTGCGCGGCCTCGCGCTTGTCGCAATGGCGACTTATCACTTCACCTGGGATCTCGATTTTTTCGGCTATCTGGAGACCGGCACGGCCCAGACAGTGCCAATGAAATGGTATGCGCGCGGCATCGCCTCGACCTTTCTGACGCTGGCCGGATTCAGCCTGGTTCTGGCGCATCAATCCGGGATTAACTGGCCATCCTTCCGCAGGCGCTTCGCCATGGTCGCCGGGGCGGCGCTGCTGATCACGTTCGGCACCTACTTCGCCATGCCGCGCGGCTTCATCTTCTTTGGCATCCTGCACCAGATCGCCCTCGGCTCACTGATCGGCCTTGCCTTCCTGCGCCTGCCGCCGCTGCTGACGCTCGCCGCCGCTGCGGTGATGATCGCCGCGCCGCATTTCCTGCGCAGCTCAATTTTCGACGCGCCTGCGCTGTGGTGGGTCGGCCTGTCGGGCGTCGATCCGCCGAGCAATGATTACGTGCCTGTTCTGCCTTGGACCGGCATGGTGCTGGTTGGCGTTGCCGTGGCAAGACTGGCGGCTGATTCAGGGCTTTTCAAAGCCTTACAGCAGATTCAGGCCACGAAAACCCGCCCCGCAAAGGCGCTGTCATTTCTCGGACAGCACAGCCTCCCAGTCTATCTCATCCACCAGCCGCTGCTAATCGCCTCAATCTATCTGTTCTCGCTTCTCAGCCCGCCGCCGCCCGCTGATCCAGCAGCAGGATATCAGCGCGCCTGCATGGAAAACTGCGCCCTCACCCAGTCCGTTGGGTTCTGCGAGGCTTTTTGCCCCTGTGTGAAAACAAATATGCAGGCGCTGGGCGAATTTGACAAACTCCTGTCCGGCGCGCTTGATCCAAAAAGTGATCCAAATGTGCTGAACTCGGCGCAAATCTGTTCGGCGGAGGCTCAAGGTATTGGCGATTGACATCAAGGAACGGCCGAACAAGCTGCCCTGGCCGCCACTGATTTATGGCGGCGCAATCCTCGTCGGCGCGCTCTCAGGCTACGTGCTGCCAACGCCATGGCCCGGCTCCCCGGCCTCAGATTTCCTGCTCGCCATTGGCGGCCTGATGATCGCGGGCGCGCTTTTCATCGACTATTCCGCCATGAAAACCCTGTCAAAAGCTAAAACCACGATCATGCCGAACAAGGGTTCCGACCACCTTGTCGCCAGCGGCCCGTTCTCATTCACGCGCAACCCAATCTACCTCGCCAACACGATGATCACCTCCGGCCTCGGCTTCATGTCAGGCATCATCTGGTTTCTTCCGCTCGCCCTCATCGCCGCGATGCTGACGCAGCATCTGGCGGTCAAACGCGAGGAGGCGCATCTGGAGGCGCGGTTCGGCAAGGCGTTCCGGGAATATGCGAAGAAGGTGAGAAGGTGGATTTAAGAGTCCGTGGAATTTCAGGCACGGCCGCACTTTACCCCGTCTTTCCGGGGCCGCGGAGCGGAACCCGGAATGGTAGTGTGCGTTAAGTTCTGCAAATTCGCCGGGAGGGCGGCGGCCATGGCAGGCTGGTGATGTTCAACGTCACTGATTCCCCGAAAGGAACGCCGCCATGACCAAGAGTGAAGTAAAATCCGCCAGCGCCGCCGTCAAA
>JANMMM010000150.1:0-34724 GCA_031373225.1 Phyllobacteriaceae bacterium | reverse complement strand
GCTGGAATGAGTTGCCGCACATCATTCATCTCAGTCAGATCGGCCTCGAAAACAGCGGCCTCGCCGCCCGCGCTTTCGATCTGTAGCGCCAGAGTGTCCGCATCTTCTCTTGAGCAGTTGCAATGGATCGCGACGGCAAAGCCATTCGCGGCCAGATCCACGCAGATGGCGGCGCCGATCCGCTTTGACCCGCCCGTGACGACTGCCGCCGGTTTTGTTTTCATAAGCCCGTTGAATCCTTGCCGCACTGGAATCCGTGCGCATCATATAGCGCTGTTTTCAACCAAAGAAACAAATCCGGGGCGGCAATTTCCGCGCTGCTGACAGGCTTGTGTCATTAACCTTTTGATAACCAGAAACAAATTGTGAGGCCTTGGCCGCAATGTCTCCCTATTTCGGGCACGCCCGCGCCCAGATGCGATGGCAAGGAGGCGCGGGGACGACACTGGGGCCGCGCGTTTTGCGCGGTTCCAAATGAACAGGAGTAATGTGATGAGGATGATCAAATTCCTTGGAACAGCAATAATCGGCTCTTTGGCCGCAATCAGCTTTGCCAATGCGGCGGACATGATTGATGAAGTGCCGCAGGCGCCGGAGGCGGTCATCGAAGAGCCTGCCGCAGGCGGCTGGGCTGGCGGTTATCTTGGCGCCTATGGCGGCTATGGCAAAGGCACGTTTGGCAAGGACGTGGACATTTCCGCCAAGGGTTTTCAGGGCGGAGCCTTCGCCGGCTACAATCTGCAGAACGGCAGCCTTGTCTACGGTCTTGACTCCGATCTCGGTTATGGCGGCGCCAAAGGCGTTGTCGGCGCGGTGACGGCCAAGAAGGGCTTAAACGGCGCGCTGCGCGCCCGTCTTGGCGTCGATGTGGGTCCGGCGCTGATCTATGGCGCGGTCGGCGGGGCGGCGACGCGGGCGACTGCAAGTGACGGGGCGGTGGAGGACACCAACCTGCATCTTGGTTACACGGCCGGCGCGGGCATTGACGCAAGGCTCACTGACAAAGTCTTCGCCCGCGGCGAATACCGCTACAATGTCTATAACGACAAGAGCTATGCGCTGACCGCGCCGACAGCCGTCGACTTGAAGCAGCACGATGTGCGGCTTGGCGTCGGCTTGAAGTTCTAAACCAAAACCGCCAGCCGGGAACATTCCCGGCTGGCGTTCTTATTTAGGCAGCATCTCGGCGAGATCCGGATGCTTGTCTGTATATTTCTTCAGCCAGCGCTTCAGCTTGGGCCGCCCTTTTCTCCATTCAGGAAATCTCAGGGTGAGATAAGCGAGGCACGCCGCAAGCGCGATGTGCCCGGCATGGATTTTGGCGGGCAGTTTGGGCGCGGACATCTCCAGATGGTCCAGCCCGCGCGTCACCTTTGCCCACTGTTTGTCGATCCATGGCTGATATTGCTTGTCCACCGGCCGCTGGCGGCGCTCGTACATGATGGCGATGGCGCAGTCGCCTATTCCGTCGGCGAGCGATTCCAACATTTCCGCTTCCAGCCGCTTATCGGCGCTTTTCGGCAAGAGCTTTCCGCCGGTGACGCGGTTGAGATACTGGGTGATGACCTTGGAATCGAACACGCCCTTGCCTTCATCTGTTACCAAAGCCGGAATCTTTCCAAGCGGATTGGCGGCGATCAGGTCTGCGGGAACTTCATCGGTCTTGGTCAGCACGGGCTCGAACGCATAGCCGGAAAAGGTGGCGGCCATCCTTGCTTTCGACGCATAGGGGGAGGCGGGGGAATAAAGGATTCTGGGCATGGTCGCTCCTAGCGGGCGGGGGGCATTTTGACGCTGCTGGCGCGGCAGGCCCTGCGGTCCACTTCGGCGCAGCTGCGGAAATTCAGGTCTTTGGTCATGCAGATTCGCACTTCAGAAAGATAACCGCCGCCGCAGATTGTGGCAAAGCCTTTCGCCGGCATGCCCGGATTGGCCTGAAGAAACGCTGTCTCGACCATTGCAGGCGCAACCTGCCGCGCGGCCTGGGTCTGGCTGAACAGGCCCGGAATGCGCACTTTCCCGAACGCGCGCATCATTGTGTCAAAATAGTCCGCCTGGCTGAGGCCCGAGCAGGTTCCGTGCTTGCGCCATTCATGCCGCGCCAGCCCTTCGGACGGCATCCCCGGTTCGATGCGGCGCAGCGTTTGCCTGTCGACATCTCTGTTGCCAACTTTACAGTCCTGCGGCGAACCGCGCTCGTACTGCGGCCAAAGCCCATGCACGGTGAACCCTCGCTTCTTTGCCAGCCCGCACTGAAGCGGGTCCGCGTCATTGCCCTTGGAGGCGCAGTAGCTTGGCGACCACGAGAGGGCGAGGACGTAAAAGTCAAATTCGCCTTCGGGAGCAGAAGCATCGGCTGAAACCGCAGGGGCCGCAACATCATCCGAAGCCGCCTTTTCGGAAGCCATTGGGAACGTGGCAAAGCGATAAGCCGCCGCGCCGGCCGCTGCCAAGCAGACGGCGGCAATCAGCCCTGCGCGTCTGGGGTTCAAGACAGTTCAGCGCAGAATGCGGCAGCCATTATTGTAAACATTCCAGCGGTCAAAGCCCGACACGCAGAATTCCACATTGTCGCCGACCGAGGCAAAGCCGACGCCGTGCTCGACCATATACCAGATCGTCCGGTCTCGGCCGTCTGACAGGGTCACTTCCGCCCCGCAATAGCGCCGCGCGATCAGCCGGTCCTCGCGTTTGTCGAGATAGCGGTGCTGATGGATATTGTCATAGGCCTTGATCGCCAGGCTCTTGTCATGATGCACTTCGCGCGCCTGATGACGGAACTTGGAGGAAATGCGCTTGAGCACATGCGGATCAGAGCATTCCAGCGCCTCGCGTTCTGAATGGAGCCATCCAGCCTGCGCCGGCGCGGAGAGAAGCGGCAGGGCGAGGGCGGCGGAGAGGAGGCAGGCGAAAAGAGGGCGGGACATGGACAGGCTCCGGAAGCGGGAAGTCGGATGACATCTTTGCCGTAGGCGGCCCCGCCGTCAAGCTGAGAAAAAGGCGTGTGGACCCCGCCATTCACCCAAACATATCTACGTGAGCCCCGCGCGGACGAATAGAATCTGTTCGCAGCCTTCACCAGCCTCCATCCGGCAAAACAACAGAAAATCGCCGCCAGCATGGCACTCCCGTTGGTCGCGTCAGTCGCCGCCAAAAGCATGTTTAAGCCATCGGCATCCAGCGCACGAAAGCCTTTCCCAATCTTTCGGGAACGAACTTGCAAACGCCACACCGCGCGGCGGCGGTGACCGCTTGCTTGGTCGCCAGTTCGCCGCGCTACAACGTTCGGCGGTCAGAAGCACACTCTGCCGGACACGCTTCTTCCCGTGATATTGGTGGTCCAAGCCTTGTTCAAATCGATAGGAACCTGTCGAAAGGACCTTCTGCTCCCGCAATGCGGGCTCGCGCTGCTGTTCAACGAGAATTCGTTTCCTGAGACACAAAAGTTTTCGTCACCTTCGATGACATCAGCACCGCCCGCGTGAGCGTGGAGATACGCATTTCTTTTATCCGGTAGCTGATTTGCCAAATCGCTGCCGACCACCGTTGCGCAGCCGCCGCACGCTTGGACGGTCCACCAACCGTTGGTAAGAATTTGACCGAATGAGTTGGAGTAGCCGACTGCCACCGTTACCTTGTCAGGTGTCTTGTTACAAACACTCCAAGACCCGGCACGTGCTTCGTTTGATAGACTAAAAAAAAGCACAACAGGGAGAGCCGTCAAGGCGACAGCATTGCGCACAAGGACTTGCATTGATCTTCTCCTAAAAATTGTTGCTCAATGGCGCTCAGATGATGATGCTGACCCATAAATCACCAGTTATCCCAACGGGTGCTGCACTTCAGATTTGAGACCGCCTAGATCATAGAGTGCAGCGGGTCGTCAGAAATCATCAATTTTGGTGATAGCGTTCAAAAAGGGGCGGTCGTCAATCTTGCTTTGGCGAAGGCTTGGATAAAAGGAGCTTTCCCAATGAACGAACTATTCCGCGCCTCAGTAAGCGATCAGGGATACGACGACTTTCTGAACAGCCAAACCTGCTTGCCGATTGTGGGGAGCTGGCACTGAAGGAAGTTATTGCGGACCAGATCAAAGCCGCGGTGAAAGAGCAGTCGATCACAAAAACCGCGACTGCAAAGCGGATGGTCACCGACCGGCGGCAACTTGACCGCCTGCTTGATCCGAATAACGAGTCTGTCACGCTGGCGCCCCCGCGCCGTGCGGCAGGGGGGGTCGGGCGGAAGCTGCGCGTCGAGCTAGAGTGATCCTGACTTCGAAGGAAAAGCCGCCGCACGTTTCATTTCAACGAATGCGTCAAAATCAAATGGCGCGGATGGTCCGCTGTTTTCGCCCATGATGAGAGCCGCCCGCAATGCGGCAAGGTTGGCCTCCGACATCTTCGCAGTCTCATCTTCCTGCATGCCGCCCTCCATCATTCCCCCGCAATCCAGTCCAGCCGAAACCCCGCGCCTGCATCCTCACCCAGACACTTGACCAGCGCCGGCAGAATGAGCCTCAGCTCCGCCTCCAGCACAAACGGCGGGCTCACTACGACCATGCCGCACCCATCCAGTCTGGGCTCCTCTATCCCGCGTCTTATCATCAACTCGGCCCGAAGTATCTTTGTAACCCCGCTCTGCGTCAGCCCCCTGTGGAACTTCGCCACCGCCGCCCGGTCCTTAACCGGATACCATAGCGCATAAATCCCGCCCGGCCACCGGCCATGCGCCTTTTGCAAACCTTCCAGCATCCGCTCAAACTCGCCCGGCTCCTCAAATGGCGGATCGGTGAGAACCAGTCCGCGCTTCTCCTTCGGCGGCAGGTGCGCGCCGAGCGATAGCCAGCCGTCCAGCTCGATGACGCGGGTCTGAAAGTCGCCCTCGAAAGCTTTGGCCAGCAGCTTGGCATCCTTTGGGTGCAATTCAATCGCGGTAAGCCGGTCCTGCTTGCGCAGGAGATAGCGGGTGATCTTTGGCGAGCCAGGGTAGGTCTTCAAGTCTCCTGAGCCATTCTGCGCCTGAACCGCAAGAATGTATGGAAGAAGAAGCTCGGCGGCCTCCGGCGGCGCCTTGGCGCTCAGCAGCTTCTCAATGCCGCCATGCCATTCGCCAGTGCGCGCCGCTTCGCCCTCTGTCAGCGCGTAGACGCCGGCGCCCGCATGGGTATCGATGACGCGGAAGGCTTTGTCCTTCAGCTTCAAATATTCAATGATCCGCGTCAGCACGATGTGTTTCATCACATCGGCGAAGTTTCCGGCATGGAAAGAGTGGCGGTAATTCATGCGCGGCTTTTTCCATTTCGCGCCCCGGCCCGCAAGCGGAGTTTGCGCGGGCGGTCAAATCACTCTAGCCATGGCGCGGACGGGGAGGGATTTCATGCCGGGTTACGTTGTGCTGATCGTGCTTATGGGCGCGCTGCTGCATGCGTCGTGGAACGCGGTGGTCAAGTCCAGCGGCGACAAATTTCTCAACGTCGTCATGGTGATCGCTGTCGCAGGACTTGCGTCGGCGCTGGCCCTGCCGTTTTTCCCTCAGCCCTCGTCCGCGAGTTGGCCGTTTCTTCTCATTTCTTCCGTTCTGCAGGTGATCTACATCGTGCTCGTCTCCAAGGCTTACAGGCATGGCGACATGAGCCTCGCCTATCCGCTGATGCGCGGAACCGCGCCTTTGCTGGTGGCGCTGGCCAGCGGGCCGCTGATCGGCGAGGCGCTGCCGGCGCTGCGCTGGATCGGGATACTGCTGGTCAGCGCCGGAGTGCTGGCCATGGCGCTGGAATCGCGTCAGCGCGGCGAGGGGGCGGGGCGGACAGCGGCGACAGCGCTGCTCAACGCCTGCTTCATCGCCGCCTATACGGTCACCGACGGCATCGGCGTGCGCCTCTCCGGCGCATCCACCGCCTACACACTCTGGATATTCGTCGCCCATGCCGGGCCGCTGCTCATCTGGGCGCTGGCGACGCAGCCCATGCAGTTCGGCGCGCATCTGCGCAGGCGCTTTGGAGCAGCCTTGTTCGGAGCGTTCGCAACGCTTGCCTCCTATGGCTCCGCGCTCTGGGCCATGAGCCTTAATGTTCCAGTCGCCTCGGTGTCGGCGCTGCGCGAAACCTCGATCATTTTTGCCGCTGGGCTTTCCGTGCTGCTTTTCAAGGAACGGCTGGGGAAATGGCGCTGGGCGGGCATTGGGCTGATCTGCGGCGGCGTCGCCGTCATCCGGATCGCATGATCTGTCTCAAGCCCTCGAAAACGGCAGTTTCAACACCGCCCATGTCCGCTCATACGGCGGCAGGCCGCTTGCAGGATCAACGCCAAGATCTTCCGGCGGCGTTCCGGGCCGATAAACGAATGTGCCGAACAGCCAGTCGAACACGGACAGGGTCGCGCCATAATTCTTCGCCTCGTCAACGCGGGCGCTGTGGTGATAGCGGTGCAGCTCCGGACCGACGAACACATAATTCAGCCATCCCATCCGCACATCCACGTTAAAATGGCTGATCAGCCCATGCATGCCGTTGATGATCAGGAACATCGTGACGATTTTCTGGTCATAGCCCATCAGCCAGATCGGCAGGATGATCGCCAGACCTTGAATGATGATGCCGTTGAGCGGATGAAAAACCGCGTGCATAACAAGGTAGAGCCGGGGCGGCAGATGATGCGCCGCATGCACTGACCACAAGAGCCGCCCGGCCCAGCCGCTCGCTTCATGCATCGCGCGGTGAATCGTATAGTTGACCGCTTCGAAGATCAGCAGACAGCTGACAAGCTGCGCGAACGGCGGCCAGTGCCGCGCAGGCCCGCTGAGATTGCCGGATATGCCGATGGTGAGCAGCGCAAGGCCGGCGGACAAGCCCGCGACAAACAGCGTGTTGATGAGGGCAAAACGGAAATCGGCCAAAAAGGACCGCCAGCTCATCGCCCAGCGCTTCTCATAGGGGACAAGCCATTCGACGAGCAGATACAGCGCGGCGAGAAATCCTGCTGTGACGCCCCAAATCCTGCGCGGCTCGATCCCAGATGTCCAAATCACGTGGAAGGCAAAAAGAACCACCGCCCAGCTGAACGGATACAATGCATAGCGGACCAGCGCCCTCAAATGCCAGTCAGCGCCTGTTTGTGCCGTCGCTTCCATTTCCTTTTCCTTTGCGGTCATTTGTCTGATAATGGACGTGTGTAGGAAAATATGAATCTTCGGAACTGCATTCCTTTCGAAAATGGGGGATTTCGGACAATGCGCGGAAAAACGTCGGGAAAACTGCAGGACCGCCGCATTGCAAAGACCCGCGCCGCGCTTGGACAGGCCTTGTTCGCCTTGATGCAGACCCGCGAATGGGAAAATATTACCATCCAGCTGCTGTGCGACGAGGCGGATGTGGCGCGCTCGTCCTTCTATGCGCATTTTGACAGCCTGGGCGGTCTGCTTGACGCGGTCATCAGCGAAAATATGCCGTCGGCCATTGCCGCAATCGGCGGCGGCCCGGTGTCGGTGCTCGCTTGGCTAGTTGACCATATCGCAGAGAACAAAAGGCTGTTTTTCCACACCGTCAATTCGCCCTCCGGCGCCGCTGTTCTGTCCCGCTTCAAGGCCGCCATAAAGAATGAAGTGCGCGCCGAAAATGCTGCGAAGGGCATTGTTCTCACGGATACGCAGCTGGCGTTTCTCGTGGGCGGGACGTTTGAAGCCGTGCAGGCATGGGCGCTCACATGGCGCATGGATCGGCTTGCGGCGCTGAAACAGGATGTCGCCGTTTTTGCCGGGACTATGTTGTCCGCTCACGCGCTTGGTTGATCGATGCATCATTTCTTGTGAATGAACTGCCCCTACACACGAGCCCTTGGCCGGGATAGGCTGCCGCGATGAATCAAGCACTCAAACACGCAATCGGCCATTCCACCTGCCCGCACGACTGCCCCTCTGTCTGTGCATTGGATGTGGAACTTCTCGATTCCAAGACCATCGGCCGGGTGCACGGGTCGAAGCACCAGACTTACACGGCGGGCGTCATTTGCGCCAAAGTCGCCCGCTACGCCGAGCGCGTCCATCATCCTGACCGGCTGCTCAAGGCTCTGATCCGCGCGGGCGGCAAGGGGGAAGGGGTGTGGAAGGAGGCGTCGTTTGACGCGGCGCTGGATCTGATCGCGGAGAAATTTTTCGCCGCCGAGCGCGATTTTGGCTCTGAGAGCGTCTGGCCCTATTATTATGCGGGCACGATGGGCCTTGTGCAGCGCGACGGGATCAACCGGCTGCGGCATGCCAAACGCTATTCCAACATGTTCGACTCGATCTGCACCAACATGGCCTGGACCGGCTGGTTCGCCGGTACCGGAAAGCTGGCCGGCGTTGATCCGCGCGAAATGGGAAAATCCGACTGCGTGGTTATCTGGGGCACAAACGCCGTGGCGACGCAGATCAATGTCATGACCCACGCGATCAAGGCGCGCAAGGAGCGCGGCGCGAAGATTGTCGTTATCGACATCTACCGCAATGACACGGTGGCGCAGGCGGATATGGCGCTCATTCTAAAGCCGGGCACGGATGGCGCGCTGGCGGCTGCGGTCATGCATATTCTGTTCCGCGACGGATTTGCCGACTGCGCCTACATGGAGAAACACACCGACGATCCGAAGGGCCTTGAAGCGCATCTTCAGAGCAAGACTCCGGAATGGGCGGCCGCCATCACCGGACTTGGCGTGGAGGAAATCACCGCCTTCGCGCATCTGGTGGGCAAGACCAAGCGCACGTTCTTCCGCCTCGGCTACGGCTTCTCCCGCCAGCGCAACGGCGCGGTGAACATGCACGCGGCTTTGTGCATTCCCGCAGTCTGCGGCCATTGGCAATATGAGGGCGGCGGGGCGTTTCACTCCAATTCGGGGATTTTGAAGCTCAACAGCGTGGAACTGGAAGGCAAGAGCTTTTCCGATCCTTCCGTGCGCCATCTCGACCAGTCGAAAATCGGCCGCGTCCTCACAGGCGACAAAGAGGCGCTGAACGGCGGACCGCCCGTCAAAGCCATGCTGATTCAGAACACCAACCCCGCCAATGTCGCGCCGGAGCAGCGGCTGGTGAGGCGCGGGCTCTTGCGGGAGGATCTGTTCACCGCCGTGCACGAGCAGTTCATGACCGACACCGCCAAGCTCGCTGACGTGGTCCTGCCCGCCACCATGTTCCTCGAGCATGACGACATTTACAAGGGCGGCGGTCACCAGCACCTTTCTCTCGGCCCAAAACTCATCGACCCGCCGGAGGGGCCGAAACCCAACCATTATGTCATTGAGGAATTGGCCAAGCGCCTCGGCGTCGCGGATCAGCCGGGCTTTGGAAAAACCGAGCGCGAACTGATCGACGCCATGCTTCTCAAGAGCCATAAACCTGGCTGGGACGAGATGGAGGCCCAGAAATGGCTCGACCTGCAGCCGGACTTTGACACGTCGCACCATATCAGCGGCTTCGGCTGGCCCGACAAAAAGTTCCGCTTCAAGCCCGACTGGACCGGTGGCCCGTCGCCCAACAAGCCGCCTGCCTCGATGGGTCCGCAAGGCCCGTATCAAGGACTTCCTGAGTTCCCCGATCATTTCGACGCCATCGAAAACGCCGACGAGGCCCACCCGTTCCGCCTCGCCACATCGCCGGCGAGGAGCTTCCTCAATTCCTCTTTCCAGGAAACCCCCAGCTCCATCGCCAAGGAAGGCCGCCCCGAGCTGAAAATCCACCCTGAGGACGCGGCGGCGCTTGGCATTCGTGACTCGGACCGGATTCAAATTGGCAATGAACGCGGCGAAGTCATTCTGCACGCAAGGTTTTTTGCCGGGCTCCAGCGCGGCGTGGTGATTTCGGAAGGGCTCTGGCCGAATTCGGCGTTTGAGGGCGGCGAGGGGATCAACACGCTGACCGGCGCGGATGCGGTGGCTCCGCACGGCGGGGCGGCGTTTCATGACGTGAGGGTCTGGGTGCGGGGGACTTGAGACATTGCTTCAAGTTCGCGGAGTCGGCTATCGCCCCAGCCGCGCATCCGGATCAAACACAGCCACCCTATGCGGCAACTCCGCTCCCCAATCCCAAAGCACCAGATTTGCCGTCCCCGCCGCCGCTTTGTTTGCAAACGAGGGCACAAGAATTCCCGCCGCTTCCCGGCTCCACCGCGCATGCACCCCCCACGACGCGGGTTTGCGGCCGCTGGAAATGTCCTCCATCCAGGCGCATGCCATGTCGTCCAGCGCCACGCCCGCCTCGGCACGAGCCGCTTCTGTTGAAAGGTCGATGATGTCGGCGCAGTCGACGTTGTAGCTGCACAGGGTCAGCGGGTGGAACCTGTGGGCGAAGCCCTGTGTGGCTTCGGCGATCGCTCCATTTGCACTTGTCGAGAGGTAGAGGGCGGGGACGCCTTTGGGGTTGAAGCGCGCGCCTCGTACGGCCGCGCCGTCGCCGGAGGTTGGTAGCATGTGCCAGCGCGGGTCAATCGAACGGTAGCAGACTACCGTGAAGCGGAAGCTCAAGCAAACCCGCCGAGCGCCAGATGATCGAGATAGTCGCGAAGCGCCGACGCTTTTCCGCTTTTGACGATACTTTCGGCCGTGCGCCCGCCAAAGGCGGGAATAGGTTCGGCGCGGTACCAGGCGAGCGCCTGCCGCCCGCCGCCAGCCCACGCCGTGACGCGGCGCAGGATTTCGCCCATTTCAGCAATCCGCGCCTCGGCCAGGGGCGATGCGGCGCGGGATTTGCGGTAGGTGGCCGAGACGGAGAGGCCGGCGGTCTCGGCGATGTCGCGCTTGGTGACGCCGAACTCGCTGGCGAGCCTGTCATGGTCAAACATGGAATGCGCCTTCTGAAAGCCCAATGGAGCGGTCTCTTCACCGTTGCCATAGGTGATGTCGAAGGATTCGGGTTTTTCTTTGCGAACAGAGGTTGACATTGGCTGTTCCTTTGGCTCGATATATAGCCATAATGTATGCCAATTACTGGGAATTGCAAGAGGAAAATTGTCCGCGTCAATCCGCCACAAAATCCGCCGAGAACCGCAGTTCCCGCAGCGGCTTCACCACTTTGATCGTCGCTTTGTAGACCGGATGCGTGCGGTAGGCTTCGATTGCGGCATCATCAGCGAATTCGGCATAGACAACGACATCGATGCCGCTGGAGAGCGGATCGCTTTTGCGGTTGAGGCTCACCTCGAACTTCTGCGAATGCGGGATTTCACCGAGCGCGCAGAGGCCCTCACGGATCGCTTCGACATTCTTGGGGTCCTTGGCGCTGAAGAAGACGATGTGGCGGATCATTTCGCAGCTTTCTCATGTGGCCGCTGAAAACACGGCGCCCCATTTTCCATACGGACCTTGCCTTCCGCAACGAGGCGCAAGGCCGCAGGGTAGAGCCTGTGCTCCTCAGCAAGGACACGTCCGCCGAGAACGTCCGGCGTGTCGCCGACAAGGACGGGAACCGTGGCATGCGCGATGACAGGCCCTTCATCAACGCCTGCGGTGACGAAGTGCACGGTGCAGCCATGCTCGAGTGCGCCCGCTTCAAGCGCCCGCTCATGCGTGTGAAGTCCCTGAAAAGCCGGGAGGAGGGAAGGGTGGATGTTGATCATCCTCCCAGCCCATTTCTCTATCAGCTCCGGCGTCATGATGCGCATGTAACCGGCAAGGCAGACAATTTCTGCGCCGGCCTTCTCAAGCGCTGCGTCAATGGCGGCGTCATGGTCTTCGCGGCTGGCGTAAGATTTGTGTGGAATGGGATACGCCTCAATGCCCTTGCCCTTGGCATAAGAAAGTCCGGCGGCCTCGGCCCTATTTGATATCACGAGCACCACTTCGGCTGGAAACGATGTGTCCTCCGCCGCTTCAATCAGCGCCTCCATGTTCGAGCCGCGCCCGGAAATCAGGATGGCGACGCGCTTCCCCGCAGCGGTCAAAGCGCCAAAACTCCAGCATAAACAACGCTTTGCCCTTGGTTCTCAATAAGTCTTCCTAGCACGGCAACCCGCTCGCCCGCCTCGGCAAGCCGGGCCGCGACGGCTTCCGCCGCCTGAGCTTCGACGACCGCGATCATGCCGATGCCGCAGTTGAAGGTGCGCAGCATTTCGTTTGGCGCAACGCCGCCGGTTTTCGCAAGCCAGGAAAACACCGGCGGGACGGGGATGGCCGAGAGTTCAACTTCGGCAGCAAGATTGTCCGGCAAAACGCGGGGAATATTGTCGGGGAAACCGCCGCCGGTGATGTGCGCGAGCGCCTTGATGCCGCTGCCGGCTTTGAGTGTGGCCAACAATGATTTGACATAAATCCGCGTCGGGGTCAGCAGCGCCTCACCAAGCGGTTTTGACGTGTCAAACGGCGCCGCGTCGCTCCAATTCAGCCCGGATATTTCGACGATGCGCCGCACCAGTGAAAATCCGTTGGAATGAGCGCCGGATGACGCCAGGCCGATGAGAACATCGCCAGCCTCAAGGTCCTTGCGGGGCAAGAGCGAGCCGCGCTCCGCCGCGCCGACGGCAAAGCCCGCCAGATCATAGTCACCGCCTGAATAAAGCCCCGGCATCTCAGCCGTCTCGCCGCCGATCAGCGCGCAGCCTGCCTGCCTGCATCCTTCGGCAATTCCTTCGACGATTAGCGCGCCCTGGTCCGGATCGAGTTTGCCTGTGGCGAAATAGTCGAGGAAGAACAGCGGTTCGGCGCCCTGAACGACCAGATCGTTGACGCACATGGCGACAAGGTCGATGCCAACGGTCGAGTGCAGGCCCGATTCAATGGCAATCTTCAGCTTTGTTCCGACGCCGTCATTGGCAGCGACAAGGACCGGATCAACAAATCCTGCTGCCCTAAGGTCAAACAGGCCGCCAAATCCACCGATCTCCCCGTCCGCGCCCGGCCGGCGCGTCGAGCGCACCGCAGGCTTGATCTTCTCGACCATCAGATTGCCGGCGTCGATGTCGACGCCCGCATCGGCGTAGGTGAGGCCGTTTTTAAGGGTCATGGCTGCGATCCTGATTGCGCCGCCGCAATGGCATGGCGGGTAAATGGGCGCAAGACTGGCAGATGGTCCGGCTGTTGAAAAGCATTTGGCCGACGCACCTAGGAATCCGCGCCGGGAATGTCTAAATCCGCTGCATCACACGGAACTGCGGATGACCATTCCCAATTACATCACGATCTTCCGCTTTTTGCTTGTTCCGCTGGTGCTCTACGGCATTTTTGCGGGTCATATGGTCTGGGCGCTCGCGGGATTTCTCCTGGCTGGCGTCTCCGACGGCGTTGACGGATATATCGCGCGGCGCTTCAACCAGCGCTCGGAACTGGGCGCCTATCTCGATCCGATCGCCGATAAACTGCTGTTGGTGACGATATTCGGCGTGTTCGGCTATCTGGGACAATTGCCGCTCTGGCTGGTTTATCTGGTCATTTCCCGCGATGCCATGATTGTGGGCGCGGTGGTGCTGTCGACGATCATGGGCAATCCGGTCAAAATGCATCCGCTGATGGTTTCCAAGGTGAACACGACGATGCAGATTGTGCTCGCGGCGTTCGTGCTTGCCGATCTCGCATTTACGCTGAATTACGCATGGTTCGAAGACTATATGATCTGGCTTGTGGCGCTCTTGACCGGCGCGTCGGCTGCGGCCTATCTCGTCAGCTGGATGCGCCACATGGCGGGATTTGCGGAAACCGATGGCAAAAGCTGATACAAAAGTGTCGAAAACCGTCTCGGCGGCGCAGCTGGCCCGCGAGGACGAGATCGCGCGCCTGTTCAAGCGGCAGATTATTTTCTGGGTCGGCGCAGTCGTTTCATTTGGCCTGTTCCTCTACATTTTCAGTTCAATCCTGCTGCCGTTTGTCGTCGGCATGACGCTGGCGTATTTTCTCGACCCGGTGGCCGACAGGCTGGAGCGGCTTGGCCTCAGCCGGATGCTGGCGACCTTAGTCATTCTGATAAGCTTCATTGTGATCTTTGTTCTGGCGCTGATGATATTTGTGCCGATCCTTGTTTCACAGCTTTCCGATTTCGCGGTGCGCCTTCCCGGATACATCTCGCAGCTTCAGGCGCTGATCGCGTCTCAGAATGCTGAATGGATCAAGAAAGTCATCGGCGTCGATGCATCCGTTCTCAAGAACGGGCTGGGCTCGCTGGTGAGCCAGGGCGCTGGCATTGTTTCAACGCTGCTCACATCAATCTGGAGTTCCAGCAAGACGATCATCGATATCGGCGGTCTGTTTGTGGTCACGCCGGTCGTGGCGTTCTACACGCTCTATGACTGGGACCGGATGGTGGCCAAGGTCGACGACTGGATCCCGCGCGATCATCTGCCGACGGTCCGGGCGATATTCGGCGAGATCAACACCGCCATCGCCGGCTTCGTGCGCGGGCAGGGCACGCTCTGCATCATTCTCGGCCTGATGTACGCGGGGGGGCTCACAGTCGTGGGCCTCAACTTCGCGCTTCTGATCGGTCTGTTCGCTGGCCTTATTTCCTTCATTCCCTATGTCGGTTCGCTCGTCGGCCTCGTCCTGGCGCTGGGTGTCGCCATTGTGCAGTTCTGGCCCGACTGGCTGATGGTCGGAGCGGTGGCTCTGGTGTTTGTCATTGGCCAGTTTATTGAAGGCAATATTCTGCAGCCCAAGCTCGTCGGCCAAAGTGTCGGACTGCATCCGGTCTGGCTGATGTTCGCGCTGTTCGCTTTTGGCGCGCTGTTCGGCTTTGTCGGGCTCATGGTGGCTGTTCCGGCTGCCGCAGCGGTCGGCGTGCTCGTCCGCTTCGCCATTTCCCGCTACATGGCCTCGCCGCTTTACCGCGGCCACGGCCAGGCTAACCCCTAAGCCATGACCGGCGAACCAAGGCAGTTGCCCCTTGATCTGGCGCTGCATCCAAAACTGTCACGAGACGATGTCATTGTGGGCAAGTCGAACCGGGCCGCCGTCGAGATCATCGACCTCTGGCCCGCATGGCCGTCGGCGATTGCCGTGCTCGCGGGGCCAAAAGGCTCAGGAAAAACCCATTTGGCGCGGGCTTGGGCGGCCGGGGCCAATGCGCTTGCGCTGAACCAAGGCGGCCTCGCGTCTGCGCCGGATTCGGCGTCTTCTTCAAAAGCGTTTCTTTTCGAAGACATCGGTGAAACCGCACTCGATGAGACAGCGCTGTTTCACTTGATCAATTCGATCCGCCAGCACGGCGGCTTTTTGCTCCTGACTTCGAAACTGCGCCCCGCAAGCTGGAATTTTTCGCTTCCCGACCTTAACTCCCGTCTCCAGTCGGCGACTGTTGTGGAAATCGCCGAACCGGACGACGCGCTGCTTCTTTCCGTTTTGGCTAAACTCTTCGCCGACAGGCAGGTGCTGGTTGAGCCAAATGTCAGCGAATATCTGGTGACGCGGATGGAGCGCTCCTTTTCAGAAGCGGTGCGCATAGTGGCGCTGCTGGACGCGCTGGCGCTGGAGAAAAAGCTTCGGATCACCCGTTCGCTGGCGGCATCCATATTCGCTGAAGGCGATCCGCGCCAAGCCGAACTCGGCTTTTGAAATCAATCCGTTTTGCCGGTTGCTCTTGCCGGGTGAAGCGTGTATCGAACGCCGCGCGGGCCTTGGTCTGCGGTTTTCGGAGCGTAGCGCAGCCTGGTAGCGCACCTGATTTGGGATCAGGGGGTCGGAGGTTCGAATCCTCTCGCTCCGACCATTTGCTCAAAGCGGCCTGTGTCCGCTAGGGTCAAGTCTGGCGCCGGGGTGTGGCGCAGTCTGGTAGCGCGCCTCGTTCGGGACGAGGAGGCCGGAGGTTCGAATCCTCTCACCCCGACCAACACGCACACTTGATTACTTTTCCAAGCTCTGTCCTTCTTAACCTCGGAGATTCTGTGGTGTCTCAAGCTTGAATTGGCTTGGAGCGCCCGTGGGCAGGCAGGGAGTGTTTTGTGACAATCGAAATGACCATTTTGTCCAATGGAGATTTTTGTCATGCTGCCTCAGCTCTTGGGGCAGTGCGATGAATGCTCTGTTTTCCCGCAGCAGCTGGATTGCGGCAATCGTTCTCGCGGCGCTGTTTGGAGCCTTTTGCTTCCATGAGACGGCAGGCATCGCTTTTCCCTATGTGAATCTCGACGAGCAGGGGCATGTCTCCTACGCTTTGCACCTCAAGCAGTCGCAGGAGTATTTCCCGTCGCTGACACAGATGCGCCTGTATGATTTTGTTCAAATGCGCTGGAGCGATGAGCCGAATTTCATCAATCATCCGGCGCTCGGATATCATCTCCTCAATCTGTTTACAGATTTTGATCCACCGGACGGAGGCGTGCGCACTGTGCCGATTGCTTTCTTCGCGCTAGGATTTGCCGCAATTCTCATTGGTTTTCACGCCTCTGGCCTGTTTTCAAATCTCGGCCTTGCAGCTGTGACGATGTTTTGCGTCCTCCTCAAGCTGCAGCGCTTCGGCGAGACTTTCAGCAACGATTCCATTGCCTTTCTCGGCGGCGGGCTCGCGTTCCTCGGCACGGTTCTGCTGTGGAACCGGACGTCTTTCGAGCGCCCGGCGCATGCCGCGCTGGCGCTTGGCGCGCTCGGAATGGCGTTGTGCATAGCCGCCAAGCTCAATGCGGCGGTGCTCGTCGGTGTGTTTGTTCTGACAAGCTTGGCCTTCTTTGCCTATGGCAGACAAGAGGATTTCAGGAAAGTCTCCAGGCTTTTGCTGGCGCTTCTGGTCCTCGTCTGTCTTGGAATGGCGCTTCCATACTTTTTTCTTGTCCAGGAGTTCGGCACGCCGGCGCCGAATACGCCGGGGCAAATCAAAATGCTCACAGAAGGCGGGCAGGCGCTGAGGTTGGGGCTTGGACCCTATCTTTTCCAGAGCCTGAAGGGCGCCTTGGAGAATGCCGGCCCGGATGCCTTCTTCACTTATGGGCTCTTTGGCGGTGTGACCGCCGTTGCGGCAATCGCGGTTTCATTCGGACGAATGGCAGGCGAATCTGATTTTCCAACGCGGCCAATCGCCCGCGCCGCACTGATGGCGACGGCGCTGACTCTGGCGCTGCATCTGAGCTTTTCGTTCCAGCGTCATGTTCAGTATGGCTGGCAGCCGGAGCTTTACCCGCGCTACTATTTTCCGCTTCTCGGCCCCTATCTGCTGCTGTTTTTTCACACGGTGAGCAGGTGGGGACCGCTGAGAGCCTTTGCGCCGAGGCTGACCGAGTGAATGCAAGGCCGCTCGATCATCCGCTGCGCCGAAAATTGCCACTTCTCGATTTGAAGAAAAACCTTTATGAGCGGCGTTGTCGCCATTTCCGGAGCCATCCATGTCCGCCAAAATCTACAGCCCTGCCAAAACCGCAATGCAGTCCGGCAAGGCCAAGACCGGCAACTGGGTTCTGGAATTCGACCCTGCCGCGCCGCGCAAAGTCGAGCCGCTCATGGGCTATACAAGCTCGTCCGACATGCTGAGCCAGGTCAGACTGAAATTTGACACGAAGGAGCTTGCGGTCGCCTATGCCGCAAAAAACGGCATTGAGGCGCGCGTTGAGGAGCCGAAGGAGCCCAAGCGCCGCCGCGTGGCTTACTCCGACAATTTTAAATTTGACCGCAGCCAGCCCTGGACGCATTGAGCACCTGAAATCCGGTCCCGTAGCTCAGATGGATAGAGCAAGTGCCTTCTAAGCCCTAGGTCGCAGGTTCGAATCCTGCCGGGATCGCCACCCCCCCATTCCACTGTTGCGGATGGCAAACTCTGCCGGGACGCGAAATTGCTGTTTCTAACTTAAGTAGCGGAGCGCCGACCCCGTGAACGCCGGAAACAGCGTCCCGGTCTGCGCAAACCCCATATGTCCCGCCATCATCTCCGCCAGCACTGAGCGGTAATCGGTGGTGATGGCAAGGTCCGCGCCTTCGTCGAGGTCGCCATTGGCGAGGCCCGGCCACGCGCCGTACATCCGACCGCCTTTGACCTTGGGGCCGAGCATCATCATGGCGTTGCCGTGGCCGTGGTCGGTGCCGCCCGACTCATTGGATTTGAGGCGGCGGCCAAATTCGCTCATGACGACGACCGAGACATTGTCGCGGTGATTTTCAAGGTCGCGCCAGAAGGCGAGGAGGGCGCTGGAGAGAATATTGACCTGATCGGCGAACTGCCCCGCTTGATCGACATGTGTGTCCCAATTGCCGAAATCGACCGTTGAGACGCGCAGGCCAAGGCCAAGCTTGATCGTCTGCGCCACGGTTTTCAGCGAGCCGGAAAGCGGATTGTCTTTCGGGTAGTCAACGGAAGGCTGATAGGCGCGCATATTGCCGTTCTCGTCGAGCGCGACGCGGGCCTCGATGGCGTCCGAGAGCGACAGCAGGCGTTTGACCGGCGCGCCGAGAATGGCGTCGCCGCCGAGCTGCCTGGCGAGGAGCGCGCGGATGGCGGTGGAATAGCCGTGCCCGGCGGCGGCGCGCAAGGCGTTGATCTCTTCGGCGACCGCCACGCCCTGCGCGCCGCGCAGACTGTCGGGCGCCGCGGCGCCGATGGCAAGGGCAGGCAGAATGCCTTCCGGCCGCACCGCGTTCATCCAGCGGCCAAGCCAGCCGCCTGCCGAGGTTCCCTGTCCTGGCGCGGCGCGCTCCATCCGGTCCTCGGCGTCGAAATGGCTGCGGGTGGCGTCTATGAGGCCCGCAGCATGGACGACGGCAAGCTCGTCTGAATCATAGAGTTCGGACAGACCTTTGGCGCGGGGGTGAAAGCGAAAATCGGCGTCGGCATTGGCATTCTTCAAAACATAGCCGACATTCTCGCCTTTGCGGGCGACGCGCAGGCCGGAGGGGCGGGCGGCGGCATAGTCTTTGTCGCCGGAGGGGGAGATGAGCGAGAGGCCGTCTGCGCCGCCGCGCAGGAAAATCACAACGAGGATCGGGTCAGCCATGGCACGCCTCAACGGAACAGGAATTGCGGGGAAAGGGCGGCGGCGGCCACGATGCCGCGAAGAAGAACCTCGCGCTCGCCGGGATCATCGGGCAGGGCCGCGTCAGCATCGCCCGCCAGCTGCGCCGCGGTGAAACCGGCCGCGTCGTCCGGCGGCGGAGAGCCGTGCAGCCGCGCCGCCCAGAAACGGACGCCGTCGGCCGCCGATTTCACGTCCTTCGGCGTGGCAGATGCAAGCGCCAGCTTTGCCGCGCCGTTCGAGTCCTCAAGCGCGTTGAGCGCAATACTGGCAAAGCCGGAGACGAGATTGGTGTTGGCCCAGTGCTCCGCAACGTCCAGGTGTCCGGTCGGCGGGCGGCATTCGTGCTGGTTCCAGCCTGCTTGTGAAAGTGTCCAGATGAAATCGAGCGGCGGCGATGAAACCTCTGCGCCAACTGCGCGGTAGAAGGAGGCCATGAACTCAAAGGGGCGCTTCAGCTTTTGCGGCGGCGCATCGGCAAATTCCGGCGACAAAGCGACGGCGCGCACAACCTTGGCGATCTGGTCCGGGGAGTCAAAGTTTTCGCTCCAGACTTGCACAGCCTTGTCCGCCAGCGAAGTTGGCGGTTCGTCGGAGAGGAGGCGGCGGCAGATTTTGCCGCAGACGAAGCGCGCCGTGCCGGGATGGCGGGCCAGCATGTCGAGGAGCTTCTCGCCGTCTTCCATCGGCCCGGCATTGGCGCGGAACTCGACGCCCAGAATGCGTTTCTGATAGGGATCGTGCCAGCGGTCGATATAGTGGAACGCGCCGCTCAGCGGCGCATTGTCGCCCGCCGCCACTTCGCGCCCATCGCCGAACGACCAGCCGGTCAATGCGCGGGCAGCCTCGTAGACGTCCTGATCGATGTAAAACTCCGCCAGACCTTCCTTCGCGCCAGGCACATCGGCCCAGCTGGTCGTCTGATCATTGGCGTAGTTCTCCGCGCCCAGCGTGTGCAGCTCCAGCAGCTCGCGGGCGAAATTCTCATTGGCGGGGCTGGCGCGGGAGGCCTCGTTGTTGAGGTAATAGAGCATGGAGGGCGATCTTGTCACTTCGCCCAGCAGCTGGCGGAAATTGCCCAGCGCCTGAACGCGCATCATCCGGTCATAAAGCACGAAGTAAGCGGCGGTGTGCTCGTCGCGCATCGAGTTGACGCTGAAATGGTCGTGCCAAAACTGCGTCATCACTTCGCGCAGCTGCGCATCGGCATGCACGGCGCGGATCAGCGAGGCGGCCTGAACCTCGCGGGCAGGGCGGATGCGCTCCTCATAGCTCATGCCGAGCGTCTCAAAATCGATGAGCGGCAAAAGGCTTTCGCCGGAGGCGCCGAGATATTGGTAGGGGATGACGTCCTTGCGGGCGGGCCATGAATGTTTCTGGTCATCCCGATCCGCCTCATATTCGATCAAGAGCGTTGCGGCGGAGAGGCGGCGCTTGAGATCATCATTTGAAGCGGGTTTGGCCAGCTCCCGGTCGAGCCAGACTTCAAAGCCGAACTGCTCGAACTCCGCGACCGCTTCCGGCGGGGCCCCAAATGTCAGGCGGTTCAGGGCCTTGAAGGCGGGACTGACTTGCGCCGAGGCATAGGCTGGCGAAATCTTCGAAAGGACTGCCGCCATCAGCGTCAGCGCTGACAGGTTAAACTCGCGGCGGTTCAGCGGCATTGCTCGAATCTCCGAATCGGCAGGGCATTTCCAAACGACAATTCAGGCCAGATTGCGGCTAGGTTGCTCACGGAATGTGACGGGAATTCACTCCAACATCGGCCACAGGCTGAGCGCCAGCAGCGCGCCCATCGTGATGTTGAACCATTTCAGCCGCGCCGGCACCGCGAGCCATTCGCGCAGCGCGCTGCCAAACCCCGCCCAGCATGAGACGCTTGGGAGGTTCACAGCGGCGAAGACCCCCGCGATAATAAGGACAGAAACGGCATAGTTTTCCGGCGCGGGGTAAGCCGTCATCGCGCCCAACGCCATGACCCAGGCCTTTGGGTTGACCCACTGAAAGGCCGCCGCCTCCAGAAAAGTCATCGGCCTCACGCCCGCCTCACCGCCGCTGACAGAGCGGCTCACAGCTATATTCCACGCAATATACAACAGGTAAGCGCCGCCGGCGAATTTCAGAATTGTGAACAAAAGCGGATAGTTCCTCAGAACAGCGCCAAGCCCGAAGCCAACGCCGATGAGCAGCGAGAAGAAGCCTGCGCCGATGCCGAACGTGTGCGGGATGGTGCGCATGAAACCAAAGTTCACCCCGGAAGCGAACAGCATCATGTTGTTCGGGCCGGGCGTGATAGAGGTGACGAAGGCGAAGGTGATGAGGGCGAGGAGGGTGGCGGGGGTCATGTCAGGGCTTTGATTTCGAGAAGCGCGCTTATCACTTCACGGACGTTTGCAAGAAGGTCAGCGGGCGCCTTCTCGATGAAGCGGAACCCGCGCTCCGAGCGGTCGACGGAACGCAACTGGTCGGCGAGAACCGCGCCCTTGGTTTTCATTTCCTGCGGCAAAATCACTTTCGTCGGCCATGCGTCCGTATTGCTGGTGATTGGGCAAATAATTGAACGCATGGTGAATGCGTGAACATCTGTGGAGGAAACGACCAGCGCGGGCCGGGTTCCGCTTTGCTCGGTGCCTCTGACTGGATCGAGATCAACCCAAACGACGTCACCGGCGGCGGGAATATTCGTCATCAATAATCTCGCTGCCCCGGTCTGCACCCCAGTCCACAGTCGGCGGCTCATTTTCCGGCCCAAGCCGCTTCATTTCCGAGACAATCCATTCGAGTGTGGGAATTTGGCGGCCAGCCGGCTTCTCGATCACTGCTTTCCCGTCTTTCACCGTCATCTCAACAACCTGACCCTGTTTCAGCCCAAGCTCTTCCATCACCGCCTTTGGCAGGCGGATGGCGGAGGAATTGCCCCATTTAGAGACGGCGACGCGGGTCATGGCTTTGCTCCGGGTTGGATATACAATGTATATCTTTTGCTCGCGATTTGCAAATCACATTCCCGCCGCCCCCCGGTTCATCGCCGCGACGCCGGTGCGGCAGACTTCCACAAGCCCGAGCGGGGCCATGACCTGAATGAACTGGTCGATCTTGTGCGGTTCGCCGCGCACTTCGAAGATGAAGTGCCCGGTCTCGGCGTCCAGCACCTGCGCGTCGAAGGCCTCCGACAGGCGCAGTGCTTCGACCCGCGCGTCGCCGGTTCCGGCGACTTTGACCATGGCAAGCTCGCGCTCGACCGGCTTGTCGAGACCCATTTCCTTGGCCGCCACCGTCAGGTCCGTGACGTGATGCACCGGCACGATGCGCTCGAGCTGATGCTTGATCTGCTCAAGGATGTGCGGCGTGCCGCGCGTGACGATGGTGATGCGCGACAGGTGTCTTGCGTGCTCGGTTTCCGAGACGGTGAGCGAGTCGATATTGTAGCCGCGTCCTGAGAAAAGCCCGATGACGCGGGCGAGCACGCCCGGCTCGTTGTCAACAAGCACAGAGAGCGTGTGGTTTTCGGGAAGCTCCTTTTCCTTGGTGATGAAATAGGCGGAACCGGAGGGCTGTTTGGCGGCGTTCATGAGTGAGCTGTTCCTATTTTTGTGTTTTTGCCGGGACCTTCGGTGGATCGGTCACTTTGATCGAGTTGGGAACTTTCAGCGCTTTCCTGCGAAACGGGGCGTCAAAACTAAAAATCTCATCGCAGTCAACTGCGCTGAAAAGGAGCATCGCATCTGCGAAGTCCATGCCTCCGGCAAACGCCGAGACCGCCTTTCTGACGATTTGAATATCCTCAAACTCAATGCTGCGCACTTCAAGCGCCGCCTGCATCAGCGGGACAATCTGCACGGGTGAAAAATGATAGATGCTGCGCAAAACCCATTCGGACTCGATCAGTACAGTATTCAACACAAAAACCGTGTGGGCGTCGAAAACTGCGTTAGCGCGCCTGTATTGATCAGGATTGTCCTCAACAAAGAGGCGGACAAACACATTGGTGTCAACCGCCTTTCGCATGCCAGCGTCTCTTTGCCTCCGCCAAAACGGCTTCTTTGATCATCTTGTCGGTGACTGGCGGTCCGTCATATTTGAGCGCGAGTTTGCGGAATTCCTCCAGAGTCATTTTCCGACCCTCAGCATCCTGCTCCCGCTTGACGAGGGTGACGGCATTCCTGCCACCGTCTATTACATCAAAAACCGTGCCGCCTTCCCAGCCGCGGGCGTCGCGCACGGACTTGGGCAGAACCAATTGTCCTTTGCTCGAGAGCCGGGTCGTGGTCATCAAATTCACCTTTCATGAGTAAGACGCGGTAAGATTATCACGTCTGGCCCTCTCACACCAGCCCCTTGCCTGACGCATCAATCGCATTGGCCACCGCCTCGTCCGTTGCCTCATCCGGCAGCAGCATTTCATTGTGCGCCTTGCCGGACGGGATCATCGGGAAACAGTTGGCGAGCGCGGCGACGCGGCAGTCGAAGATGACGGGGGCTTTGACATTGATCATTTCGTCAATCGCGTCGTCGAGGTCGGCCGGCTTGTCGCATCTTATGCCGTGGCCGCCATAGGCTTTGGCCAGCATGACGAAATCCGGCATGGCCTCGGTGTAGGAGTTGGACAGGCGGTTGCCGTGCAGCAATTGCTGCCATTGGCGGACCATGCCCATATATTGGTTGTTGAGGATGAACACCTTGACCGGCGCGTTGTGCTGCACGGCGCAGGACATTTCCTGAATGCACATCTGGATCGAGGCGTCGCCGGCGATGTCGATGACGAGGCTTTCCGGGTGCGCCACCTGGACGCCGATCGCGGCGGGCAGGCCATAGCCCATCGTGCCGAGGCCGCCGGAGGTCATCCAGCGGTTCGGCTGTTCGAAATGATAGAACTGCGCCGCCCACATCTGGTGCTGGCCGACTTCTGTCGTGATGTAGGTGTCAAGATGTTTGGTCTTCTCGTAGAGCCGCTGGATTGCATATTGCGGCATGATGACATCGCGGTTCGGCGCATAGGCCAGCGAATTGCGCGCCCGCCAGCGCTCAATCTGCGCCCACCAATCGCGCAGAGCGGCCTTGTCGATGCTTTTCTTCGACGCTTTGATTTCTTCAATCAAAACAGCCAAAACCTTGGCGACATCGCCGATGACCGGCACATCGACATGCACGACCTTGTTGATCGAGGACGGGTCGATGTCGATGTGGATTTTCTTCGAATGCGGCGAGAAGGCGTTGAGGCGGCCGGTGATGCGGTCGTCGAAGCGCGCGCCGATATTCACCATGACATCGCAGTCATGCATGACCATGTTGGCCTCGTAGGTGCCATGCATGCCGAGCATGCCGATCCAGTTTGCGCCAGAGGCCGGATAGGCGCCGAGGCCCATCAAAGTCGAGGTGACCGGAATGCCTGTCAGCGCGGCCAGCTCCCGTAAGAGCTTGGACGCTTCCGGGCCGGAATTGATGACGCCGCCGCCCGAATAGATGACAGGCTTCTTGGCGGACAGAATAAGATTGGCCGCCGCCTTGATCCTGTCGAGGTCGCCCTCCATGCGCGGATGATAGCTTTTGCGCTCGATGGCGGCGGGCGGCGTATACAGGCCTTTGGCGAACTGCACGTCTTTTGGAATATCGACAACGACAGGGCCGGGGCGGCCGGTGGTGGCGATGTGAAAGGCCTCGTGCAGCACGCGGGACAGGTCATTGACGTCGCGGACCAGCCAATTGTGCTTGGTGCAGGGCCGTGTGATGCCGATCGTGTCGCATTCCTGGAAGGCGTCGGAGCCGATCAGGAGCGTAGGGACCTGTCCTGTGAGGCAGACGAGCGGGATCGAATCCATCAAAGCGTCCTGCAGCGGCGTGACGGCATTGGTCGCGCCGGGTCCGGAGGTGACCAGCATGACGCCGACCTTGCCGGTGGAGCGGGCATAGCCTTCCGCCATATGGCCGGCGCCCTGCTCATGGCGCACAAGAATGTGCTCGACCTCCTCCTGCTGATACAGTTCGTCATAAATCGGCAGCACCGCGCCACCGGGATAGCCGAAAATGTGTTTGATCCCATGGTCGATCAGCGCCTGCACAACCATTTCCGCCCCGGTCATTTCGCGCGCGCCGCTCGGGCGTTTCGGCGCAGTCTGTTGTTTTGGCTTGGTCTTTGTCGCGGTGTTCATCGTGTTTTTCCGTCTTGAGCGGCTTTTCGGCCGAAATTTCTGAGGCTTGATAGGGGCAGAAGGGAATTTGGGCAATAAAAAAGGCCCCGTCAGGAGCCTTGGTTCACGCGCATGGGAGGATTTCGCCTGACGGCTACGCCGTCTTGCCCATACGCGATCCCACCACGAGGAGAATGTTCTGTGTCATGGCGCGGAGTTAGAGGGAGACGAGTGAATAAGTCAAGCGGCTTGTTTCGCAGAAACTTGCATCGAGGCGGTTTTGAACTTGCTTATGGAAAACCGAGGCGAACTGCGATAACATCTTCGCATGGAAAAGCGCGATCTTGCCGATGCGATTCACGCCCTCCGTCCCAGCCTCGAGGCGGAGGGTGTGGCGCACATTGCTTTGTTCGGGTCCCGTGCGAGGGGAACGCATCGCGCTGACAGCGACATCGATATTTTGGTCGAAGTTTCGGAGGATGCGCAGTTTTCAATTCTGAGTCTTATAGGCGTCGAGCATCTGGTTAGCGATGCGACGGGACTGGCGGCAAACGCCGTTATGCGCAGAAGCCTCACGCCCTCCATGAAGGCGGAAGCTTCGAGAGACGCGGTGGAGATATTTTGACGGAAGCACGATCGTCGGCGCTTGCGTCCAGCGCACAAGCCCTCATCCTGAGGAGCCGCGAAGCGGCGTCTCGAAGGACCCTGCCCAATCGCACAAACCCTCGTCCTTCGAGACGGCCCTGCGGGCCTCCTCAGGATGAGGGTTTGCCCGGCGCTGCGGCGCACTCAACCAACGGAAAGCCCCGTCCATGTCCGTCCGCATCGCCACATTCAACGTCGAAAACCTGATGAACCGGTTCGATTTCACCGGCTACCGCAATGATCTGACCAAGGACCGCAGCCTCGGACTGTTCAACATCAAGGACGAGATGCAGTACCGCGAGATGGAGACGGCGCGGGTGATGGGGATTACCGACGACACGCGCCAGCTGACCGCGCTGGCCATCGCCGACACCAAGGCGGACATTTTATGCCTGCAGGAGGTGGACAATCTCGCCGCGCTGAACGCCTTCGAATTTGGCTATCTGTTCCGCATGGTCGGCGACGGCTACCGGCAGAAATATCTGATCGAGGGCAATGACACCCGCGGCATTGATGTCGCGGTCATCATGAAGGAAGTGACGCGGGACGGGCAGCTGATCGAGTTTGTCGGCATCAGAAGCCACGCCGCGCTGACCTTTGCCGATCTTCACCTTCATAATCCGGCGCTGGAGGCGATCAACATCCAGGCCAATGAGCGGATTTTTCGGCGCGACTGTCTTGAACTCGATCTGTTGATCGGCGGCCGGCCGCTGACGCTGTTTGTCTCGCATTTCAAATCCAAGGGCGGCAAGCGCGTCGGGCCGGAAGGCGCAAGCGACACATTGCCGGTCCGGGTCGCGGAGGCGAAGGCGGCGCGGCATATCATTGAGGAAAAGTTCGGCAAGGACGGCGCGGCGGGCCGCGACTGGCTGCTCTGCGGCGATCTCAATGATTTCACCGAGAAGCTCGTCATCACCGAAGAAAGTGATGAAAATTATCAGTTCACCACGATGCCGGAGCCAGAGAACGCCGTCAGCATCCTCCTCGAAGGCGGCTTCTGCGAAAACCTCGTGTCGCGGCGGGCGGTGGACAACCGCTGGACCAACTACCACACGCGCGGCCCGCAGGAACGGCAGCTGACGCAGGTGGATTACCTGCTCGCCTCACCGTCGCTGGCGCGGAAAAACGCCGACGCCAAGCCCGACATTATCCGCAAGGGCCAGCCGTACCGGACGATTTTTCCGAGGGGGCAGGAGGTGGAGCGCTATCCAAGGGTCGGCTGGGACAGGCCGAAGGCGAGCGACCATTGCCCGGTGGCGATGACGTTTGGGCTGGGGTGAAGGCGGTGGAGCTTTTCGGGCAGCTGGAAGAAGGCGTTGTGCGCCGATGCAGCGCGATTGATGTGCGTCTTTCGCCCGCCCGGCATCCCATCGAAGCAGAGTTTGAGAAAGAAATTGCAGAAAACTGGAAGGCCGAGTTGGCGGGCAATCCGCGCCTTTTCAACGGGCAAGTGACGCTTGCGTCCCGCGCATCGCTGCAGGATGGCGTTTTGCGCGGTGAGACCCACGAGATTGACTTCTCAACATTTTTGTTCTGGCGAAAGATGCGGCAGCTTGAGGGGTGCTGCCACATCTTTGCATTCGCTGTGCCGGTGACGAAGGACGCCGCTTTGGTTGCGGTGAAAATGAGCGGCCTGACCGCTAATCCAGGGCGCGTGTATTTCGCAAGCGGATCGTTTGAGAAGTGCGACTTCATCGACGGCAAACTGAACTTCACCGCCAATGCGCACCGTGAAGCGCTCGAAGAGACTGGATTGTCATTTGATGGCGTGCCGCATGACGCTGATTTTGGTCTCATTCGCATTGGCGCGGCGGTTTTGATTTTTAGGCGCTACTTTTTGGCCGTTGATGCGGAAACTGTGGCGCAAGAGATAAGCGGGCATGTATCAGGTGAGGCGGAGCCCGAAATCGAGGGGCCGGTCATCATCTGCAAAGGCGACAGGCCAGAGGGCGCGCTGCGGCACATGCCTGTGCTGCTTGACTGGCACTTTTCCGGGGGATTTGGCGATTAGGCGCGATCGCTTTCAGTAATCAAGCCGCAGCCTTCCGCTCCCCCTCCGCCCGCACAATCGCCAGCCGATAGCCCAGCGCCTGCGCCACTTTCGCAATCGTCCCAAGCTCCGGATTTCCCTCTCCGCTCAGCGCTTTGTAGAGCGCCTGCCTTGTCAGGCCGGTCTTGCGCGACAGGTCTGTGATGCCGCGGGCGCGGGCGACGACGCCAAGCGCCTTGGCGATCTCGCAGGGTGTGCCGTCTTCGCAGGTCAGTTTCAGATACTCGGCCTGCTCCTCCTCGGATTGAAGGTAGCGGGCGGGGTCATATTCGCGGATATTGAGCGCCATTACAGTTCTTCTCTCCAGTCACGCGCCAAAGCCTTGGCAATCCTGATGTCGCGGTCTTGGGTCTTTTTGTCACCGCCGCATAGGAGCAGCAGCAGGACTGCGCCCCGCTGGACAAAATAAACCCGGTATCCCGGACCACAATCGATACGCATCTCGCTGACACCTTCGCCAACAGGTTTCACGTCTCCCGGGTTACCAACAGCCAGCGGTCCAAACGCCGCATAATCCGAATGCGGGCCTGCCCATCTTTCAGACCGGCCATCCACTCAGAGAACTGGCCGGTTTCACGAATGACAGGCATGGGAACATGTAAACTATGGTTGTCTATTTGTCAATTTTATGGGTCTGCATCGCATTTTTTGGTGTGTGGCAACATGTGTGGTGTGGTCTCAAGGCGTCGCCGCGCCGTATCTCAATCTGTCCAGATGCGCTTTCGGCCCAATCCGGTGCACGACATAGAAACGGTCAAACTGTGATTCCGGAATATCCGCAACAGCAACACCGATGCTGCCGGTCAGACGGGCTGCGATCAGCTTCACAGTGTTTGAATGGGCGACAACCAGCACCCTGCGCCCTTCATAGTTTGCCAAGATCAAGTCCGCCACGGCATTGGCATCGCTGTATTCCTGCAGCGCGACGCCGGAATCCAGCGCCGCCGGCTCGCCAGTCTGCCGTGAACGCAGAAACTGCGTGACAAACACTGCCTTCACCTTGTCCTGCCGCAGCACGTAGGCCAAAGTCTGCGCCCGCGCGAGGCCGGCGGTCGAGAGCTGCGGGTCCGCGCCGCCGCCGCTTTCCTTGTCGGCGTGGCGGACGATGTAGACCGTGGTCATTTTAGGTATAAGCGCCGATCCAGGAAACGTGGTTGTTGGGGATTTCATTTGGATCTCCTTTTTAACAGCGCGCTGCATTGAGCGCCCGCGCGGATCGCGCAATCCATACAGATTTATTTGCTCCAGCCGCCTTTGCCTGAGCCCTCCGCAAATGCCTTCATGGCGGCCTCAACGCTTGTTGGAGGTGCCCAGTTCAGCAAGCGTTTCGTTTCCGAAATATCAACTTGCAGGGACGCGCACAAGCGCTGGGCGGAGTTCCCCGCGCCCATTGCCGAAGCGGCAAGTAGAAGGATGGACGGTGAAACCGGCAGCAGACGCGCTGGTTTGTTCATAGTTATGGCGAGGCGCCTTAGGAAATCTGTGATGGACAGGTCTTCGTCGTCGCTCACCAACAGCGTCCGGTGCGCCGCTGCGGGGTGGCTGACACTGGTTGCCAGCAGATCGACAAGATTTTCAAGCGCCACCAGACTGCGCGGACTGCTGACGGCGCCCAGCGGCAGCGGCAGGCCCCTGACCATCCATTTTGCCGCCGCGCCCAGCGCCGATTTCATTGCGGGTCCGTAGACAAGCGGTGGCCGGACAATGACAAGCTCCATACCGCTGGCGTCGGCGATCTCGCGCAGGCCACCCTCCGCTTCCATCTTTGTCCGCGCATAGCCGTCCTGCGGGTCAGGTGCATCATCCGCCGTAAAGGGCCTGCCAGCCGGCGTTGCGTCGCCGTTCACCCGGATGGAGCTGAGAAAGACAAATCTTCGCACGCCTGCCGATGCGGCTTGCCGCGCGAGATTGAGCGCGCCATGGACATTAATGTCGCGAAGGGCGGACAGACCGTCTCTTGCGCCCGCGCCCGACATGTTCGTGAGCGCCGCGCAGTGAACCACTTCCGTGATGCCCGCAAGGCAAGCGCCCCAGCCGGCGCCGGCTCCAATTTCCCCGATTTTAAAAATTTCGGCGCCCGGCCGCGCAGGCGCCAATTCTGTTCGCACCGCGGCCCGGACCGCAAGCCCATCCGACGCCAGCCTCTCGACAAGTGCTCTTCCAATGAACCCGGCCCCTCCCGTCACCAAAATCATCAGATCTATGTCCGGCCTTCTTGCAGGGGCAGCGCGCAGCGGGCGTTTTGAACAATTGTTCGACGTGTGTCCGGCGACACTGGAGGGTTGGATTTTGAAGTGCTTCCAGTGATGGCAATTGCGTAGCGCATCTGGAACCGGCTGCAAAGTGAAAACCAAAATCGGCGGACGCGGACAAGTCGTTCGCAAATGCGGTCACCCAAAGCGAAATTCAAGCTTGAAACAGCCTGGCCCGGTCACTTGGCAAATTGTGGATGAAAATGCGCGCACATGTTGCGATCAAGCCGCTGTTCATCTTGCCGCATTTTGCTTTTGATCTCAAACATCGGGAATCGCGCCTCCCGCGAGCCGGTTGAAAACCGCTCGCACCGTCCAAACTGGGCGGTGGCGCGATGCTGCCAGTATACTCCAGGCAGAAGCCAGCGGTCTCCTGTCAGAAAGCAGCAGACTTGCTTTTTCAAGAGCGATCGCAGCCTTGAAAATCCTCGATTCATCAGGCGGCAAATCGGCCAGCCAAGCGCTTCGGGCAAGCTGGGAGAGAGCGGAAAGCGAAATGGCGGGTTCGGCCCGATAGCCGTGTGTCACGTCTACAAGTTCGTCTTGCAGCGTAATGAAATGTCCATTCTTGAGAATGCGCAGCAGCCATTCCCAATCTTCGTATCGGGTGTAACTCTCGTTGTAGCGATGAGTGTTAATTATGGCGGCGCGCGCGATGATCATTGTTGAGCCAAGGCCAAACCGCGCGCCAGCCAGGCTGTGTCTGAATTCAAGCCGCGCTTCAGGCGGACGGCGGATAACGCGCTTGTCACCGCGCAGAAAAGTGAATGCGCAGACTGCGCCAAGGGCCCCAGTCCCATCATTCCTCAACGCATCAAGTTGTATCCGCGTCTTACGCGCTTCCCAAACATCATCCGCATCCAAAAATGCGATCCAGTCACAGGACGCGGTCCGCGCGCCAGTGTTGCGCGCTGCTGCCGGTCCCCTGCTTGTGTCGTGCCGGATGACTTTCATTTTGGGATGAGGTGCGAGTTCCAAGGATACGGATGACCCGTCATCGACAACTATCAGCTCTCGGACTTCTGGGTTTGCAAGGGCGCTTTCTACGGCCCGCCGCAGCAATGGCTGCGGTCCAAGCACGGGGATTATGGCGGTGACGTCATAATTCATGGGGCCAATGGCCCATTGCTGCGCTTTCCTCCGGTTTCGCCAGTATCAAACGATCCATGCTCAGCGCCATGGCCAAATACCATAAATGACCCATAAGCAATCGCAGAAATCCAACCCATATCCATCAGGTCATGACCAAACATGATGCCTGTTGCGCCCGAAGCCGCATAGATGATTGTCGTCACCAAAATAATCGCAAAGCCGTGCCTTCCGGCCTCGTCCACCCGACTTCGGAATGCCAACGCGAGCGGCGCGAAAAACATCGAAATCAGCGCAAGTATTCCTATGATGCCGGACTGCACTCCTTCCGTCAAAATGGCATTGTGGAAATGGGAATAGCCGATTGGAGCGCTGCCGGTGCCGCTGGTCTGCTGCTTCATGAGTTCCCCGTTCATGCCAAGCCCGTGACCTGTCAGCGGCGCTTCGCTCAGGAGACTCCAGCCTGCTTGCCAAATCTGAGTGTGTTCTTTCAATGATGTGGCCTTTCCACTGCCCGATTGAAAGTGTTCGATTTCTGAGTCAAACCTCACCAGGCGCTTTTCGATTGTCTTGTGGGTGAGCGCGAGCCCCGTTGTGAGGATCAGTGCAATGGCAATATACTCGCGCCTCGCCGCCATGCGCAGTTCTTTCCGATACAAAACTGCAAGTGCAACTGGCAAGATCACGAGACAAGGCCAAAGGCCCCGCGTGCCTGAGAAGATGACGCTCGCGGCAGCTGCGCCTGCGCCGGCAATGCCTAACAGTCTCGCCCGGCCGTGTGTTGCCAGTGCGGTCAGCATGCAGCAGCTGAACACTATCAGGCACAGCGCTGCAAACGGAACAGGATTTCCTGCGCCGCCTTCGGCGCGTGGCGCGCCAAGATTGACTTGAAAGAGTGCCACTGAGAGGGCGGCAAAAGCCGCGATGGGGGAAGCCAGATGAACAAACCGCCGCAAGTCCGGCTTGCTTGAATGCTCAAGTCCCGAAACAAAAAAAATGTAACCAAGGAACGGCAGGTTTTCCCCAATCTCGATAATTGTCATCCAGCCGTCGAAATGCAGCAGGCCAAAAAGTGCTTCAACCGAGAACCAGACAACAATCAGCTTGAAAATAAGAAGCTGTGGTCGGCTCACTGAAATTTTGAAGTTGTTGTTCATGTGCTGGAACACGCCGAGAAGCGCTGCAAGAACCATAGTCGCGCTGACAATCGAACCGAACACCGGGGCAAGGAGCAGCGTTGCGGCGACGAATGGCTTCGTCAGCTTCGCCGTTGTTTCCGGCTCAATTCTAAGTCGGGGAAAAATCGACATTCGGCAGTCAATCCAGCTTAAGAGTCAGAGCTCACAGGTCTTCGATAAAGGAGATCGCACAGAGTGAGAGTTATTGCCAATTGTCGAACAAGACAAATGAACTGCTGTCCTGATGGCGCTCTGCGTGAGCGGCCCGTCGGTCGAAGTGAGCTATTCCGACCTTAAAGCTCCTCTTTAGTTGGTCACGCAGCGCTGGATTTGCTCACCTCAAAGTTCCAGCTGTTTTGTGGGCGCCGGTTAAGCCCAGTCCGGGACGGTCGAGGCCTTTGGGCGAGGTTGTGAAAATTTCGCAGCCATCGGCTGTGACGCCGACAGAATGCTCATACTGCGCCGACAAGGACCGGTCGCGCGTCACCGCCGTCCAGCCGTCGCCCAGCACTTTCACATGCGGCCGGCCGAGATTGATCATCGGCTCAATGGTGAAAATCATGCCTTCGCGCATTTCAACGCCGTCGTGCGGGCTGCCATAGTGCAGAATGTTGGGCGCGTCGTGGAAAAGCCGCCCGACGCCATGGCCGCAGAAGTCGCGCACCACCGAGCAGCGTTCGGCCTCCGCATAGGACTGGATCGCCGCGCCGATCGCGCCCGTGCGGTGCCCGGGTTTAACCGCCGCGATTCCGCGCAGCAGGCACTCATAAGTTACTTCCATCAGCCGCTCGGCGGCGCGCTTCACTTCACCGACCGGATACATCCGGCTGGAATCGCCATGCCAGCCGTCCAGCATGTAGGTGACGTCAATATTGACAATGTCGCCATCCCGCAGCGGCTTGTCGTCCGGAAAGCCGTGACAGACGACATGGTTGATCGAGGTGCAGCAGCTCTTGCGGTAGCCCCGGTAATTCAGTGTCGCCGGCAGCGCGCCATGGTCGGCGCCGAACTCGAAGATGAAACGGTCAACCGCCTCTGTCGTCAGTCCGGGCTTGACCATATCTGCCAGCGCATCGAGCGCCCGCGCCGTCAGCTGCCCGGCGCGCCGCATGCCTTCAAACGCTTGCGCGTCATAGAGTTTGATCTGCCCGGTATTCTTCATCACGGCAGAGTTGGCGTCCAGATAGTTGACCATGCCGTGCGATTCCAAGAACGTATGCTCTTCAGCTTAGCCGATTGTGCGCGTCAGCTTCAATGTATTTGCTTGAAAAAGGATTGGTACGCCCAACGGGAATCGAACCCGTGTCTCCGCCGTGAAAGGGCGACGTCCTAGACCGCTAGACGATGGGCGCACAATGACCGGGCTTATAGCAGGATGTTACTGCGCCGCAACCCCGGAGCAGGGAGAATTGCCGGACTTATTTGCGCCGTTGGCCGCGCGAGCAGCGCCAGTTCCAGTCGCGGTCAGGACCGATGTCGACATGGATTGAATCCGTATGGCAATAGGTGCCGACGCCGCCGCGGCCGGGCAGGGAGCGCAGATATTGCGCCAGCGCCCATTTCGACACGCCGTCCACCTGAACGTCCGCCGCAGCGCAATACATATGCAGGGAATTTTTCGCGCCGCGCACACGGCGGTTGAACGAAGGACTGCGGAAACCGGAGGTCACAACAACCGCACGGCCATAGTGCCGCTCGACGCCTTTGAGCACCTTGACAAGCTGCGGCTTGAGACACGCGACGTCAACGCTTTCGCGCTGCACTTTCAAACCGTTGGGCGCGAGCCGGGCCAGCCCCGCTGCGTAAGCGACCTGGATCGGCGCTGAATCTTCCTCGCTGATGTCCACATTGGTGTCATCCGAGGCGCTGTTGCGGTGCTTGATTTCAAAAAGCGCGCTCTGGCGCACGCCGGGAAGCGCGCCGTTATCCGCATCCGGCGCATCGGAAATCACCTCGCGTTTGACCGCCGTTAAGGGCTTGTCGAGATTGGCGAGCTGAATCTGTGGCGCGGCTGCCTTTGGTGCGGCGGTTGCAACTTCAAATGTCTCCTCTGCCGCGGCTGGCTTGGGCAAAGGCTGCTGTTTTGGCGCAGAAGCAAACAGGCCGCTGAACAATGACTTGGACTTTTTCGGCGCTTCAGGAGCGAGGGCGGCAATTTCGGCAGGCGCCGGAGCCGCAGCAGCGACAGTTCCCGTTGCAAGCGCGCTGTCATCAGCCGGGGCGGCCGCTGCTGCAGCAATCTGTTGCGGCGCCTCAGCTTTTGTCGAAGCGCTGGCGATGGCAAGCTGGGCAACTTCCGAAGGATCGGCAGGCGTCAGCAAGGGCGGGCGGTCGGAGGCGAGCATGGCCAATTGCAGCGGCGCTTGAGATGCCCCCTCGCTGGGCTTTCTTGCTGGAAGAATGCCGCTTTCGGGCAAAAGCGCACTCAGCGAGACGCCGCTTTCGTCGGTGACAGTTTCTTCGGCGGAAGCAAGTGAAGGATTGGCAAAACTGGCGGTTCCAGCA
>JANMMM010000094.1:0-2946 GCA_031373225.1 Phyllobacteriaceae bacterium | reverse complement strand
CCCCACCTTAACCCCTCCCCACAAGGGGGAGGGGAGTCACAGGCGTTGATGTTCTCCTCCCCCTTGTGGGGAGGGGTTAAGGTGGGGGCGCCTCGCGCCGGACGGACGGGCTTTGACACCATTATTCCGCTGTTAGTGAATAAACCACCGCGTCAAAGCTCTCCCCGCCCTCGCTAAGTCTCGCCGCATGATCGAAACGCAGGCCGATTTTTTTCATCACCGAGATGCTGCGCACATTGGGCGCGTCGGATATTGAAATGACGCGCGGCGCTTTCAAAACCTCAAAGGCATAACTCATCCATGAAGCCGCCGCCTCGCTGGCATAACCGAATCCCCAATACGCTCTGGCCAGCCGCCAGCCTATTTCCAGATCGTCAGGATACCAGGATTCAACGGAAAGGCCGCATGTGCCGAGAAAGGCCCCGTCAGCAACGCGCTCTACGGCGATTTTGCCATAGCCCGATTCCGCAAAACAGCGGTCGGCACCGAGCAGAATTTCGGTGGACTGGGCGCGGGTGTGGGCGGCTCCGCCGAGATATCGCATCACTTCCAAGTCAGCGTTCAGCGCGGCGAAGGGTTCAAGATCGCTTGGAAGAAACCGTCTCAGCTTCAGACGGGCGGTCGTCAAAATCACCGAGCCTCTGAGCTGTGCCGCCGCAATGTCCAAGGAGCTTACCCCGCCAAATCCACCACGCCGCAGTCGCCGCCTTCTGACCCGAACGCCAGGCGGAACCCACCCGCGTCCCAGCTCATTGACGTCAGCGCGCCCCTGCCGCCGCGGCGCAGCAGAACTTCTTTGGAATCGGCGAACCGCACGCCGAGGATCATGCCGTCGGAATAGCCCACCGCGCAGAACTCGTCGGTTGGGTGGCAGGCGACGGCGCTCACCAGAACATCGGGCCGCGTGCCAAGCTCCAGCGGCGCTTTGCCCATCGGGCCGTCCTTGGCGTGGAAGGGCCAGACGATGGCCGCTTCTGCTCCCGACGTGGCGAGGAAGCGGCCTTTGGCGCTCCAAGACCATGACTTCACCTTGCCCGGATAGCCGGTCATGCGCATGTGTTTGCCGTCTTCAAGCTTCCAGCCGTGCAGAGCGTTTTCCTGCATGGTGGTGACGACAAAGCGGCCGTCGGGCGAGAAACAGACGGAATTGTGCGCGCCCTTCCATTCCAGCTCGACCGGCGCGCCCGAGGCGGCGGCCCAGATCAGCGTCACGCCATTGTAGCGCGACAGCGCCAGCCGCGCGCCTTTGGGGGCGAGGGCTACGCCCTCAACGGAGCGGGGCAGGACATGCTCATGGGTCTTGCCGGTGTTGTCGCGGAACCATGCTGTTTTGCCCGAAGCCCAGGCAAGCGTGGCGTTGGGGCCGGACGCGATTGCGGTTACCCATTTGCGCGGGACCAAGCCGAGAGTTTCCGTCTTGCCGTCGCTGGCCAGCGCATTGACCTTGCCGTCCTCGCCGCCGGTCAAAAGCTTTGAACGGTCGATGGTTTCAGCGGCGCAGAGCAAGCCGTCATGCTGCGTGTGCTCGTGCAGTTTTCCTTTAAGGCGATAGACCCTGCCGTCCGCCCCGGCGAACACCGGTGTGCCCGCAATAAAGCCCGCATGGACGCAATGGCCTTCAATATCAACCGGCGCGATGGTTGGCATGGGTCAGGCGGCGGTGGCGAGGAAGGCTTCGTTCAGCTCGTCCTTGTCGAGATTGCGGCCGATGAAAACCAGCCGGCTCTCGCGCTTCTCGCCGTCTTTCCAGGCGCGCTGATGATCGCCTTCAACGATCATGTGCACGCCCTGAACGACATAGCGCTCCGGATCGTCCTTGAAGGCGATGATTCCCTTGAGGCGCAGGATGTTGGGACCCTGTTCCTGTGTGACCTGCTCGATGAAGGAGAAAAATTTCTCCGCCTGCATCTCGCCGCCGCGCAGCGACACGGAGGTCACGGTGGTGTCATGGATGGGCGAGACTTCATCATGGTGGTGATGATCGTGGTCATGATCGTGGCCATGTGCATGATCGTGGCCACAGTCTGGCCCGTGCACATGGTTGGGGTCATCGTGATCATGGTCATGATCGTGCCCGTGAAGAAATTCAGGATCGTCCATCAGCACACGCTGGAGATCAAACGCGCCGCGGTTCAGCACCTTGTCGAGCGCGATGGCGGAGCGGTTTGTGTGATGGATAGTGGCGTGAGGGTTGATGGCGCGCACGGTGGCCTCAACCAGCCGCAGCTCATGCGGCGTCACAAGGTCGGTCTTGTTGATGAGCACGACGTCGGCAAAAGCGACCTGGTCCTCGGCCTCGCGTGAATCCTTCAGGCGCAGCGGCAGATGCTTGGCATCGACGAGCGCGACGACCGCATCGAGCCTTGTCTTGGCCTTCACATCATCATCCATGAAAAATGTCTGCGCCACAGGCACAGGATCGGCGAGACCGGTGGTCTCAACAATGATCGCGTCAAACCGCCCCGGACGGCGCATCAAGCCTTCGACGACGCGGATCAGGTCGCCCCGCACCGTGCAGCAGATGCAGCCATTGTTCATCTCATAGATTTCCTCGTCCGACTCGACAATCAGATCATTGTCGATGCCGATCTCGCCGAACTCGTTGACGATGACGGCGTATTTCTTGCCATGCGGCTCGGAGAGGATGCGGTTCAAAAGCGTGGTTTTGCCTGCGCCGAGATAGCCGGTGATGACGGTGACGGGGATGGAAGTTTCAGACATGGCGGCCTCGGTGCGGATTTGGCTGCACATATAGGATGTTGGGAACGGAAATGCACGGGTGAAATTGCGGCGCGCAAGACTCTCCCTCACCTGTCTTGCTGCGCAAGACTGTCCTCTCCCCGTGGGGGAGAGGCGAAGAGAACAGCGCTGCCCCTTCCCCTCTCCCCCACGGGGAGAGGACAGCTTCGCGAAGCGAAGCAGGTGAGGGAGAGTCTGAAAACGGGG
>JANMMM010000057.1:0-1511 GCA_031373225.1 Phyllobacteriaceae bacterium | reverse complement strand
ACAGGGGCCCTTGGCATCAGCATCCTTGGTGGTGACCAGCGGATAGCGGATGGCTTCGTCCATGGTTTCGGCCAAGCCGCCGAACTTGCCGATGTCGAGATAGACCCAGCGGTGGTTGTCATTGGCATGCTTCTTCGAGATGAGGACGACTTCCGCCTTCACCACACCGGCATTGCCGACCATGCCGCGGCCCGGCTCGATGATGGTCTCGGGGATGGCATTGCCGAAATGCTTGGCCAGCGACTCATGGATGGCATTGGCATAGGCGCCCGTGCCAGGTACCGGCTTCAGGTACTTGGTCGGGAAGCCGCCGCCGAGGTTCACCATCTTGAGGGTAATACCGTTCGCCTGCATGGCATCGAAGATCGCCTTCGATTCGGCCAGCGCCTGGTCCCAGGCTTCGAGACGCGTCTGCTGCGAACCGACGTGGAAGGAAATGCCATAGGCTTCGAGGCCAAGCTTGTGGGCGTGCATCAGCACGTCGACAGCCATCGACGGCTCGCAACCGAACTTGCGCGACAGCGGCCATTCGGCCCCGGCGCCATCGGTGAGGATGCGGCAGAATACCTTCGCACCAGGTGCTGCGCGGGCGACCTTTTCGACTTCCTCTGTAGAGTCGACGGCGAAGAGCGCGACACCCAGCGCATGGGCGCGGGCGATATCGCGCTCCTTCTTGATGGTGTTGCCGAACGAGATGCGATCCGGCGTGGCGCCGGCCGCCAGTGCCATTTCGACTTCCGCCACCGAGGCGGTGTCGAAGCTTGAGCCCATGTCGGCCAGCAGCTTCAGCACTTCCGGCGCCGGATTGGCCTTCACCGCGTAGAATACGCGGGTATCGGGCATGGCGCGGGTGAAGGCGCGGTAATTATCGGCAATGACCTCGAGGTCGACGACGAGGCACGGGCCTTCGGGACGTCGGTCACGCAGGAAGTCGAGAATGCGGGCGGTGGCAGCCATCTGAGGTATCTCCCGAGTCAAAAGTAAGCTTCGCCGATGACAGCGCCATGACATGCGGTCCACGCGATGGAGACGTGAAGACGCTGTCCGCGTACTGACGTGTTCGCCTTGGTTTGACTGGGATTCCCAATCGCACATGGGGCAATGATAGTGGTGCCTCTCAGTAACCCCGGCCTTTGGAGGAGCCGGCAGAGACCAAAAAGCCCGCACCGTCGTTGCTTTGGGGAAATCCTTGAGGCACGTGCGATCTTGGGCAGGCGCGATATGATGTATTCGTGTGTCGCAATCAAGAAAAAATATGGGCTGGGCAGAAGTTTTTTATGAATAACCGTTAAGAATTGTTTCCGCCGAAGATCCGCCAGCCGGCAACGAGCCGTGTGAGCGTCGTGACGCAGCACAGCGCGGCATAAAAATAGGCAATCGCCGCAAAGTGAGCAGGCCACAGGCACATGGCGAGAAAGCAGGCAATGGTCTCGGCACCCTCCGTCAGCCCGCCGAGATAGTAGAAGGATTTCGACGGGTAGGCGGTGCTCTTGAGGCCGCGTTTTTCGGCG
>JANMMM010000375.1:0-4490 GCA_031373225.1 Phyllobacteriaceae bacterium | reverse complement strand
GTCATTTTTGCGTTGTTCTTAATGGTTATGTATTCCGCCGAGTCTGAAACCGTCGCCGCTTCCACAGCCAGCTGGTTCCCATCGGTGCTTGGTCTCTTGTCAGTTGTCGTGCCGACAAGCTTGGTGGCGTGGTTTGCGCCTTATGAAAACCAGCAGTCAAAATTCGGCTCGTTCGCCATGATCCTGATTGCGCTGTTTGTGTTTGTCGGCGGCACATTGTGGACGGTGATGTTCTCATTCACATCCATGAAAGTGCTGCCGCTGTTCACACCCACCGAATGGGTTGAGAAATATACCGGCGTTGCAAACTACACGCGCCTGTTTAACACCAGCCGGTGGATGGAATGTCCGGCCATCACAAAAATCGGCACACCCTTATGGAAACTGCAATGTTCGGGATCGTTTCCCAACGTGGTCACCTATGCCGTGTGTTTCATCACGGTCGTCATGGTTCTGGGCTTCATTGTTGCCGTTCTCATGGATCAGAAAATCCGCGCGGAAGGCGTGTTCCGCACGATCTATCTTTACCCTTTCGCGCTGTCCTTCATCGTCACGGGCCACGTCTGGGCTTGGATTTTTTCGCCTGAATACGGCCTGCAGAAAGCCGTGCGGGCCTGGGGCTGGGAGAGTTTTTCCTTTGGCTGGATCGCCGACCAGAAGATGGTGATGTACGCCATTGTCATTGCCGGCATCTGGCAGGGCACCGGCTTTGTCATGGCGCTGATGCTCGCGGGGCTGCGCGGCATCGATGAGGAAATCTGGAAGGCTGCGAAGATCGACGGCATTCCCACATGGCGGACCTATGTGCAGATTGTGCTGCCGATGATGAAGCCGGTGCTGGTCACCACATTCGTGTTCGTCGCGTCGGGCTCCATCCGCATCTACGATCTGGTGATCGCCATCACCGATGGCGGTCCCGGCGTGTCGTCGGATGTGCCGTCGCGCTACATTTACCAGAATTTCACCGCCAATCTCGGCCAGTCGCTGGCGGCGTCCACTGTGATGCTTCTGTCCATGGCCGTCATTCTGATCCCATGGATCCGGCTCGAATTCGGCAAGAAGGGACAATGATCATGGCCATTGACGCAATTTCGCCATCCGGCCCGAAGCCGAAAAAGTTCATCACGCTGCCGCGCTTCATCGTCTATGGCGTCTTGATCCTGTGCTGCCTGTTCTTCCTGTTCCCGCTTTACATCATGGTCGTCACATCGCTGAAAGACCTCGATGCGATCCGCGAAGGCAATTTGTTTTCGCCGTCAGCCAATCTGACAATCGCGCCGTGGGTCAAGGCTTGGAGCCAAGCCTGCACGGGACTTTATTGTGAAGGCATCAAGCCGGGCTTCATCAACTCGATGAAGATCACAGTGCCTTCGGTGATTGTGTCGATCACTGTCGCCTGCATCACCGGCTATTCGCTGGCGAACTGGCCGTTCAAATACTCGGAAACGTTTTTCACCATCCTGCTGCTGGCGAGCTTCATCCCCTATGTGGTGATGATCTACCCGATCGTCATCATCACGCGCTGGCTCGGGATTTTCTCTACGCTCCCCGCAGTGGTTCTGGTGCACACCATATTCGGCCTGCCGCTGCTGACGCTGTTGTTCCGAAACTATTTCGCCTCGCTGCCGCAGGAATTATTCAAAGCGGCGCGCGTGGACGGGGCGGGTTATTGGCGCATTCTGTTCCAGGTCTTCCTGCCGATGTCCGCTCCGATCCTGACGGTCGCCGTCATCCTGCAGGTCACCGGCATTTGGAACGACTTCCTGTTCGGCGTCATTTATGCCGGCCCTACCAACTATCCGATGACGGTGCAGCTCAATAACATTGTCAATACCGGGCAGGGCGTCAAGGAATACAATGTCGACATGGCGGCGACAATCCTGACCGGCATTGTGCCGCTCGCCATCTACTTTTTCTCCGGCAAATATTTCGTGCGCGGCATCGCCGCCGGCGCTGTGAAGGGTTGATTTCATGAATGCTCATTCTCCCACTCCCAGCGTGTCGGTGCGCGGCCTTGCGCAGAGCTATGGCGCGGTCAAAGTTCTGCAGGAGCTGGACCTCGACATCGCCGAAGGCGAGTTTCTGGTGCTGCTCGGTCCGTCCGGCTGCGGCAAGTCCACGCTGCTCAACTGCATCGCCGGCCTCTTGGAGCCTTCTTCGGGCCAGGTCTTCATCAAGGGCAAGAATGTCACCTGGGAAGAGCCGAAGGACCGCGGCATCGGCATGGTGTTCCAGTCCTATGCGCTCTATCCGCAGATGACGGTGGAGCGGAACCTGTCGTTCGGCCTGCGCGTCTCCGGCATGGCGAAGGAGGAAGTTGACAAGCGAGTGGCGCGGGCATCGGAAATATTGCAGCTGGAGCCATTTCTGCAGCGCAAGCCGACAGCGCTTTCCGGCGGCCAGCGGCAGCGCGTCGCGATCGGCCGGGCGCTGGTGCGCGATGTGGACGTGTTCCTGTTTGACGAGCCGCTGTCCAATCTCGACGCCAAGCTGCGCGCTGAGCTGCGGGTTGAAATCAAGCGGCTGCACCAGCGGCTCGGCAACACGATGATTTATGTGACGCATGACCAGATCGAAGCGCTGACGCTGGCCGACCGCATCGCCGTCATGAAGGGCGGCACGATCCAGCAGCTCGATGCGCCGATGGACATTTATAACAAGCCGGTCAATCTCTACGTCGCAGGCTTCATCGGCTCGCCGTCGATGAATTTCATCAAGGGCCAGTTTGCGGGAAGCGGCAAGGATGCAAAGCTGAAGCTATCGGGCGGCACGCTGGATGTCTCCGACTACAAGAACGACAAGGCCATTGTCGATGGGACGAAGGTGATTTTTGGCGCGCGGCCGGAGCACATGACGCTGAACGGGCGCGACGACAAGGGCTTTTCCGCGCCGCTGGACGCCGAGGTCGAACTGATCGAGCCGATGGGTTCGGACAGCTTGGTCTGGATCAAGTTCGCCGGGCAGACGATTTCGGTGCGTGTTGAATCCAGCGCGCATTTCACGCCGGGTGAAAAGGTCAAGCTGCGCTTCCGCGTCGGCCTTGCCTCGATCTTTGACGAAGCTTCCGGCGACCGCATTTAATCAAGCAGCGCTGCCTGTGCGGGTGACGCAGGCTGCGCTTTTGAGACAAACCTGATCTTCAGGAACCGCGCCATGAACCGATCCGAAGTCAACGAGATTTTGCTTAAGGCCGACGCGTTCATCCGCTCGTTTGGATACATCATGCCGCCCTTCGCCTATTGGACGCCGGACGAGATGAAAGAGAAAACGCGCGGCGGCTCGGGCATCAAAGCGCACCGGCTCGGCTGGGACATCACGGACTACGGCCAGGGCAAATTCGACGAGCTCGGCCTTTTCCTTTTCACCGTGCGCAATGGCGATGTGAGGGATTTGGCGCATGGGCGCGGCATGCTCTACGCCGAGAAAATCATGATCTCGCGCAAGGATCAGGAATCGCCGATGCACCGGCATAATCTGAAAGCCGAGGACATTATCAACCGCGGCGGCGGCAGGCTGGTGCTGGAATTGTTCATGTCCAATCCGGACGGCTCGATCGACCGCAGCGCCGAAGTCTCGGTTCCGACTGACGGCACGATCCGCAGACTGCCCGCCGGCGGGCGGCTGGGACTTGAGCCGGGCGAGAGCGTCACCCTGATGCCGGGCGTCTGGCACGGGTTCTGGGCCGAGGGCAAGGATGTGCTGATCGGCGAAGTTTCGACGGTCAACGATGATCTTAACGACAATGTCTTTGAAAAACAGATCGGGCGCTTCGCCACGATCGAGGAAGACACAAAACCCGTCCACCTGCTTGTGGCCGATTATGACAAATGGCTAGCCTGAGCCGGCCGCATTTTTGAAGGGAAACCGACATGCCAAAACGCCTCTCGTTTCAGCTCTATTCCGCCCGCAACCATCCACCGATGAGCGCCACGCTCGAAATGCTGGGCAAGACCGGCTACAAGGAGGTTGAGGGTTACGGCGGCTATGATTCCGTCGCCGGTTATGGCGGCGTGTTCGCGGATGTGAAGAACATGCGCGCCATGATGGACGCCAACGGCCTGACCATGCCGACCTCGCATTGCAGCCTCGACATGCTGGAGAAAGACAAAAAAGGCGTGATGAAGATCGCCGACGCGCTCGGCATCCGCCATCTCTACTGCCCCTATCTCATGCCGGACGACCGGCCGAAAGACGGTGGTGGCTGGCGCGCCTTTGGGCGGCGCCTTGGCAAGGTCGCGGCGCTCTACCGCGCCGAGGGCATCACCTTCGGCTGGCACAATCATGATTTCGAATTCGTCGCGCTGCCGGACGGCAAGACGCCGCATGAGAATATGTTCAAGGCCGCGCCCGCGCTCGAATGGGAAATGGACATCGCCTGGGTGGTGCGCGGCGGCGGCGATCCGGTGAAGCTCATCAAGAAATATGCGCAGAACATCACGGCCGTGCATGTCAAAGACATCGCCGTTAAAGGTCAGAAGGCCGACGAGGAC
>JANMMM010000037.1:0-14705 GCA_031373225.1 Phyllobacteriaceae bacterium | reverse complement strand
CAAAATTTTGCTCGGCAAGGCTCTTCGCGAAAACAAGTGTATCGCCAACTTTTGGACCAAATTCATTCTCAACGCCGGTTACGCGGAAGAGGCCATACGCGATGCGCGACGAAAAGCAGATTGCTCGATTGCCGGGGATTGTCCAAGGCGTCGTCGTCCAGATTACTATCGATGCCCGAGCCAAGTCTCCATGCCAGTCCGGTGATGTCGCCGCAGGAACCAAATCGCCGACCAACATCTTCCCCTCAGCCGAAGATGATATGATCGGAAACTTCACCCAAACCGTATCGCTCTCATACATCTCGTATTCGATCTCGGCCTCCGCCAGCGCCGTCCGCTCCACCACCGACCACATGACCGGTTTCGACCCCCGGTACAGCTGCCCGGTCATGGCGAACTTCATCAGTTCGCCGGCGATCTTGGCTTCGGACTTGTAGGCCATGGTCAGATAAGGGTCCTTGAAATCGCCGGTGACTCCGAGGCGCTCGAACTCTTGCGACTGGACGCCAACCCAATGCGTTGCGAACTCGCGGCATTCCCTGCGGAACTCGTTGATCTCGATCTCGTCCTTGTTCTTACCCTTGGCGCGGTACTGCTCCTCGATTTTCCATTCGATCGGCAGGCCGTGGCAGTCCCAGCCGGGGACGTAGTTCGAGTCGTAGCCGCGCATCTGAAAGGAGCGCGTGATCACGTCTTTGAGGATTTTGTTGAGCGCATGGCCGATATGCAGATGGCCGTTGGCATAGGGCGGGCCGTCATGCAGCACATATTTCGGCCGCCCCGCCGCGTCCTCGCGCAGACGCTTGTAGAGGTCCATCTCATGCCAGCGGGCGATGATTTTTGGCTCGGCCTCCGGCAGGCCGGCGCGCATCGGGAAATCGGTCTGCGGCAGATTGAGGGTTTTCGAATAGTCGATTGGTTCGCTCATCATGGATTCCATTGGGCGCGCGGCGGGGCGCGGCAAATCAGGTTTCGTCTCTTGTGAAATTTTGGCTGCAAAGGCAACCGGCATCCGGCCTCAAGCGCGGTTGCGCGAAGCCGGGGGCGTAATTCGAATGGTGATGCTCAAGAACATAGGCCGGGTATAGCCGATGAATGTTAAGGAATAAAGGGCGTTTGCAATTTGTGCCATTTGCGCATATGTTATATGTCCAAGTGGCTAAGGAGAAAACCATGTCTGGAATGCATTCACTGGCAAAGCCAAAGATGATGCCGGGCGAGCTTGATTCCTTGGTGCAACTCGGCTTTTCAAATGACGAGATTTACAAAATCGTCGCGCCGAGGCGAACTTTGGCGCGGCGCAAGGCGGCAAATGAACAGCTTTCTGTTGTCGAAGCGGACCGCGTATGGCGTCTCAAAGATATAATTGAGTTTGCGGAAACGGTTTTCGGAAACGCTGGGAAGGCGCATCATTGGCTGAGGGAGCCGTCAAAAGCGCTGAATCAGGCCTTGCCAATTGAACTGCTGGAGACGGAAACCGGAGCCAACATCGTGCGGGATGAAATTGGCAGAATCCGTTACGGGATGTTTGCCTGACCATGCGCTTTTGGCGCATTTCCGAGTTTGCAGATTTATCCGGCGATGGCGGAAAATTTTATCCAGGCAGATGGAACATTCGAGGAGTGCCGATCATCTATTGCGCCGACCATCCGTCAACGGCGCTGCTTGAGATACTTGTCCACCTCAATCCAAACCGCATGCCGGAGAACTACCAGCTGATTGAAGTGGTTTTGGACGAGGAACTCGCGGTGACGACCCCCGAGCTTCGGCATGGGTGGGAGGTTGACGAAGGCTATACCCAATTGGTTGGCACAGAGTTTATCGCGGAAAACAGAAGCGCATTGATGCGTGTCCCTTCAGTCATTATGCCGCAGGCGTTTAATTTTCTCATCAATCCAGAGCATGCAGACAGTACAAAAATATATGTAGGAAATATCTGGCGCTACCCGTTCGACAGCCGCCTGCTCACTTAAAACGACACTTTCGCGTCCAGCCCCGAAAGCGGACGCACACCCGAGAGCAGCGACCGCGCCTCTTCCTCGTCGCGCCTCATCTGCACCATCAGCGCGTCCAGCCCGTCAAACTTCAGTTCCGGCCGCAGATAGCCGAAAAATGAAACGGCGCAGGTTTCGCCGTAGAGGTCGCCGTCGAAATCGAAGACGAATGTCTCAAGCAGCGGCGCGCCGTCGCTGATGACGGTCGGGCGGCGGCCGAAACTGGCGACGCCGCCGCGCGACGATCCGTCCGAGCGGCGGAAGCGGACGGCGTAGATGCCGTGGGCAAGGCGAGTTTCGGGCGCGAGCTGCATGTTGGCGGTCGGGTATCCGAGCGTGCGGCCCAGCTTTTTGCCTTCGATAACAGGCGCTTCGGTCAGGTAGCGGTAACCCAGCAGGCCTGCGGCGGCGATAGCGTCGCTTTGCGCCAAACAGTCGCGGATGCGGCTTGAGGAAATGACTGTGCCGCCTTCATCGCGGAACGCATCGACAAGCGTGACTTTGAAACACTCCCGCTCGCCCGCCGCCCTGAGGTAGGCTGGGCCGCCCTGGCGATTATTGCCGAAATGGAAGTCAAAGCCCGTGACGACATGCGCCGTTCCAAGGGAGCCCACCAATATGTCACGCACGAATGCGTCGGCGGACATGGATGCGAAATCTTTATTGAACTTCTGTTCAATAATGGCGCTGAAGCCCATGGCGGACAGGATCTCCGCTTTTAAACGCGGCGGTGTCAGGCGGAAGACCGGCCGATCCGGCTGAAACACAGTGCGCGGATGCGGCTCGAATGTCAGGACGATGGCGGGCTTGCCGAGCGCTTCGGCCAGCTCAAGCGCTTTTTCGAGGACAATCTGGTGGCCGCGGTGCACGCCGTCAAAATTGCCGATCGCCACAACGCCGCCCTTGAGCGCGTCAGGCAATGCGGCAAAGTCCGGGATGCGATGAATGGCCATGGGTCAGGCCAGCATCGGCATGGTCGCAACGGGGGTGACGCTGTTTTTCTTCAGCCATGCCTCAAGCGCGTCATGGTCGGGCCTGCCGTGCTCGCCATATTCGAGGGCGTGAATGCCTGCTGAAATGTAGAGCACATCGAAGCCGGAATTCACCGCGCCTTTCACGTCAGTGAGAAGTCCGTCGCCGATGGCAAGCACCTTTGCCGCGTCAACCTCATGGCCCAGCAATGAAGCCGCCTCGCGCAGGGCGAGGTCATAAATCGGCTTGTGCGGCTTGCCCGCCATCGAAATGCGGCCGCCCATCTGCTGATATTCGCGGGCAATCGCGCCGGCGCAGTAAATGTGCCGCGTGCCGCGCTCGACCATGATGTCGGGATTTGCGCAGATCATCGGCAAGTCGCGGGCGCGCAGGCGTCTGAGCTGTTCGACATAATCGGCGGGCGTCTCCACCTCGTCGTTGAACAGGCCAGTGCAGACTATGGCGTCTGCCTCGCGCTCTTCGCAGAGTTCCACGTCAAGCTCCTCATAGACTGTCTGCTCAATGTCCTTGCCGATGTGGAATATCCGGCGCGGGCCTTCGGCGATCACGCCCCGCGTGGCGTCGCCGGAAGTGACAACCCGGTCATAGGCCGTGGAAAGGACACCCAGCCCGCCCAGCTGCTCGATGATCCTGTCGGCCCGGCGCGGGGCGTTGGTGACCAGGATGACGGCAAGTCCGTCCGCCCCCGCCTTTTCCAAGGCCTTGGATGCCGCCGGGAACGACCATTCGCCATTGTGAATGACACCCCAGACATCGCAGACGATGGCCTGATAGCCGGGGGTGATTTGACTGAGCCGGTCGATGAACTGCATGAAGAATACCAAATGGAGGCGCGCGCTTCGAATAGCCGAGGCGATTCACCGTGTCATCAGCTTTCGCTTTGACAGCGGCACTATTCATGCGAGAAACGATTTACCAATAGTTCACCATGCGGCATTGGCATGCATGGGTGTGCGCTGAAAGTCCGGGTTTTGCGTATTAAACCAAGTTTATACAGATTTGCGGGTATTTCCGCGCTGGCGCTGCTGGTTCTGGCGGCGACGTCCGAAGGCGTAATTTCCCGCGATCTCGTCGCTGCCTTGGCAATATCGCTTTCAACTGCGGCGCTCGCGGCGTCTTTGCTGGCCTACCGACAGGGCAAGGAGATGCAGCGCAGCGCGCAGGACTTTTTCGCCAAGATCGAGAATGCGGCGCGCCGGCTTGAGCGCGAAAGGCGGCTGCCGGATGTTGAAGTCAGCGCCGCCGCCGCCAAACCCGCGCGGCGGGCATCTCCGGCTGAAAAGACCGGAGAAGCCGCCTTTGCGCCGCGTCTAGCGCAGGGGCTGAGGCCGACGGTTATTGAAGGCGGCAGGGCGAAAGCCGAACGTCTGAGCGCCGAAATGTCGGCGGTTGACGATGCTCTGCTTGTGGCGCTCGAAACGCATGCGGTGGGCATAAGTCTTGAGCCGGTTGTTGAGCTTCACTCATCGGCGGTGAAAGCCTACCGGGTCCATGCGCATGTCAACACGGCGGATGGTCAGAGTGTCAATCTGAGGCGGCTGGAAGGCGATCATCCCGGAATTAATCCCGCCAGATTTGACATGGAGCTGTTTCAGGCGGCGGCGGGCGCGGCGCGGCGTTTTCTGGGCGCTTCGGCCATCGACACGCCGCTGATCTGTCCTATCGGCGGCGCCACGCTGGGCAGTCCAAAGGATTTGCGCAAAATTGTGGCAATGATGAACAACATTCCCGGGCTTAAGCCGGCGCTGGCGCTGGAAATTCCCGCCGATGCGCTTGGCACCGACGATATCATGCTGTCCGGGGCGGGCCTGCTTGCCGATGCGGCGGTGCGGCTCGCCGCAGAAGGCAGTCTCAGCGCAAAGCGGATCAAGGAGATATCCGGACGATTTGACATTGAATTCTGGACAGTGAGCGGCGGCTCAATCATTTCGGACGAGACGAGCGCCAACATGCTGGCGTCGATCAGCGGCGGAGATATGAAAATCATCGCATCGGCGCTCACCGATGATCATGAGGTTGTCGCGATGATTGACGCCGGCGTCGCGCTCGTGTGCGGCCCGCGCTTCTCCGATCCAAAACCGGTCAGACCGCCCGGCGCTGAAATGGCGTTGGATCAGGACCGCGTCAGGGGCCTGTCATGAAAGGCAAAACGCGGCCCGTGAGAGCCGCGTTTTTCATTTATGCAGCGCCGATTATTGCGTGAAGCGCAGGTTGGAAAGTTCTTCGGCAATTTCCTTAAACGTCTGCTCAATCGACTTGCATGAAGCGTTCGGCGTCGAGGAACAGGCGTTCCAGAAGAGTTTTTCAGCGTTGCCGTTGGCGTCGGTCCGGTTGCGCGAGCGTCCGGCGCAGGCTTTCAGGCCTGCAATCGCCGCTTTGGTCGCCGCCCGCTCGCTTGTTGTGCCAACGTCGGGATTGAGATCAAGACTGACTGTCATCAGCAAGATGTCCTTTTCCTTGATGTTTTGGCAGACACCGCCGTTTGAATCGATGTCGGTGGTCAGCGGGCTGGCAATCGCGAGATTGACCGTGCCCACCATGTGACGGTTCATGGCAGTCGTGTAGCTGGACGTGCCCGTCGTGCCCTCGAAAATGCGGGCCTTGTTCGACGAACTCACGACGGCTCCGGTGCCGTTTGTGCCGCCGTTTCCGGCATAACCCTGCATGCCGAATGCCGCATAATTGGAAACGTTGCCTGCATAGTCGGAACCGCTCATGCCGGCATAAGTGTTGGCGCCGTCGGTCAGGACGATGACCACTTTGTCAATGTCCTTGCGGGAATCTTCAACACCTTGGCTGAAAGGCTCGGCATGGGAAACCGTCCGCCAGCCCCAGGCGATGCCCTCCGGGACGTTGGTGTTGCCGGTTGGCTGCATTGCGTCAATGGCGGTGTGCAGCGCCGACTTACTGCCGGTCAGTGACGTGATGGCCGGAATGGTGCAGCTGGCGTTCGGGCCTTCGTCGTCCTTGAAATACATCCATTGGCCGCGGCGCGTTGACGTGGACGTGGCCGAGGAGCTCGAAGTGCCGTACAGGTAAGGCTTGTTGACGAAATATTTCGCGACATCAACTTCGCGCGGGCGGCCATTGGCAGCGCGCCAGGCGGTGTCTGTGTAAATTCCATTTGTGGAGCCCGTTGCAGTCGTCTTGTAGACCGTCGTGGAGTCAGAGGTCTTATAGTATTGGCCGGCAAGATTGTAGAGGGTTGGCAGCGAGTCGGTGAACGTTGGGTTCCAGACCGCATTGCCCTCATAGTCCGGCCACCAGTTGTTGTAGCCTGAATCATTGCCTGAGCTGCCGCTCGACGTGTAATATTTCGACAGATTGAAGCTGTCTGGCGCGAACATGGGAACAAATTTGGCTGCGGCGCCGGTCATGTCGTCGTTGATATGATAGGGATAAGGGCGCTCTTCGACGCAGCCTTTCCATTCGTACTTTGCCTGAAGGTTGGCAAGGCTGATTCCCGTTGCCGTTGCAGCGTCGCTGCTGGCGACATTGATCGTCTTTTTTGGATTGGTGGAATTTGGCGTCCGGTTGAACACGGCGCAGTTGGCGTTGCTGGTGCCGGCGGTCGTTGTGTTATATTTCCAAACACGGCAGCTGGCCGTGTTTTCCGTGCCTTTTGTCGCGTCAAACTGGAGCGCATTGTAGATCGAGAAGCGCGTCAGCGGATTGCCGGATGCGTTCAGCTTGGCGCCGTCGCCTGCCGTGCTTCTATAACCTGTCGGATTGGTGGCGCCCGGCGTTCCCCAGTTCAGGTGCTGGTGATGGATCGGCGAGACTCCGCGCGTATCCATCCAGGAAGCATTTGCATTTTCACTGCCAACGTTGACTGACGCGGAAAACGGCACGAGCGAGAACTTCACCGGATCAGTGACATTGTGAATCTTGCCGCCTAGGTCAATCAGCGTGGTGACAAGCTCTTTCGATGCCTTTTTGAGCAGAAACATCCGTGATGTTTCAACGCTTGAGGCAGTGTTGCCGGTCTGGTCCTCGGCCATGGAACCGGAATTATCAAGCACAAGCGCGATTTCAGCGACGTTGCGCATTTTCATCGTGCTGACTTCGACGATGAACGAATAATTGTCAACGTTTGAATTGGTCAGGCCGGCGAGAACCGGGCCGAACATTGTTTCGTAAGTGAGCTTGCACTTCAGTTCGAGCTTTTTGGTGACGTTGAGTGCGTCATCGGGCAAGGTGAGCGTCAGTTGGCTGGCATCAAGGTAGTGTTCGTCAAAGTTTGCGTTGTAGAAGTTGAGCGCCAAGGCTTCGAGATCGGGCTTGGTGACATTCACGACAACGCCGTTTTTGACTATCTTGCCTTTCACATAGGTTTTGGCGACCTCGACGTTTGCCGCATCGCATGAATCTTTCAAATCATGGCGCAGGCGCGACAGATTGGAAAAGTCAATTGACATCGCGACCGCGCCAAACAGGGGGAGCGCAACCAGCGCCAGGATTATCGCGAACTGGCCTTCTTTGTTGCGCAAAAACTTCTTCAGCATTTCAAACTCCATCAACTCCGCTCCGCCCAATGGAACGCACGATGCCTTGAAGCTACCAAAGGCGGGTTAGAAAACCGGTCGTTTTCATTGTAGAATTGTCGGGAAGGGGGAAGTCTGGCGTTAACCAAGCCGTGTGGCGCAGAACTTGCGCTAGTGCGGAACTACGCGCCGCCGCGCTGGAAGGGGCATAGACTGTGTGCGTTACGCCGCCGTACCCGGCCTACAAAACGGTGTCCGGCCATTCGCGCCCATTTGGAACAGTTATTTGATGAGTTCTGTTCAATCACTGTATGACTCTGTCGCTGAGCTTAAGCCCAAGGCCTGCGGAAATCTCAAATTGTAAATTCTGGCTAAACTGAATGTTCTTGCATTTATTTAAAAGGGCGAATGTGTTTAGCAGCACCCACAGTGTTACGACGCATGAAAAAGTCAATTTCCGAATAATTCCTCGATGACAAAAAGGGCAACTTCGCTGTGTTGTTTGCGGTTTCGCTGGTTCCTCTGATGGCGACCGTCACAGGTGTGGTTGAATTCACAAATATCGTGCGCACAAAATCTGCGCTTCAGGATTCCCTTGATGCTGCGCTCGTGGGCATCGCACTCAACGCGTGCGTCACTTCCTCAGAATCTGAACTCGAAGCCAAGGGCATAAAGTTCTTTAAGGGAAACGGCAACGAGGTTATCCGGTCTGGTGCGACGCTTGATTATCTTGGTGTTACGATCATGCCCGACAGTTCGCTGCGTTACACCGCAAATGTCACCAAGCAGTACAAGGGTGAAATGTCGGCAACCCTCAACGGCCCCATCAAGGTGATTTCCGCCGTGCAGCGGCAGTCCGGGCCCAATGCCTGTCTCCTCGCCTTGTCCGAAACGGCGTCATCTGCGGTGGACTTTAACGGATCGACCGACGTCGACCTCGCCAACTGCATTATCGCAGCCAATTCTAGTTCTCCGACTTCGGTCACCCGGTCCGGAGCGGCCAATGTGACTGCGGATTGTGTTCAGACGGTAGGTAAAACCAGCGGCATTGCGTCAAATTCCCGCGTTTCCCTTAGCTGCCCCCAGGTGAGGGAAAGGTCATTCAAAACACCTGATCCGCTGGCTTTGGTCGTCGCGCCATCAGGAACCGGCTGCTCGTCACTGAACATTCCAAACGGCAGCGGCTGGAAGACAATCAATCCCGGCACCTATTGTGACAGCAGTCTGACAGTCAACGGCGGTAAAAAGATTCGTTTCAACAGCGGCACCTATATCTTCAAGGGCACGGCCATCAGCTTCTTGGGCAATTCCGAGATTGAAGGAACGGGCGTCACGATTTTTCTGTACGATGGCGCGAAAATAAAGACGTCGGCAAATTCGATTGTCAATCTTTTGGCCCCGACTTCCGGCACCTATCCAGGAATCTTGATTTACACGGCGCCTGACAATCCGGTTTCCCTCGACTTCTCTGGCGGAACCACTCAAAAGCTTCAGGGTTTTATCTACAATCCGAAGGGCCATATCGATTTCAAAGGCGATGCAGGAACCACATCAGATAAATGCGTCCGGATTGTCACTAACACAATCAAGCTGACTGGATCATCCAAGCTGAAAATGGATTGTAAATCTGAATTGGGCAACCGCGACATAACAACCACCCAAGGCATTCGCTTTGTGAAATGAGCATTGGGTATGGGGGTGCTGCGCGACGTAGAATTGTCCGTACACGAAAGTCCATTCTGCCGCTTTGATATGAATGGGCATCCCCGGTTTTACGCTTGCCTGCGCCAGCTTTCCGAACACAGATTTGCAGGTAATGCCTGAGACAGTTACTTGGCAGTGATACGAATGCGGGTCTGCAAATGTCGTACTGGCCGCCATTCCTGAACGGACTTTTTGACTTCCAGCGGAGGCGGCGTGAACGCTTTCCCCGTCCAATTGGACGCTGAAGACCCCGCCGCCATTGAACCCATTTGGGAACGGCACCCTCAATGCCATCACCAAGAACATGCTGCCAGCAGGTGGGACGGCGCGGCACGATTATTGAATAGCGAATACTGCCCCGCGTGCAAAGGTCATTTTTTGTGTCATTTTGAAACACTAAACCTAAGTGTCGGGATCAACATGAAACACATACAGGAGATACCTCATGCGTGTACTCAAGAATTTCGAACTTTCCCAGGTTTCCGGAGCCGGAAAATCGGAATGCGGCGGAAATGATAAAGGCAACAACGGCTGGGGCAATGGCGGCGACGACGGCATCAATTCCCCAAAAGTCGACGGCGGCTTCAAGGTTGACGGGGACTCGGACGGCGCGTTTGGAATCCACGGCGGCGGCCATAACAAGTGCGCGCGTTAAGCAGACCGCGCTGAGCGCTGAAATACCGAAGTAACAAGGCCCGGCGCGTGCGCGGGGCCCTGTCTGCCGGGCAAATGCAAAGCGCCCTGGCTAAGGCCTCTGACAACACCGCGTGTCCACTCGCGCCATCAACCCCTTGCACCGCCCGTTAACCACGCTTTCTCCGCGCTGCGGCCGTTGAATCAATCCTTACATATTGACAAGCCCATTCCCGCCGCCTATCTGCACTCCGCTAGCACTCATCCAAGGTGAGTGCCAATCCGGTTATCCGGGACAATCTCACATCTCAACATCAAGGGTTCATCACAATGGCCAAAACAAAGTTCCGTCCGCTGCATGACCGCATCGTCGTCCGCCGCGTTGACGCGGAAGAGAAGACCGCCGGCGGCATCATCATCCCCGACACCGCCAAGGAAAAGCCGATGGAAGGCGAAGTCCTGTCCGTTGGACCGGGCGCGCGCGACGATCATGGCAAGCTGGTTCCGCTCGACGTCAAGTCCGGCGACCGCATCCTGTTCGGCAAATGGTCCGGCACCGAAGTCAAGCTCAACGGCGAGGACCTTCTCATCATGAAGGAATCCGACGTTATGGGCATTCTCGGCTAATTCACACGATCACAGTTCATTCTGAACTCAGGAGTTTTCTATCATGGCTGCTAAAGACGTAAAATTCGGCCGCGACGCGCGCGAGCGCAAGCTGCGCGGCGTCAATATTCTCGCGGACGCGGATAAAGTGACGCTCGGCCCGAAAGGCCGCAACGTCATCCTCGACAAGAGCTACGGCTCGCCGCGCATCACCAAGGACGGCGTCACCGTCGCCAAGGAAATCGAACTTGAGGACAAGTTCGAAAACATGGGCGCACAGATGCTGCGCGAAGTCGCCTCCAAGACCAACGACATCGCAGGCGACGGCACCACCACCGCAACTGTTTTGGCGCAGGCCATCGTGCAGGAAGGCGGCAAAGCCGTCGCCGCCGGCATGAACCCGATGGACCTGAAGCGCGGCATTGACTTGGCTGTCGCCGAAGTCGTCGCGGACCTCGTCAAGAAAGCCAAGAAGATCAAGTCGTCAGAGGAAGTGGCGCAGGTTGGCACCATTTCGGCCAATGGCGAGACTTCGGTCGGCGAGATGATCGCCAAGGCGATGCAGAAGGTCGGCAATGAGGGCGTCATCACGGTTGAGGAAGCCAAGACCGCCGAGACCGAGCTGGATGTCGTTGAAGGCATGCAGTTCGACCGCGGCTACCTGTCGCCGTACTTTGTGACCAACCCGGACAAGATGGTCGCCGACCTTGAGGACGTCTACATTCTTCTGCACGAGAAGAAGCTGTCGAACCTCCAGGCGATGCTGCCGATCCTTGAGGCGGTTGTGCAGACGTCCAAGCCGCTGCTCATCATCTCGGAAGATGTTGAAGGCGAGGCTCTGGCCACTCTGGTCGTCAACAAGCTGCGCGGCGGATTGAAAATCTGCGCCGTCAAGGCGCCTGGGTTTGGCGACCGCCGCAAGGCGATGCTTGAAGACATCGCCATCCTGACCGGCGGCCAGGTGATTTCCGAAGACATCGGCATCAAGCTGGAAAGCGTCACGCTCGCCATGCTCGGCCGCGCCAAGAAGGTCTCGATCACCAAGGAAAACACCACGATCATCGACGGCGCGGGCAAGAAGGCCGAAATTTCCGGCCGCGTTGCGCAGATCAAGGGCCAGGTCGAAGAGACCACGTCCGACTATGATAAGGAAAAGCTCCAGGAGCGTCTGGCCAAGCTTGCCGGCGGCGTTGCCGTCATCAAGGTCGGCGGCGCGACCGAGATCGAAGTGAAGGAAAAGAAGGACCGCGTTGAAGACGCCCTCAACGCGACCCGCGCGGCCGTGGAAGAAGGCATTGTCGCTGGCGGCGGCTCGGCGCTGCTGCGTGCCTCCTCCGTCATCAAGTGCAAGGGCGTCAATGACGACCAGGACGCAGGCATCAACATCGTGCGCCGCGCCCTCCAGTCCCCGGCCCGCCAGATCGCCACGAACGCGGGCGCGGAAGCGTCCATCGTTGTCGGCAAAATCCTGGAGAGCAAGAACGCCAACTACGGCTACAACGCCCAGACCGGCGAATATGGCGACATGGTCGTCATGGGCATTGTCGATCCGGTCAAGGTGGTGCGCACCGCTCTTCAGGACGCGGCCTCGGTCGCATCACTGCTGATCACGACCGAAGCCATGGTCGCGGAGCTTCCGAAGAAGGAAGCCGGCGGCGGCATGCCCGGCGGCGGCATGGGCGGCGGCGGGATGGGCGGGATGGATTTCTAAATCCACGCGCACTGCTCGCGAAGAATGCGAACCCCGGCGGAGACGCCGGGGTTTTTCTTTTGGCCACTAAAATCAGGTTCCCAACACTTAACCTAGGAGTTTTCGCAAACCTTCCAAAACCTCGTCCAAGGCTTCGATCTCGACAGCGGGAATGTTCGATTTTTCCACTCTGTTGCGCAGTGCTTTCAGCTTGCGTTCGATTTCTTCGCTGTCCGCACCTTCTGCAAAAATTCGCAGGAAAGTTTGCCAGTGCATTGCGGGGATTCCGGAAATCGGCTGCTGCAAAAGCTCACCGATAAAATCTGCCATTAAACCGCCACGCGCGACTCGGCCAAAGTTGCTCCCTTTGTCGACTTTCGGCTCATCATTGAATTTCTGGCCTTTGGAGGGATAGGGAAGTTCGTTTTCCGCCAACATAATTTCGGCAGCCTTGCCCGTCACACCGCGAAGCTCGGTCCAATAGTGGTTCCGATGTTCGGCTGCATATCTGGCTTCCTCGACAAACGGCTTCAGCAACCGTGGCGACCCCGAGATGACCTCATCGAGTCTCCAAGGGAAAACCACGAGCAAATCCTGCGGCATGCACACGACAGGAGATGCCCTGTAGCGAAACGACGGTTCGCCTTCCTTCGCCAAAAGGAACCACCCCTTCAGCTCGATACCCATCAAAATGCGGTCATCGTCAGCAATGCCGGGAGCTGTGGTCTGCAGCCGAACATCGGGAAAAACTTGCGCCTGGCGCACAAACGAATAGATTTCGTACTTGCCTTCCGGGTCCCAAAGTTCCCGCAGGTCATTCAGGTTCTCCACCACCGAAGATTCTATCGCCGCCCCAAGCGGCGCATTTAACGTGAACAGATCAGTGGCGCTAATGCCAGCAACACGAAGCTGCGTTCGAAACCTCGCAGGCAGGGCATGCATTGCATCAACGATGCGTTCATAAAGTGCACGGTGTTTCCAATTCTTGGCAGGTCCGCCGCTTCTAACGGGAGGCGACATCAAGAGGCTGCTTTCAGTGATCTCGCCCGCAGCTCTGCGCGTATGCGGGCTTCGGCAACTTCAAAGTAGTCTTGATTGATCTCGGCGGCATGCGCGCGGCGACCAGTGCGTATTGCCGCGACGGTTGCCGACATTAAGCCGCCAAACGGCTCCCAAACGACATCGTTCAAGTCGCTTGACGCAAGGATTTGACGCTCCATGAGCGACAGCGGTTTCTGGTTAGCATGGAAATACCCAATTCCGCTGGAGTTCCGCACCCTCTCAGCGCCATGGACTGGCGGCTCTCTCCATACGTTCGTAAGCGCGTGCACATGCGTCCACTTAGCGCGCATCCGATCCCATGCCTGTGCGGTGACTGGATTTTCCCTGTCGATTGAAAAATACGGCACGGACGATTCTGCGCCAAATTTTGTGCACCATTTGGCCATATCGACAACTGCTTCCCCCGGAGGAAAGTACCATAAATGGCATTGTGTCAGGTATTTCCGTGTGGCGGCATTTGCCACGCCACAAGCGGGATTGCTCTGGGACATCGGCAGTCCTGAGCGCTGCCATTCACTTCGCAGCCAGTCCTTGATCGAAGCGTCTCGGCCGCCGATGTCTTTAATCGTTGCCTTCCGAGTGTAGCGAACGGCGACTTCCGTGACCACAGGCAGCCCCCTGATTGTGCGGGAGTTAACATTGCCCGCAATATGAGCGATTCCCTTGTCCCAAACTACCGTCTCTTCATACTGCCAGCCGTGCATCTCCAATGCAGGATGCGCTTTTGCCCAACCCAATTCGCTGTTCCAGAACCAGAGCGTCGTGTAAGGCGGCGAACGCCGGGCCCAAGCTGCTGCGTGCGGCGCATACCATTCAGCGAGTCCGTCCGGCGAAAGCGGTTCGCCGGGATATTTGCCCAAGCCATAGGGTCCATCGGATATGATGACCGTGGGTGGAAGCCAGCCGTGATAAGCATCCAGCGAGTCGCCGTTGAACAGCGATACTTCTCCCAGCCTGACGGTGTCTTTCTCCAGGTCGTTTAGAACCTTGAGCAGATTGAACCCCATTTGCTTTGCTCCAAATTCCAACAACTAAAGAAAATCTAGACAACACAGCCTAGTGCGGCATGGAAGCGTGCGCGAAGCATAAGTTGCAGAATTTGGAATGCTATTGCAATGGTCCAGCAGCCATTTAGATCTCTGTCACCAAGGAAAACAACTCGATCATAGTCATCAAGGTCGGCGGCGCGACGGAGATTGAAGTCAAGGAAAAGAAGGACCGCGTCGAAGACGCCCTCAACGCGACCCGCGCGGCCGTGGAAGAAGGCATTGTCGCGGGCGGCGGCTCGGCTCTGCTGCGCGCCTCCTCCGTGATCAAGTGCAAGGGCGCCAATGACGATCAGGACGCGGGCATCAACATCGTGCGCCGCGCCCTTCAGTCCCCGGCCCGGCAGATCGCCACCAACGCGGGCGCGGAAGCCTCCATCGTTGTCGGCAAAATCCTGGAGAGCAAGAACGCCAACTACGGCTACAACGCCCAGACCGGCGAATATGGCGACATGGTCGTCATGGGCATTGTCGATCCGGTCAAGGTGGTGCG
>JANMMM010000310.1:0-11028 GCA_031373225.1 Phyllobacteriaceae bacterium | reverse complement strand
CCGCAAGCTCGCGCAGCGACGGTTCCCTCACATCTGAACGTGCGCCGGATCCATCCACATATACTCCCAAATATGCCCATCGAGATCATTGATCGAGCGCACAACCATGAACCCGTAGTCCTGCGGCTCTTTCGCCTCGCTCGCGCCGGCGGCGAGGGCTTTGTTGGCGATCTGGGCGACCTCCTCCTTGCTGTCGCAGGAGAGCGCTATGAGGACTTCGGTGGTCTTGTTTGAATCCGCGATGGCTTTGACCGTGAAGTCGGCAAAGCGGGCGTGGGTGATGAGCATGGCGTAGATGTTTTCGGAGATCACCATGCAGGCGGCGGTTTGGTCGGTGAACTGGGCGTTGAATGTGTAGCCGAGTTTGGCAAAATAGGCTTTGGACCTGTCGAGGTCCCTAACCGGCAGGTTGACGAAAATGTTCCTGTTCATCGCGCGTCTCCTGAAAAGGGGCTTGGGAAAAGCATAGCACCGGCCATTATCGACACAAGCAGCGGCTGGTTTCCGGCACACGGTTTCGTGATGAAAGCGTGTTGAGGTTTTTGAAACTTGCCTGCGGATTCGCCCGTTTGCTCTGCTGAGCTTCACGAGGATGGGGCTTTCAAATCAAGTCAACTCAGACCCAATCAGGAAAATCGTCATGTTCAAAACTCTTGCCCGCACAACCTCCGCGCTGGTCATCGCCGCCTCCATGGCTGCGCCAGCTTTCGCATCGATGAAGGAAGTCGGCGGCGCGCCGATGTTCTCGGAAAAGAACATTATTGAAAACGCCGTCAATTCGAAGGATCACACGACTTTGGTCGCCGCCGTCAAGGCTGCGGGCCTCGTCGAGACGCTTCAGGGCGCGGGTCCGTTCACCGTGTTCGCGCCGGTCAATGCCGGGTTCGCCGCGCTGCCGGCTGGCACTGTTGACTCGCTCTTGAAGCCGGAAGCCAAGGACACGCTAGTCAAGGTTCTGACCGCCCACGTCGTGTCGGGCAAGCTCTCCGCTGCGACGCTGAAGAAGCGGATCAAGGCGGGCGGCGGCAAGTATAATTTCAGCGCGGTCAGCGGCGACGCATTGACCGCGACCATTCGCGGCAACGCCATCTATATCATCGATGAGAGCGGCGGCTCGTCCAAGGTGACGATTGGCGACGACAACCAGTCGAACGGCGTCATCCATGTTGTGAAAAAGGTTCTGCTGCCTAAGTAAGTCCCGGCGCGGGGCGCGGGGGGCGGGCTCTCTCCCGAGGCCCGCCCGCCGCTTTATGCGTTTTGGCCTGGACTGAAAGCGGCACTATTGAACTTGCGCCCCTATTCCTGCCATAAGCTTGGCCGAGGGATTGAACTCGGGAGTGCATGACATGCTTTGGAAAGGCCGGCGCGAGAGCGGCAATGTTGAGGATCAGCGCGACGGGTCGGGCTCGTCGGGCGGCATCGGGCGGGGTGGCATGCGCCTTCCCGGCGGCGGTCTGCGTCTTGGCGGGGGTGGCGGCATTTCCGGCATCGTCATGCTGGTTGTCTTGTTCTTTGTGCTGAAGGCCTGCGGCATTGATCCGATGCAGGTGCTTACCGGCGGCGATCCGGGCGGCGCGCTGACGCAGAGCGGGGAGCCGGCGGTTCCGCGCACAACGGTGCAGAATGATGAAATGTCTTCGTTTGTGAAGGTTGTCCTGGCGGAGACCGAGGACACGTGGACGGGCGTGTTCAAGGCGCTTGGCGAGGATTACCCGGAGCCGACGCTGGTTCTGTTCGACGGCCAGGTTAAATCCGCCTGCGGCTTTGCCAGCGCCGCTTCCGGGCCATTTTACTGCCCGGGCGACCAGAAAGTCTATATCGACCTTGCCTTCTACGACCAGCTCTCACGCCAGTTCGGCGCCAAGGGCGATTTCGCCCAGGCCTATGTGCTGGCGCACGAGGTCGGCCATCATGTGCAGAACATCACCGGCGTCCTGCCGAAGTTCAACGAGATGCGCCAGGGCATGGGTCAGAGCGAGGCCAACGCCATGTCCATCCGCGTCGAATTGCAGGCCGACTGTTTCGCCGGCATCTGGGCGCGCACCACGGCGCAGAAGGGCATTCTGGAAGAGGGCGACCTCGAAGAGGCGCTGAATGCGGCGAACCAGATCGGCGACGACACATTGCAGCGCAAGACGCAGGGGTTTGTCGTGCCCGACAGTTTCAACCACGGCACCTCGGCGCAGCGGATGGAATGGTTCACGCGCGGCGTCAAATCCGGCAAGCTTGAGGCCTGCGACACGTTCAACGCCGCTATGTGAAGACTGCTTAATCAGATTTGGATATGAGGGCCGCGTCTGGCGCTTTTTTGGCGTTGTGGCGCGGCTTTTAGCGATTTGTTTGGAATTTCCCCGGTATCTTGCCACATTGACGTTGGGGATGAATTTGTCAAAACTTCAGAAATTTGTGGATGACCGATCTGGCAGCTATGCGATCTTGGCGTCCATCCTCTCAATTCCACTGCTCCTGGCAGTTGGACTGTCGATTGATTCCGCCAATCTTTCGCGTGTGAGGACCGAGTTTCAGCAGTCCATTGACGGTGCCGCCCTTGCGGTCGCACGGGAGGGCGACGGCATAAGCCAGTCGCAGGCGGAGGAAATAGCCGCCAAATTTCTGCAGGGAAATTTCAGCGCTCCGCATTCAGCGCCCACAGTGACGATTGCCGGCACCGAGGTTCTCGTCCGCAGCACCGCTGTTGTGCCGATTAATTTTGGCGGCCTGTTTGGCACGCCGACCGTGACCATCAGCGCCGATGCCGGAACATCGATCGCCTATGCGAATTATGAGATCGCGCTTGCACTCGACACAACAGGTTCGATGGCGGGCGGCAAGCTTGCCGCCATGAAAGAGGCCGTCACTGGACTGATCGACACGATGGAAGCGCAGAACGCCCGACCAAACGCTTTGAAATTCTCGATCGTGCCGTTTTCAAGCAAAGTCAATGTCGGCGCTCAATTTGGGCCAGCCTATGATCACGACACCGGCGCGTTGAACCGGCAGCCCGCCGCCTGGCTCGACGCCAAGGCGCTAAGTCCCGTCAGTCAGCAGGACCTTGATCCGGGCGTCAGCCGCTTTGTCATGATGAGGCACCTTGACGTTAAGTGGGACGGGTGCGTTGAAGCGCGCGCGTCCACGGCGGCCAAACCCTATGATGTCAATGACGCGCCGCCCAATCCCGCCGATCCGGCAAGCCTTTTCATTCCCGCTTTTGCCAGCGACGAGCCGGACGGCGGCTCGTACTCCAACTCGTATATAGACGATTCGCCGTTCGGGATCGGCGCGGGAACACCGTATCAGCGGATGCAGCGCTATGGCGCGACATACTCAGCCGGATTCAAAGCCCTGAGCTTTGCTGATCAGGTTCTTGCTTCCAGCGCCTGGACAGCGGCAGGCGTAAGCGGCCTTTCCAGTTCCAAAGGCCCTAACTACGCCTGCGAAGTTCAGCCGATCATGCCCCTGACCACTAACTTCAATGCCCTGCGCGCCAAGGTGGACGGCCTTGCCGCCAAAGGAAACACCAATATTCTTGAAGGCGCCGTCTGGGGCTGGCGCACGCTTTCATCCCGCGCTCCCTTTACCGAGGGGCGGCCCGAAAATGAGGCCGGCGTCGAAAAAATTCTCGTGCTGCTGACGGATGGCACAAACACTCTCGGCGAAAGATCGAATGCGCTCGGCTCGCTCTATTCCGCTTACGGTTTTCTGGCGGATGGCCGGTTGGGGATCACCGGCGGCTCAACCGCTCAGATCAACAACGCGATGAACGCAAAGACACTGCAGGCTTGCGCGAACGCAAAAGCCGACGGCATCGAGGTTTACACAATCCGCCTCGAAGAGCCGAACGTGACGACCGGCAATATGCTGCGCGACTGCGCCACCGATCCCGACCATTATATCGACGTGCCCAACCGCGCGCTGCTGGACGACGCGTTTTCCAAGATCAAGGACAGGATCGCGCTTGTCAGGCTGGCTTCGTAAACACTACTCTGTCAGCGCCGCCTCACCGCGCGTCTCGCGGATCATGTTGAAAAACCGCCGGAACAGATAATGCGAGTCCTGCGGGCCGGGTGAGGCTTCGGGATGGTGCTGCACCGAGAAGACCGGCTTGCCGGTCAGGCGCAGGCCGCAGTTGGTGCCGTCAAACAACGAGACGTGGGTTTCCTCAACGCCTGACGGCAGCGATTTTGTGTCCACGGCAAAGCCATGGTTCATCGAGACGATTTCCACTTTGCCGGTGGTGAAGTCCTTCACCGGGTGGTTGGCCCCGTGATGGCCCTGATGCATTTTCATCGTCTTGCCGCCGAGCGCCAGCGCCAGCATCTGGTGGCCGAGGCAGATGCCGAACAGCGGGATGCCGCTGTCCACCAGTTTGCGGATTTCAGGCACCGCATATTCGCCGGTCGCCGCCGGGTCGCCAGGGCCGTTGGAAAGGAACACGCCATCGGGCCTCAGCGCGAGCACGTCTTCGGCTTTTGAAGAGGCGGGGAGCACGGTGACCTTCGCGCCGAGACCCGCCATCAGGCGCAGGATGTTGCGCTTGACGCCATAGTCGAGCGCCACGATGTGGATGCCGTTGGCTTCGGATGCGGCGAAGCCTTCGTTCCAAACCCACGCGCCTTCGCTCCAGGTCTGGCTCTGGCCGGACGTCACATCTTTGGCGAGGTCAAGGTCAATGAGCCCCGACCATTCGCGCGCCTGCTTTTGCAGCGCCTCCACATCAAACCTGCCAGACGGTTCATGCGCGATGACGGCGTTGGGCATGCCTTTTTCGCGGATCAGCGTGGTCAGCGCCCTTGTGTCGATGCCGGTGAGCGCGACGATGCCGCGCTTCTTCAGCCAGTCATTAAAATGCGCCGCCGAGCGGTAGCTGGATGGGTTGGTGATGTCTGCCTTGAACACCGCGCCCACCGCGCCGGACTTGCGGGCCGGGTGCAGGTCTTCAATGTCCTCGTCATTTGCGCCGACATTGCCAATGTGAGGAAATGTGAACGTGACGATCTGGTCCGCATAGGACGGATCGGTGAGGATTTCCTGATAGCCGGTCAGCGCCGTGTTGAAGCAGACTTCTGCGACTACCGATCCTGTTGCGCCAGCGCCCTTGCCCTCGATGACCGTGCCGTCTGCCAAGACAAGCAGCGCCGTCGGCTTCTGCACGGTCCATCCGGGCGTTTTGGCAAATGCAGTTTCGGTCATGGCGGCGCTTTCGGGTAGGCACAATGCGTCCCGGCAGGCGGAACGCAAAAAATGTCTGGCTAAGGCCGGTCCCTTAGAGGAGGCATGCGCGCCGGTCAACGGCTTGAACCTTTTGTCCAGCCATGATTATGGTCCGCGCCGAAAAGGATGCGACCATGCGCGAAAAAATCACCGAAGACGTCAAAATTGCGATGAAAGCCGGGCAGAAAGACAAGCTTTCAACGCTGCGCATGATGCAGGCGGCGATCAAGGACCGCGACATCGCCAACCGGGGCCTTGGCAAAGAAGCGGCAGGCGGGGACGAGCTTTTGCAGCTTCTCACCAAAATGGTGAAGCAGCGCGAAGAATCAGCGGCCATTTATGACAAGGGCGGGCGGCCTGAGCTGGCAGCCAAGGAGCGCGAGGAGATCGGCTTCATTCAGGCCTATATGCCGAAGCAGCTTTCCGACGATGAAACCAAGTCCGCCATTGCCGCCATTGTCTCCGAGACCGGAGCGTCTTCCATCAAGGACATGGGCAAGGTCATGGCGGAGCTGCGGGCGAAGTTTTCCGGACAGATGGATTTTGGCAAGGCGAGCGGCGTGATCAAGTCGCTGCTCAGCTGACGGAGGCGCGCCATGTCATTCCAGGCCTATCTCGACGCGGTGAAAGCCAAGACCGGGCTGACCCCGGAGGGTATCCTTGCCCTTGCCAAAGAGCGCGGCGTCTATGCGCAGGACATAAAGGCGGCGGCGCTGATCAAGCTTTTGAAAGACGAGTTCGAACTCGGACATGGGCATTCCATGTCGATTTGGGCGGTGTTCAAGGCGAAGGGCTGGGTTGACAGCCCGAAATAAGCCGGCCGCCGCCGTTTGAGCGGGCGATTGGCGGCGATATTCTTCGTATAGTTGTATGATTGAACCCAAGACAACAACTTTACTTGCGGATTGACAAATTTCCAACGGGTGTTACGCTAAAATGTCAGCGCATTTGGCATTTTTAGGTCATTCCGCTGATTCAACTTATAAGTGCAGCGTTGCAGCTCAACAGGTCAAATCTGATCAGGGGGAACGCCATGAGCCAACCTACCATTTCAAACATACGCAAAGCAGTTGTGGGCCGCGACGCAGCCGGCCTGAAGGCGATGTATGCCGCCAACGCCGAAATCACGATCATCGACACAATCAATTCGCCGAGCAAGCCGAAGATCATCAAGGGGGCGGCGGACATTGGGGCCTATTTCGACGATGTCTGCGGCCGCGACATGACGCACACCGTTGACAGCGGCGTCGCGGATGACAAGCACCTGGCCTTCGTCGAGGGCTGCCGATATGCCGACGGAACCCGCGTCACCGCTTCGGCGATGGCCGAGCTTGGTCCCGGCGGCATCGTCAGGCAAACAATCGTGCAGGCTTGGGACAGCTGACCGGCTATTGCGGAAGCGTCAGCCGCGAGCCGCGCAGCAGGCCGTGCTCCTCCAATATCGGATAGGCGAGCGAGGCGAGGAGGGCGTTGATCTCCTTGAGGTCGCGGATCGTGTCGAGATGGATCGAGCTTGTCTCGATGCTCTGCGGCGAGCCGTCGCGCAGGCGCTCGAAGTGATGCAGGCTGGCGAGCTTTTCCGCGTCGCGCAGCTTGTCCTTTTCCATGACCAGCTGGCAGGCGATGTCCTGATCGCGTGAGACAATGACGTTGAAGGCGAGGCGCGCGTTGGCGAGCACCACCGCATGCATCGCCGCCAGCTCCAGCCAGCCGGCCTCGGTGAACTCCAGATGCCGGTCGCGCTTCTTCTGGATATGGACGAGCATGTTGCGCGTGATGATGTCGCCGACCTGCTCCAGCTTGACGCAGGCGCTCACCAGCTCCTGACAGCGCATCGCCTCCGGCTCGCTCAGCTTGCGGGTCGTGGCGCGGGCAAGATAGAGTTTGATGGCGTTGTGGCGGCGGTCAACCTTGTCGTCGAACGCGTTGAGGCTCGCAACATCGCCCTCCGTTTCCGTGCGGTAAAGGAGAATGACGCGGGTGAGCATAGCTTCGACAAGTTCGGACAGACGGAGCACTTCGCGGGTGGCGTTGGCAAGGGCGATTGCGGGCGTGTCCAAAGCCTTTTCGTCCAGCGCGCTGGTTTCCTCCAGCAAGGCGCCATTTGGGTTCTGGGCCGCGCCTGCCTGCGTGACGCGCTTGGCAACATGCGAAATAAGCGGCGCGAGCGGCAGGCCGATGAGAAGCAGCAGTGTGTTGAAGACGATGTGGGCGTGGACGATCTGCAGCGCCGGACCTGCAGCGAGCCGGGTCAGTTCAGGCTGCCACTGCGAAACGACAATGGCGGCAAGAAGCGCGCCGAAGCCGCGCAGGCAGAGATTGCCCAGGATGACCGCCCTCTGCTCCGGCGGCGCGTTCCGTGTCAGCGCCGTTGCAATCATCGCCCCGCCGAAATTCGCACCGAGCATCATGATGATACCGACCTCCGGCGGCACAAGGCCTTTGCCCGCGAGCGAGGCGATGAGCAGAATGGCCGCGACGCTGGAATGGAACAGCCATGCGGCGATTGCCGCGACGATGAACGTCGTGGCGTAATCATTGCGGAAATGATCGACGATGACCGGCAAAAGGCTGCTGTCGCGCAGCGGCTCGGACGCTTCACCGATCAGGCGCAGTGACAGGAGCAGCAATCCGATGCCGACAAGGATGCGTCCGGCTTGCTGCCAGACCCGGTTGCTCACCGACATGAAGATGACGGTCCCGGCCAGAAGAAGAGCCGGGACCAGATTGCCAAGGTCTAAGCTCAGGAGCCGCACGGCGATGGCGGAGCCCAAATCCGCGCCGAGCATGGCGATGATCCCGGACGTCACTGTAATCAGCGACTGGGCGGCGAAGCCGGAAACGATCAGCCCGACGGCGGTGGCGCTTTGGAAGGCAATTGCCAAGACAATTCCGGTCAGCGCCGCAAGCAGCGCATTTTGCAGGACTTTGCGCGCATGCTCACGCAGCGCCGAGCCGAAGCCGCGCTCAACCCCGGTGCGCACCATGCGCGTAGCCCAGAGCAGCAGGGCGACCGCGCCGCCGAGGTGGAGGAGGACGAGGGAGCCGCTCATGGGCGGGACCGGAAGGGCAAATCAGTCATGGATGAAACATGTGCCCCATTATTTGGTTTGGTCAAACCGGTCTGTCGCCAGCCGCGCAAATATATGTTTGACGGCTAATGAATTTCAGCCTGTTTGCGACTTTCAGACAGGTGATTTTGGCAATGCGCTGGTTAAATCCGCGCCGCTCCATTAGACAGGCTCCATGCGCTTTTCGACGACATTTCTTGATGACATCCGCGAACGCGTGCCGATATCCTCGGTGATCGGCAAGCGGGTGACGTTTGACAAGAAAAAGTCCAATCCGGGGCGTGGCGATTTTTGGGCGAACTGCCCGTTCCATGGCGAAAAGTCACCGAGCTTTCACTGCGAGGACCGCAAGGGCCGATACCACTGCTTCGGCTGCGGCGTGTCGGGGGATCATTTCCGCTTTCTGGTGGAGCTGGAAAGCGTGAGCTTTCCCGAAGCCGTCGAACAGATCGCGGCGCTGGCGGGCGTCGCTTTGCCGGACCGCGATCCCGAAGCTGAAAAGCGGGATCAGGAGCGGGCGAGCCTGCATGATGTGATGAAGCTCGCCACCGGCTGGTTCCTCGAAAAGCTGCAGGCACCCGAGGGTGCGAAGGCGCGGGCCTATTTGCGCGGGCGCGGGCTGACGGCGCAGACGCAAGGACTGTTTCAGCTCGGCTATGCGCCGGAGGGGCGCTCGGCGCTGAAGGAGTTTCTGGCGGGCAAAGGCATTGCCAAAGACCAGATTGAGGCGTGTGGTTTGGTCGTGTTTGGCGACGATATTCCCGTCTCCTATGACCGGTTCCGCGACCGGATCATGTATCCGATCGAGGACTCGCGCGGGCGCGTCATCGCCTTCGGCGGACGGGCCATGGCCCCGGACGCGCCGGCCAAGTATCTCAACTCGCCGGAGACCGAGCTCTTCCACAAGGGCCAGATTCTCTACAACGCCGCCAAGTCGCGCAAGGCGGTGCAAGAGAAGGGCGCGGTCATCGCGGTCGAAGGCTATATGGACGTCATCGCGCTGGCGCAGGCGGGGTTTCACCACGTCGTTGCGCCGCTCGGCACGGCGCTGACCGAGAACCAGCTGGAGCTGCTCTGGCGCATGGCCCCGGAGCCGATCCTGTGTTTCGACGGCGACAGTGCGGGCATGCGCGCCGCGCTCAGGGCAGCTGATCTTTCACTGCCGTTCCTGAAGCCCGGCAAATCGCTGCGCTTTGTGCTGCTGCCGGACGGCAAGGACCCGGACGATCTGGTGAAGTCGGGCGGGCCGGAGGCGTTTGCGCAGGTGCTCGCCGAGGCGCGGCCTTTGATCGACATGATCTGGTCGCGCGAGACAGGTTCCGGCTCATTCGACACGCCGGAGCGGCGGGCCGAGCTGGAGCAGCGGCTGCGCAATGTCGTTGCGCCCATCACAGACGAAAGCATCCGCCGCCATTACGGCCAGGATCTGCGCGACCGGATGCGCGCCTTCTTCGGAACGAACGAGCGCCCGCGCCAGGGCGTCGAGCGCGCGCCGCAGCAGGGACTTGGCAAAGCCCATGCCAAGGGCCGCATCGCCGTGTCGGACGGGCTTGCCCGCTCGGCGCTGGTGCGCGGGCCGCAGGCCGGGGTCGCCTTGCGCGAGGGCGCGATCCTTATGATGGCGGTCAACCATCCGGAGCTGATCGAGGAGGATTTGGCCGGGTTCACCGACATGGAACTGCCGAACGAAGCTTTGCAGGGCCTGCACCGGGCAATCCTGACGGTGCTGACAGTGGCGGATGCGGCGGGTGAAGGCGGCTTGGGAAAAATGCTCGCCACATCGGGTCAGGGCGCGATCCTTGAACAGATTTCGCTGCTCGTCGCCCGCTCCAAGCTTTGGGTCGCCATGCCGGACGCGGCGGTTGAGGATGTGCGCGAGGCGTGGCGGCAGGCGCTGCATCTGCATCACAAGGTGCGCACGCTGCGGGGTGAATTGAAGCTGGCGGAGAACCTTTTGGCCGAGGCGGATGACGGAAATGTCATGCATCTCATCCAACAGATGGGCGACATCAAGAATCAGATCGACAATCTTCAGGCCACCGAAGCCCTGCTCGACGGATTCGGAATCATGTCGGGGCGGGCCTCGGCCAAGTCCTGAAATTGATTCGCTTTTTTACCCCGAATCATGGAATCGGCTTGACGAACGGGGAAAATGCTGGATTGAGGCCCCCCGGAGAAGTTTGACGCGGCGCTGCGGTTGAAAAAGCGGCGCCAAGACACATCTATGAAGCACGCCCGGCGCTGATAGCGCCCAGAAATCAGGGTTAATCGCAGTTTAACAGGTCACTTGTATCAAAGTTTGGACGCGCAAAGGGACGTTTCCCCTGGCGCTCCGCTGACGCCCCCGTTTGGAGAATATCGCATGGCTACCAAGACGAAAGAAAAAGAAGAGACCGAGACCGAGCGCGAAGTGATTACGGACGGGCCGCTTCTCGACCTTTCGGATGACGCCGTCAAAAAGATGATCAAGGCCGCCAAGAAGCGCGGCTATGTGACCATGGACGAGCTCAACGGCGTTCTCCAATCTGAACTGACCGATCCGGACAAGATCGAAGACACGATGGCCATGCTTTCAGACATGGGCATCAATGTCGTGGAAGAGGAAGAAGGCGCGGAAGAAGAGAAGGAAGAGGCGGCCGAGGAAGAGCAGGAGGTCGGCGACATCGTTGAAGCCACCGGCTCCGCCGTTGTCGCCGTCACCGCCAAGAAAGAGCCGACCGACCGCACCGACGATCCGGTGCGCATG
>JANMMM010000308.1:0-6098 GCA_031373225.1 Phyllobacteriaceae bacterium | reverse complement strand
CAGCCATCTCGGCTTCAATCCGATCAGGCGGCGGCGCCTTGTAGAGGATATCGTTGTTTCCGGCAGCGGCTGAACGGACAATGTCGATCTCGAATCTGCGCCATGTTCCAAGATCTTCGACTTCGATCCCGTAAAAAAGGAGTCTGTGCCAGTCCTTGAGTGTGTCCGCCGTCAGCGGTTTTTTGGCGCGCCGCGCCGCCAGCATGAGCTCGACAATCGCATCTGATCGGCGCGAGACGATGGCGCGGTTGCGCTGTTTAAGCGAGGCAATGACCGAGGCCTCAATTTCGGCCGCATCAAGGGTCACCCCCTCGATGCCAAAAGAGGACATCGCTTCCTGCACCACCTGGGCAAGCCTCAGTTCCTCCAAATCGCCGGGGTCGAGGCCTGCCTGAAGGCCCGATACTTCCCCCAGTACCTCAATGGCCGCTGCCAGATGCGGTTCGGTTTCCGCGCGGTCATAGTCGAAATTGGGCCAGACGCGGGTCTGCCAGATATGCTTCATGATGCGAATATCTCATATTTTCGCATCAAATACCATAAGAAAATGATTTGATTATCATGTGTTTTCAAATCATTGCAAGACGTGCTCTGCAAGCGGGCGAGCCTGCAGATTGAGGCCGCGCCAGAGGGGTTCGGCAAACGAGCAATATAATCCTAACCCGCGCTGTGATCACAGTTTGGTGTTCGACCGCCCTGCCCCGCCCACATTTCTCCAAAGGCGCCACCGGTTGTTGAATACATCGCCGCAGGCGTTTTTGCATCTGCGCGGATTTCAAAATGCAGGCCGGCCTACCCCACCTGCCCCACGCCCTAGGGCGCGGCCTATGCGTTGGTTGAAAGCTGTCACTCTGAGACTGGCAAATTGCGGCGGTGATGTCCCCACACATGGTAATAGGACGGCGTCTTTTCATTCGGGCGGTGGGGACGATAAGTCCCAATAGCAAAGCCCATGCGGATGTAGTTGAATTTTAGCGTCGAGCGGCAATGATCTCTGGAGATAGAATTGGCCAAAGGCCATGATCTTTATGATGGCAGAGCTGAATTGAGGGCGTTGTTTGAGCCACTCCGCGCTGCAATCGAAGTCGAGCGTCGGAGGAAAATGAATTGAGGCGTTGGTGCAAACCGCATTGCGGAGGCGCTCTATTCGCCAAGCGAACGCAGATTTCATAAGAGAAGCCTGCGCCCAGTCGGGTAACGATCACACTTGCTCCGTAATGAAAACGGTTGCGAGCTGGCGCAAGGCAGTGGCAAAGCCCCTGCCCCGCGGTGGCAAATTCACGGGGCGTAGCCAGTCCCGAGTCGCGCTGCTTTGCAACGCCGCGATGCTGACTGTCCTATGTGTCCGCTGTAAACCTTGCTTTTGCCGGCGTGTTGTCCCACCACATCGCCGATGACAAAACTGTCATTAACGGGCATCGGCTCGGGTTCCTAAAGACGCCATTTATTGCGCAAGCCTTACGTTTTTGGACCGTCAACCCATTCCTGTAGATTCGAAAAGCCAACTCAGGCCAGACCTCCCCAACCGAGATTGAGTTTGGCAGCCTGAGGGATTTGAACGCTCGCGAGCGCGTTAGCACGGCTTCATGTTCGCCCGACGGCATTCGCTTCGTGTCTTGCCTGCTCGTCAATTTGGCTGTCGTCCTGGAATTCAGTCACAAGTTCCCAGTTGGGAACTTCCGGCGAGCCTATATTCCGCTCAAAAATGGGTCCTCAAAAAATTGAGTAAAGCGCAAGTACCAGAGTTCCCAGCTGGGAACTTTATAGGCTCAATTCAAGGCTTTATACTTTAGAGAGAATCAGGCTATCCATAGCTACGAATTTTTCTCGAAGTGTAGGCGTTTTGCGTAGTTGCAGATGGGTTAACAGAAAATTAACCATATGAAGCCCATCAACATGCGTACCTATCAATCAGAGCGACGCCATTGAATAAGCAACTCAGTAGTCTGGATTTTATGCAGGCGTTTTCAACCAAGTTGGAAACTGCGCTGACAAATTTGAGCAAGGTGCAATTCCCTCCTGATGCAATGCGACAGATGCGGAAGTTTGCGTCATCAGAAGTCGCAGATTTGCTGGACGTTTCTGAAGCCTACATCAGGCAAATATCTCTAAAAGGGCAGGGCCCCGAACCCGAGCTGACCAGCAACGGTCGCCGGCACTACGGCCTTGAACAAGTAAATGACTTGCGAAGGCACTTGGCGGAAAATGGTCGGAAAAAATGGATCAACCCGCGCAGAATTCAGGGTGAAAGTTGCCAAGTTGTTGCAATTTCGAACTTCAAAGGTGGGTCAAGCAAAACCTCAACAACCATTCACCTTGGCCACTATCTGGCTCTGAAAGGGTATCGTGTTCTGGCTGTCGACCTGGATCCACAGGCTTCACTGACAAGTTTGCACGGAACATTGCCTGGTTTCGATTATCGCGATGGTGAAACGCTTTACTCGGCCATCCGCTTTGACGATCCGCTCACGACGGCAAGTGTGGTGCGCACAACCCACATAGATGGTTTCGATGTCATCTGTGCGGGGTTGGATTTGACAGAGTTTGAAGCCGCAGTTGCACTTGAAATGCGCAAAACCAATGGAACTGGCTTCCTCTTGCGAGTGTCACAGGCCTTGGAACAGGTAGCTGAAAACTATGACGTCATTCTGCTTGACTGCGCACCTTCATTGAACTTTCTGACACTGTCTTCACTGACGGCGGCAACCGGTGTCATCATTCCTGTTCCTGCTCACATGCTAGACGTTGACTCAACCGGGAAGTTTCTCGAGTTGGCGTCCTCCTATCTTCAAATTCTGGATGATGCCGGGACCCAGACAACATGGGATTTTGCAAGGTTCCTTATCACCAAGTTTGAGCCAAACGATCACCCACAAGCTAATATGCAAGCTCTGATGCGGCAGGTTTTTGGGCATGACTTGTTGCTGAACTCAGCCATCAAATCGACGGCCGTCGCAGATGCGCTTACGTGGAAGCAGAGCCTTTACGAAGTACATCGATCACGTTTCTCAGCTCCTAAAACGTATGATCGCGCTATGGAGTCAATCAATGCGGTTAATGCCGAGATTGAGCAACTGATTTGGGGCGCATGGGGACGCGAAAAATGAGTAGGAGAGATTCCAAAGGCATTTTCGCAACCGCACTTGGGCAGATTGGCGAGAATAATGAAATTCCTATGCCCGCCAAACAAGGCGGAGGTTCCCCGCATTTGCGTAGAGTGGCAGCAGGCGTGCGCGAACTGCAAGAGCGTAGCGAACTTGCAAATCAGTTACTCAATGACAGCGAACGAATAGTCGATTTTGACACGGGCCTTATACTACCATCCCCAATTCCGGATCGCTTCAACAGCGCTTACTCTGATGAAGCATTGGCACAAATCGCGGATTCCATGCGGGAGCGGGGTCAAATCGTTCCTGGCATGGTTCGTCCAATTGGATCGTCTGGTAGCTTTCAGATTGTCTATGGCAGGCGCAGACTGGCAGTTGCCAAATTGCTGGGTCTAAAATTCAAAGCGGTCATTCGAGAACTCACCGATGAACAGGCGGTAATTTTACAAGGTGAAGAAAACGCTGAACGCGCTGATCTTTCATTGATCGAAAAATGTGTTTTCGCCCTTGCTCAGGAAAAAGCCGGCTTTCGGCGCGATGTCATCTGCGCATCGCTGGCGACAACCAAGTCCCACATCTCGGAAATGATAAAGATCGCGTCGGCCATCCCTCCAGACGTGCTTGAATCTATAGGTCCTGCGCCGACAATCGGGCGAGGGCGGTGGCTTGAGTTTGCCGAGTGCATCGAGCGCGACGACGCTCTACTTCGTGTTCGCGAAATTTGCGCCAGGAAATCGGCCTTAGATCTCAAGTCCGAAGTACGTTTCAATTTAGCTTTCAAAGCGTTTGGCGGTGGCAAGCCTACAACAAAAAGCCCACCCACCCGTGCTCACTCGCGGGCATGGTCATCTTCGAATGGGCGATTGACATTTACAGCGAAGACAGCGGCCAAGGGGCTAACCTTCAATTTGGCTAATCACGACGCTGAGAAATTTGGCGATTGGTTTCTTGAGAATGCGGATCGGCTTTATGCCGACTTTCTCAATACCGATCCAGAATCAAACCATGGAGACTGAACCCGCAAAAGAAAAAAGCCCCCGAACGTCACCGTCACGGAAGCCTTTCTCTGTGTTTTGCAGCTAGAGAATCACATTTCCGGGAATCACTGTCAAGAGTCTTTGACGCCGATTTGGTGAGCGGATTTCTTTTGCCTTAATGAAGGCAAGAACTATGCAGACGGGACATGCATTCACGACGCCCTTTGGGCGGCGGCCGCTGTCGCTTGGCATGTTGGCGACGCAGGCCAATGCCAGCGGGATCGATCCGGAACTCTCGGTCGATAAATGGAAGCTGCTGCGCGGTGTGAGCGAGGCACGAGACACGCTTGGCATATCGGACAGGGCCTTGGTGGTGCTGAACGCTCTGCTGACCTTCTATCCCGAGACGGAGCTCGCCGAGGCGAATGGACTGGTGGTGTTTCCCTCCAATGCCCAATTGTCCCTGCGGGCCTATGGAATGGCGCCGGCGACGCTGCGCCGCCATTTGAGCGCGCTGGTGGAGGCGGGCCTGATTTTCCGGAAAGACAGTCCGAACGGTAAGCGGTTTGCGCGCAAGGCCCGGTTTGCAGGCGGGGAAAGGGCAGGGGAGGGCGCAGACGGCCGTGAGGCGTTCGGGTTCAACATATCCCCGCTGATCGCGCGCGCCTGCGAAATCGACGCGCTGGCGCAGGAGGTTCGTGTGGAGCGCTACCGGCTGAAGATGCTCAAGGAGCGGCTGAGCCTCTTGCGGCGCGATATCGACAAGCTGATTGAGCTGGGCTCCGAGACACTGCCGGGCATCGACTGGCAAGCCAAATACACGCTGTTTCGCGCCACCGTGGACACGCTTCCACGCCAAGCCGACAGTGAGGCTCTGGAACTTGCGGCCGACGGGCTGGAATGTCTGCAGCTGGAAATCTCCAAACTCTTGGAAAACAAGCTGAATTCCCAAAATATGAGCGCCAATGAGTCTCATAATGAGCGTCACAAACAGAATTCAAAAACCCAATCCACGTCTGATCTTGAACCTCGCTTTGGAAGAAAGCAGGGCGGGACGGATGTGGACACTACCGGACCGGCTGAGCACGCCGCGGTTGGAGGCAAGGAAGGCGAGCGCGGCGGCGTCGCTGAAACACCCGACTTGGGCGTGGAATCCGGAAATACAGCCGAAAAGCCCATTCCGCTCGGCTTGGTGCTGAAAGCCTGCCCGGACATTTCGAACTACGCCAAGGGCGAAATCGCCTCTTGGCGCGATTTGATGGGGGCGGCGGTGACGGCGCGGCCGGTGTTTGGCGTGTCGCCGAGCGCCTACCAGGAAGCCTGCGAGGTGTTGGGACAGGAAAGGGCGGCCATTGTCATCGCCTGCATCCTGCAGCGGGCTGAGCACATCAATTCGGCCGGCGGGTATCTGCGGGTTTTGACCGACAAGGCCAAGGCCGGCGAATTCTCGCTCTGGCCGATGCTTTTGGCGCAATTGCGGGCCAATGGCAGCCATGTTCGGCTGGTTGGCACCGCAGGCAGGGGCGAATGATGGCGTCAGCTCATAATCCGCGCGGCTTTTCCGAGTTTTCTTGTTGCATCATTGTAGTAGCTGGCGGCCTGCGCGGTGGATTTGTGGCGCGACTGCTGCATGGCCTCGGGCAGCGAGATGCCGCGGTTGGCGGCTTCGGTTAGATAGCCGGAGCGCAGGCCGTGTGCTGAATAGGCGGAGGGGTCAAAACCGGCGGCCTTGATGCGGGTTTTGAGGATGAGGTTGACTGATTGCGGTTCGAGGCCCTTGCAGTCGATATGGCCCCAGCGGTCAATGCTGCGGAACAGGGGTCCGGTGACGATATTGGCGCGTTCGAGCCAGTTTTTGAGCGCAATGACCGGTTTTCCGATGAGAATAACGCGTTCATCGTCATTTGCCGCTGCGGTCTTGGTGCGACCGAGACGGAGGGTAAGGCAGGGCAGGAGCGGGGAATTAGGGTCAGTTGGATCGGAGCGCACCGGCTCTTCATGGACGAGATCCTCG
>JANMMM010000209.1:0-8932 GCA_031373225.1 Phyllobacteriaceae bacterium | reverse complement strand
CGATCGGCCCCCGCTCGGCGCTTGGCCTGTTCCAGCTGCCGCTGATTTCCGAGCGCGGCTGGGACCGGCAGACATTCGGACTGGCAATCGCGCTGCAAAATCTGTTCTGGGGGCTGGGGCAGCCGTTTTTTGGGGCTATCGCCGACAAATACGGCTCGTGGAAAGTGCTGCTTCTGTCGGCAATATTCTTTGCGGTTGGTTTTGCGATGATGGCGACCGTGAAGACACCTCTGCTGCTTCATCTCGGCGGGTCGCTGATTGGCCTTGGCATCGGCGCGGGCGGGTTCGGCATTATTCTGTCGGCTTTCGCCCGCCATGTGACCGCCGCGCAGCGATCATTCGCCTTTGGCCTCGGCACGGCGGCGGGGTCGGCGGGCATGTTCATTTTTGCGCCTCTTTCACAGGAGTTCATCGCCCGGTTCGGCTGGTCGCAGGCGCTGATGGTGATTGGGGGGATGATGGTGCTGATCCCGCTCCTCGCCGTTCCGCTGCGGGGCAATTCAAGCTCCGGAAAGACATCGCAGACGGAAATTGAACAAAGCATCGGAGAGGCGCTGCGCGAGGCGTTCAGCCACCAGAGCTATTTGCTGCTCACAGTTGGCTTTTTCGTCTGCGGCTTCCAGGTGGCGTTCATCACCGCGCATTTCCCGGCCTATCTCGGCGACATCGGCATTGAGGCGAAATATGCGGCGATCTCGCTGGCGCTGATCGGGTTTTTCAATATTTTCGGCTCGCTTGGCGCCGGGATTGTCGGGCAGAAATATTCAAAACCCTATCTCCTCGCCTACATCTATATCGGGCGCTCAATCGCCGTGACGCTGTTCCTGCTCCTGCCGCAGACGCCGTTCTCCGTGATCGTCTTCGCTTCGGTGATGGGCATTTTGTGGCTTTCCACCGTGCCGCCAACGAACGCGCTTGTCGCGATCATGTTCGGCACGCGGCATCTTGGCCTTTTGGGCGGCTTGGTGTTCCTGTCGCATCAGGTCGGGTCGTTCATCGGCATCTGGATGGGCGGGTATCTGTATGACCATTTCGGCACCTATGATCCGGTCTGGTGGATCGGCGTGGCGCTGGGGCTGTTTGCGGCAGCCGTGCATTGGCCGATCCGGGAAAAAGCGGTCGCGCGTGGGGCGATGCTCGCGCCGGCCGAATAGGCGGGCCTATTTTTTCTCCATGGGAAAGATCGCACAGGTTTCCGTGCCATGCGCCAGCAGCTTGCCGTTCTGATCGCGGACATAGCATTCCGATGTTGCGATGGTGCGGCCGCGGTGCAGAAGCAGCGCCTCGCAGGTGACTTTGCCCATTCCGGCGAACAGCGGGCGCACGCAGTTGACCTTGAATTCGACCGTTGTGTAGCCTTCGCCCGGCTTGATTGAGGTGAAGACGGCGCAGGCCATCGCCGAATCCATCATTGTGGAGGTCCAGCCGGCATGGATGGTGCCGAAAGGATTGCGGTGCGATTCGTTGGGCGCGCCTTCGAAAACCACCCGCCCCTCCTCCGCCTCGGTCATGGTGAAGTGCATTGCTTCGGCAATCGGCGCGTCGGGATAGAGGCCGGCGATCATGCCCTTGAGCAGGGTAAGGCCGTCGAGATGCGCCACTTCGGAGAGGGGCAGAACGCCAAATTTCATGTGCATTTCCTTTGCGTTTTCATTGGGCCAGCGCGGCGGACAGCAGCTGTTTGCGGAGAGCTAAGATGAAGGCTGACCTTCCATCCGGCGGCTCGACGCCGCGCGGGCCGTAGACGTCGCGGGCGAGGAAGAAGCCGCTGAGCTTCCAAGCTGCTTCCAACTCTTCGACGCTTGCGCTGCATCCGGGGTTTCTGCTGATGAAACCTGGAAGCGCCAGCATCTTTGCGGCATAGGGCGCGCCCGCCTCGCGGCACACCGCCCTGCCCGACTTTGGCGAGACGTAGATCAGCTCGTCGCGGCTTCCTGTGGCGGCGCATTCGTCGAGAGAAAGACCGAAGCCCAGTTCGTCGAGGAGCCTCAGCTCAAAGCGGGCTATGAGTTCACCTGACAGAAGCGGCTCCTCGAAACAATCGAGGATCACGGCCAGCGTTTCGAACAATTGCGGGTGCGGGTCGCGCTCTGGAAGCAGGCGCAGATGCGATGCGAGAAGCTGGAGGCCGGCGAGCGCCAGGCGGCTTTCGATCAAGCGCGCGGCGGCGAAGGAGACGGGCTCCAAGACAAACTGGCCGAGATGTTCATCCAGCCTCGCCCGCCATTGTGCTGCCACGCGGTTGCCCGCCTGCAAAAGCGGGCGCAGCTTGTGGGAACGCCCGCCCTGCACCAGCCCCAGATGGCGGCCATGGTCGCGGGTCATCAGCTCGACAATGGCGCTGGTTTCGCCATGTTTGCGGGTTCCAAGGATTATGCCTTCGTCGCGCCAGTCCATAGTCCGCTTCTCGGCCCGTCTCGGCCACTATTCAAGACCCGAAATTCAGCCCCATTTCGCGGTATCGCTCCGGGTCGTCGCCCCAGTTTTCTCGGACTTTGACGAACAGGAACAGGTGAACTTTCTGTTCCAGTATCTGCGCTATCTCCATGCGCGACGACTGGCCGATGGCCTTGATCGTCGCGCCCTGGTGGCCGAGGACGATTTTCTTCTGGCTCTCGCGCTGCACATAAATGACCTGCTGGATGCGCACATCGCCGTTTTTCATCTCTTCCCATTTTTCCGTCTCAACATGCGAGGCGTAGGGAAGCTCCTGATGCAGGCGCTCAAACAGCTTTTCGCAGGTGATTTCAGCGGCGAGGCTGCGCATTGGAAGGTCGGAGACCTGATCTTCCGGATAGTACCATGGGCCTTGCGGCAGCGCTTCGGCCAGCCAGCTCAGAAGGTCATCGCAGCCGGAGCCGTTCAGCGCGGAAATCATAAAGGTGCGCTCGAACGTGGTGACGGCGTTGGCTTCGGTGGCGAGGTCGAGAAGCTTGGGAGGATCGAGCCTGTCAACCTTATTCAATACAAGGACAGCACGCTGTTTCTTGTCTTTGAGGCTCTCGAGAATGGACTTGGCGTCGCCGGAAAAACCGCGCTCGGCGTCAACGATGAACAGGATGATGTCGGCATCCCCCGCCCCTTGCCAGGCGGTTGAGATCATGGCGCGGTCGAGGCGGCGCTTGGGGGTAAAAATGCCAGGGGAATCGACGAGGACCATCTGGCACTGGCCGTGGGTGACGATGCCCCTGATAAGCGCGCGCGTCGTCTGCACCTTGTGCGAGACGATGGAGACTTTCGAGCCGACGAGGCGGTTCACTAAAGTGGACTTGCCTGCGTTCGTGGCGCCGAGCATGGCGACAAAGCCGGAGCGCGTGGCGCTGGCCACACTCATTCCTCGGCGTCCCAGACGCCTTCGCGGATCAGCATTTTCTCGGCGGCATCGCGCTCAGCCAGGCGCTTTGACGGCCCGTCGGCGGATTCCGGCGCGAAGCCGGGAACGTCAAGGCGCACCGAAAACACCGGCTCGTGGTCAGGCCCAGAGCGGTTTGTCACGACATAGACCGGCTGCACGCCGCCCTCGCGGTGCGCCCATTCCTGCAATTCGGTCTTGGCGTCGCGCCGGCCTGCATCGACTTCCACGGCGCGCGGACCCCAATGGGTTTCGATAAAGGGGCGCACGGCGGCAAGACCGCCGTCCAAGTAGATCGTCGCAATCAGGGACTCGACGACATCGGCGCGCACGTTGGACAGGCGCTTGCCGTCGAGCTGGCCCATGTCGGAGCCTTTGCGGATCAGGAGATGCAGGTCGAGATCGTCCGCAACTTCAGCGCAGGTCTCCGCGTCCACCAGTGAGTTCAAGCGGATCGACAGTTCGCCTTCGTCGGCGTTTGGAAACTTGGCGAAAAGGAGCTCAGCCACCACAAGGCCGAGAACGCGGTCGCCGAGGAACTCCAGCCGCTCATAATCGGCGCCATCTTTGCTGCGAGCGCTGGCATGGGTCATTGAGCGCTCAAGCCGCGCCAAATCCAAAAAGACATGGCCGGTTTTTTCCTGAAGCGCTTTGCCAAGCTGCTCTTGGCGCTTTTTTGTCGCAGGCATGGCTGTCAATGAACCGCTTGCAGCAGCCGCTCGGTGCGCATGCCCGACGGCCATTTCCAGATTTCGAGCGGGCTGGAGCCGCCGTCAATGGAGAAAAATATGCGCTTGGCGCGGCCGACGAGGTTTTCGGCTGGAACAAAGCCAACGGACAAGCGGCTGTCGGAGGAATTGTCGCGGTTGTCGCCCATGGCGAAATAGTGACCTTCGGGCACGACGAACTCGCGCGTGTCGTCGGTGCTGGAGGCCGGGTTGATATCGAGCGTGTTGTAGGACACGCCGTTGGGCAGGGTTTCGCGGTAAACGTCCACTGGCCCCACTTCCTCAGTCACATCCACATCGTCGATGATTCCGGCCTTTTCCCGCTTGACCGCAACTCCGTTGATATGGAGCACGCCTGAAATCATCTGAATCTTGTCGCCCGGAAGGCCGATGATGCGCTTGATGTAGTCAAGCTTGGGGTTCGGAGGAAACTTGAACACCGCGACATCGCCGCGCACAGGATCGGCGGACCAGATGCGGCCTGAAAACAGGTTGGGCGAGAAGGGCAGCGAATGATGCGAATAGCCATAGGCAAACTTTGAGACGAACAGATAGTCGCCTTCAAGCAGCGTTGGACGCATGGAGCCTGACGGAATGCTGAACGGCTGGAAAATGAAACTGCGGATGACGAGCGCCAAAAGCAATGCTTGCACGATGACGCTCAGCGTTTCGCCCAAACCGCCGGATTTCTTCACTTGGGTCTTGTCGGCCACGCTCATTTGATCCTCATTGCCGGTAATTTGGCGCTCCTCATAACCGCTTCTCAAGCCTTGAGCAACAGAACCGCCGCTTGCCTCAGGAATGCGGCGCTTGTTCGGCGGGCAGCGCCTCGATGATGACAAAAGCCTGCGCCAGCGGGAAGTCGTCGGTGATGGTGAGGTGAATCACGGACTTAAGACCCGCAGGCGTCATTTCTGCGAGCCGGGCCTTTGCGCCGCCAGTCAGGAGAATTGTGGGCTTGCCGGAGGGGAGATTGGCGACACCCATGTCTTTCCAGAATACGCCGTTCGCCAAGCCGGTTCCGAGCGCCTTGGCGCAGGCTTCTTTGGCGGCGAAGCGCTTGGCATAAGAAGCGGCGCGCTGTTTTCGGCCTTCGGATTTGCGCTGTTCGGTTTCGGTGAAGATGCGGTCAATGAAGCGCGCGCCGTGGCGTTCAAGGGTTTTTTCGATGCGCCTTATGTCGATGAGGTCGGAACCGAGGCCGATAATCATGCTGACCGCGCCATTTTGGCGGCGCGGCGCTGCTTGAACACTCTGACGGCAAATGCGCCGAGAAAATAGGAAATCACGGCGAAGACGAGCCCCAGCGGCACAGAACCGACGAGCATTGGCTCGATAACCGGACGCCACAGGCGTGAGATGTGATGCAGGCTCCACAAATTGCCAATGGTTTCCGGTGCGGCCGCGACGGGCGGATTGTGCAGGATAAGCGCGCCGAGCTTAATGTCGCCAGCGATTATGAACGGAAATGTCAGCGGGTTGCAGAATGCCGTGCCAAGCGCAGCGGCGACAAGGTTTCCGGACAAGAGCCAGGCAATGGCGAGTGCTATCAGGATATGAAAACCAAGGAGAGGCGTGCAAGCAGCGAAAACTCCAGCCGCCAGGCCCATAGCAATCGACTGCGGCGAGGCGTGCAGGCGAGCGATGCGTTTGCCGAAATAGGCGAGCGAGCGCGAGAACGACCGGCGCGGCCAAAAAATCAGCCGCAGGCGGGTCAGCAAATTTTCTGGTCTTTCGCGCCTCAGTATCAACTCGGTGATCCAGTCAAAAAAAATCTCAGCATTCTATCGCGCCTGATTGCGTTCTTAACAGGCCAGCAGGAACCCGGAGTCAAATATTTCTGCTTCCCGGCTTAACAGGCGGTATGGATCGCAGCTCCGGCGGCAGATTATCTGCCGAATAGGCGGGAACTTCATATTCTGCGAGCGCAATCAGCGGCGCGCCGACATCTGCCTTGCCGGCGGATCGGTCAATGATGCAGGCGGCGGCTACGACTTCCGCGCCAATGGCTTTGAGGCAGGTGATGGTTTCGCGGATGGAGAGACCGGTCGTGACTATGTCTTCGACAATGACGACGCGCGCGCCCTTTTCGATCTCAAAGCGGCGCAGCCGGAACTCGCCCGCCTCGCGTTCGACCCATATGGCCGGAACGCCGAGATGTCGCGAGGTCTCGTAGGCCGGGATCAATCCGCCGACGGCGGGGCCGACGACATAGTCGATCTTTCCAAGTCCCGCCGCGCGGATTTTCGCCGCGAGCGCTTGGCAGAGCGCTTCGGTCTTGTCGGCGTGCATGAAGACGCGGGCTTTTTGCAGAAACACCGGGCTGCGCAAGCCGGAGGAGAGGATGAAATGTCCCTCCAGGATTGCGCCTGCGGAGCGGAAGATTTCCAGAACTTCATTGACTGTCATTCATCAACTCCAAAGCCTTCAGCGCAGCGCGCATTTGTCTCACCCATATACCCGCCGCACCGCTGAGACGCTGGTCTTTTCCTTGATCTGTGAGATCAGGCGGGTGAGGTGCTTCAAGTCCCAGACTTCGAGGTCAAACACCATCTCCGTGAAGTCCGGCGCGGTGTTGCCCATGGCGAGCTTGTGTATGTTGGCCTCGTTGCCGGCAATGACCTGGGCGATTTCGGCAAGCGAGCCTGGCTCATTTAAGGCGCTGACATTGATGCGGGCGGGGAAGCGCTCTTTCATGCCTTCCTCAATGTCCCAGCGCACGTCGATCCAGCGCTCCGGCTGGTCGTCAAAGGCGGTGAGCGACGGCGATTCAATCGGATAGATGGTGATGCCGGAGCCCGGCTCCAGAATGCCGACAATGCGGTCGCCGGGCACTGCGCCCTCGGCGGCAAACTTCACCGGCAGATCGCCGCCCGCGCCGCGGATTGGCACGGCATCGCCTTTTTCCTTGGCAATTTTCTTGGTCTCAGCCCGGCCCGGCAGCTTGAACAGCATGCCGGCGGCGTTGCGCAGATTGAACCAGCCTTCCTCTTTTGGCGCGGCGGCGGGAAGCGACACCCGGTCTTCCTTGTAGTCGGGAAACATGGCGCGCATCACGTCGATGGAGGATATCTCCCCCTGCCCGACCGAGGCCAGCACATCCTCGACATCCTTGCGCGCCAGCCGGTGTAGAACGGGCTTCAATTGCTCCTTCGACCATTTTTTGCCCGCGCGCTCAAACGCGCGCTCCAGAATGCGTGCGCCGAGACCGGAAAACTGCTTGCGGGCGGCGGCGCGGGTGGCGCGGCGGATGGCGGCGCGGGCCTTCCCGGTGACAACAATCGCCTCCCAGGCAGCGGGCGGCACCTGTGTCGAAGAGCGGACAATGTCCACTTCATCGCCATTCTTCAACTCGGTCATCAGCGGCATAATGCGGCCGTTGATCTTTGAGCCGACACATGAATCTCCGACATCGGTGTGGACGGCATAAGCGAAATCAATCGGTGTCGCCCCGCGCGGCAGGGCGATCAGCCTGCCTTTCGGCGTGAAGCAGAAGACCTGGTCCTGAAACAGCTCAAGCTTGGTGTGTTCGAGAAACTCCTCCGGATTGTCGCCGTCAGCCAGCTGCTCAATGGTCTGGCGCAGCCAGGCATAGGCACGGCTGTCCTTCGACATTTTCGGCACATCAGCGCCCTTGCGCGCGCCGATATCTTTGTAGATGGCATGGGCGGCAACGCCATATTCGGCGAGCATGTCCATTTCCTGGGTGCGGATCTGCAGCTCGACGCGCTGGCGCGACGGGCCGACCACGGTTGTGTGAATTGAGCGGTAGTCATTTTGTTTCGGGGTTGAAATATAGTCCTTGAAGCGGCCGGGCACGGTCTGCCAGGTCATGTGGATGACTCCAAGCGCGCGGTAGCAGTCCTCGACGCTGTCGACGCAGACCCGGAAGCCGAAAATGTCGGAGAGCTGCTCAAATGACAGGCCTTTGGATTCCATTTTGCGGAACACCGACCACGGCTTCTTCTGGCGGCTTTTGACTTCGGCTTTTATGTGATTCTTTTCAAAGAGCTGCGACAGGTCTTTCTCAATCCGATTCAACAGGCCGCGGTTGCGTTCCAACAGTTCGGCGAGCCGCTGCGTGACGGTGGCGCAGGCTTCGGGGTTGAGCGCCTTGAAGGCTAGGTTTTCCAGCTCCTCGCGCATGTCCTGCATGCCCATGCGGCCGGCGAGCGGCGCGTAAATATCCATCGTCTCCTCGGCGATGCGCTCCCGCTTTTCCGGCGGCACGGCGTCGAGCGTGCGCATATTGTGCAGGCGGTCGGCGAGCTTGACCATCAGGACACGGACATCTTCCGAAATGGCAAGCAGAAGCTTGCGCAGGTTTTCCGCCTGCTCGGCCTTTTTCGACACGAGGTCGAGCTTCTTCAGCTTGGTGAGACCTTCGACCAGCGCGCCGATGTCCGGGCCGAAAAGCTCGTCAATTTCCTGCCGGGTCGCCGTCGTGTCTTCGATCGTGTCATGCAGCAGCGCCACGGCAATGGTGGATTCATCGAGGCGCATTTCGGTGAGAATGGCGGCGACTTCGAGCGGGTGGGAAAAATACGGCGCGCCGGACGCGCGTTTCTGATGGCCGTGCTTCTGCATGGCGTAGACATAGGCCTTGTTGAGCAGCGCCTCGTTGACGTCAGGCTTGTAGCGCTGAACGCGCTCGACAAGCTCGTACTGACGCATCATGGCGGATACCCTTTCCCAAAAGCAAACATGCGCCGCAAAGCCAGTTTGCGGCGCATGTCTATCCTAGTCTCAGATTTTAGCGGAATGAAAGCCTATTTGGCGGCTCACTCAAAAATCGTCGTTCTTCTCGGGCGCGACCAAGCCTTCAATGCCGGCCAACAGCTCGTCTTCAGAC
>JANMMM010000167.1:0-18770 GCA_031373225.1 Phyllobacteriaceae bacterium | reverse complement strand
GTAGAAATCCACCGGCTGATAGAACCGCATGCCGAATGTCGCGGAGGTCAATGTTGAAAAGCTGTTCTGGTCGGCGATCATCGCCGCCGGAATATTGCGGGCAAGCTCGGGAATGCTCCAGCGCGCGGTGAAGCCCGTGTCCTTCACATCGCGCTCCTTCGGCAGATACGCCCCGGCAAAGCTCGGATGTGGCCAAGCGGAGGCGACTTCCACATCGGTCTGGCTGGCGACGGGCGCAAAGGTCAGTTCCTGCGAGCCCTTGAACGCCATGTCGATCTTGAACGGAACCAGCTGGCCTGCGCCGGATAAGGCTGCGGACAGGTCAACGCTCGCGCCGAAGCCCGGCATGAAACCCATGCCGGTCGATGCGACCGGCTCGATCTTCTTCGCCGCCGCGCCGTTAATTGTGAGCGACACCGATTCGATGCCGTTCGGTTCGGACAGGCCCGTCACGATTTTGGCGCGGGACCAGTCGGCGGAGATGATCTGGCTGTTCAAGCTGTTAAGATCGGGCTTGGAAAAAGCGCCTTCGGCTAACAGAGTTGTCTGATACACCGTCGCCTCGTGAATGCCGCGCTTGCGGGTCTCGGTCTTCGACTGCGCCTTGATGGCGAGGTTTTCCGGCACAATGATAAGATTGCGGTCAGCCTGCCGCGGCACGGAACCCGCCTCGCCGCTGTTTTCGGCGACGATCACCGGCACAAGAATGAACGGCCCGGTCAGCTGCTGCGGGCCGCCCCATTGCTGGGCGATCTCCGCCGTCGCCTGACGGAACCGGCTCTCACGGTCCTGCACAAGGGCGAGCACCATGAACAACGGTATCGTCAGAAACTGCGCCAGCGCGCCGAGCAGGAAGAATTTGAGGCCCAAGAGGCGGCCCTTGGACAATTCGGTTCTAGGTTTTGGAAATTGAAATGGCCCCGGTGTTTCCGGCGCATTTATGGTATCGCTCATGATCCATCCCTTCGTGAGCATTCGGTTGCGCCGCCGATTTTCGGCGCGCAATGGGCCGGAATTGGGTGGAAATCACGATTTCATCGTGGCTAAATATCGCGTGATAGCGCCGATTTCTCCGGCAAGCGGCTTGAAAAAGCCGCGCTTTCGGCCACATTGAAGTTAACGCCAACAGGAGAGGAATTTTCCATGAAACGTCATGCTTCAGCCGTCTGGTCCGGTGATTTGAAATCCGGAAAGGGAAATGTCTCCGCCCAGAGCGGCGCGCTTTCCAACAATCCCTATTCGTTCAATTCCCGTTTCGAAGACGAAAGCGGCAAGTCGGCGACCAATCCGGAGGAGCTGATCGCCGCCGCCCATGCCAGCTGTTTCGCCATGCAGCTGTCGCACTTCCTCGCCGAAAACGGCACGACAGCCACAAAGATTGAGGCTGTGGCCCATGTCGAGCTGATCCCCGGCACCGGTATCACCGGAAGCGCGCTGACGCTGACCGCGCATGTGCCCGGCATTACCGACGCGAAGTTTCAGGAGCTGGCGGCAAAGGCCAAGGCGGAATGCCCGGTCTCCATGGCGCTTGGGGCGATTAATGTAACGCTAGAGGCGACACTCGCGTAAGCGTCAGCACCGCTCCAGCCCGTCATCCCGGCCAAGGAGCGAAGCGACGCGAGCCGGGACCCATGCCGGAATGGTTGTGGTAAGCAAAGGGTGCGAAATATCGATCTTTGCCGGAATGGGTCCCGGATATCGCTGCGCGATTCCGGGATGACGGCCAAGGCTGGGGGCCTTGGCGGACATGGCGTCAGTCCCCCTCGCCAGGCTCTGCCGAGAAAAACTTCTCAAACTTGCCCTCGACCCCGTCAAACTCCTTGCCGTCCGCCGGACCGTCACGTTTGACGGTGATGTTCGGCCAGAGCGGGGCGTATTCGGTGTTGATTTTCAGCCATTTGTCGAGGCCCGGCTCCGTGTCCGGCTTGATCGCGTCGGCGGGGCATTCCGGCTCGCATACGCCGCAGTCGATGCACTCGTCCGGATGGATGACGAGCATGTTGTCGCCCTCGTAGAAGCAGTCCACCGGGCAGACTTCGACGCAGTCCATATATTTGCATTTGATGCAATTGTCGGTGACGATATAGGTCATTGAAATCTCGGAATTGGCTTCGCGGCGTGAGTTAGCGGCTTTGGCAGGCGCTGACAAGAGACGCGGCTTGCGGCAAAGCCGCGCCCGTTAGACGAAAATGCTCAGCTGTCGAAAATCTCCGACCGCATCCGCTCCATGGCGCGGCGCTCCTTCTTTTCCGGTCTTCCCGCTCCCGGATCGCGTTTCGCATCTTTGACGACTTGAACCGCTTCCGGCTTGGCGGGCGTCAGGTCCTCATACAGAAGCTGCGCTTCCGTTGCGGGGCCGCGCCGTTTGCCGAGGCCTAGCACCTTCCAGACCAGAGAGTGCCGTTCCATCATTATGGTAAGCATATCGCCGACACGCACCGGATTGTCCGCGCCGTCGCTGGTCCGCTCATTGATTTTCACATGCCCGCCGCCCGCGAGCTTTGCGCCAAGAGAGCGCGATTTGACGGCGCGCGCGAAAAACAGCCATTTGTCGATGCGCTGTTTTTCGCCGCTCAAGGCTCACTTCTTCATCTGGTCGCGCAGAGCGGCGAGTTTGGCGAAAGGCGAATCCGGGTCAAACTTCGCCGGACGCTCCTCGCGCGGTTTGCTCTGGAATTGCGCCGGCTTGGCATCGTCGCGCCTGCGCTCAGGACGGCCCTCGCCTCCGGGCTTGCCGTCGCGGCGCTTGTCGAAGCGCGGCTTTCCGGGGCCGCGCTCGCTTGCGCCCCTCTCATTCGCATTGTCGCCCTTGAACTCGCGGCGCGGACGCCTGTCTTGCTGGGGCTTGTCCTGCTGCGGCTTGGCCTCGCCGCCGTCAACAGGCGCGGCGTCATCGGGCTTGGCCGCAGGGCGGCGGTTGGCGTTGCGCGGGCGAGGCTCGGGACGCTTTTCGTCGTGGCGCACCTGTTTCCAGACCAGCACCACCTTCGGCTCCGCCTCTGCGGGCGCGGCTTCGGCGGCCTCCTCCGCCGGGATGGCGGCTTCAGTCTCTGAGGCGGGCTCGGATTCTCCAGCTTCAGGCGCGCTGCCAGCTTCAGCGCTTACCGCCGCGCTGGCCTCAGCCTGATGCCCGGCGGCATGGGCCTCGGCGACGGCGCTGGCGAAGCTCTTTTTGATGACGACCTCAACCGCGGGCGCGGCTTCACCTTCCGCCGTCGCAACTTCGGCCGCGGGCGCGGCGGCGTCAAGGTCGGCGAGGTGCTTCTCGACAAACTCCGCCGACAGCGTGTCGCTGCGGTAGCCGAGGCCGCGCAGGATTTCGGTCATGTCTTCGGACGTCGCGCCGAGGATCGACATCATGGCTGGCGTCACAACAAAGCGCGCCCCGTCATATGCCCCAACCGGGCGCGGGCCGGACCCGGGATTCCAGGCGAGCGCCGGCCGGATCAAATCCGCCAGCCGCTCCAGAATATCGATGCGCACCGCGCGCTTGCCGAGAACACGGAAGCCCGACAGCCGGTAAAACTCGCGCTCAAAAGTCGCATCCGCGACAACGGACGTGCGCCCCGCGGCCAGCGCCGTGACCACATCGCCGTATCCGGGCTTGTCCTTTGCGTCGTTCTTCAATGCCCAAAGCAAAGTCGAAAGCGTCGCAGGCGCGGGCTTCAAAAGCGCGGGGAGGAAAATATGATAGGCGCCGAAGCGCACGCCCATTTTGCGCAAGGCGGCGCGGGCGTCTTGGTCCAGCGCCTTCGCCTCCTCCGCCACATCCTTGCGTTTGATGATGCCGAGCGCCTCATGCAGCCGGTAGGCCAGCCCCTTGGCCGGACCCAACAGACCGTCACCGATGGCAAGGTCCGCCAGCGGCTTCAGATGCTGTTCGACCTGATAGGCGACAAACCGGTCAATGCGCGTCTGCACCATGTCGAGCGACGGCCCGGTCAGCTGCTCGTCGGCGAGAATGACCGCGCGGGGTTTCAGAATATCCTCGGCGGAGGCAAGCGTGGCCACCGGCGCGCCGAGCCAGCGCACTGTGCCGTCCTGCGCCAGCGCAATGTCGCCGTTGGGCGCGGCGGAGAAGCGGTAGGCACGCGCGTCATATTCCAGCGCCAGCGCCTTCAGCGCGGCGGCGCGGATCGCCTTGGCGTCCTCGCCTTCCGCTGTTGAATCAGCGGAAAAGCGGAAGCCCTGCAGCTCGCCTACATGATGTCCTGCAACCAGCACGTCGCCGTTGACGCTGATTTCGGCTTCTAGCATTTCATTCTCTCTCATCCTTTTCATGAGCACGCTTGTCCTGCGGTCTACGAAGCGTTTCGTCAACCGCTCATGCAGCGCGTCGGACAGACGGTCCTCAATTTCGCGCGTCTTTTCACGCCAGTGTGACGGATTGGCAAGCCAGCCCGGATGGTTTGCCACAAAAGTCCACGTTCTGATCTGGGCAATGCGCTGCGACAGCGTGTCGATCTCGCCCTCGGTGCGGTCGGCGAGCTTGACCTGTTCGGCCATGTAGCTCTCATCGACATGGCCGCGCCGGGCGAGATCCTTGTAGACCGCGCTGACCAGCTCCGCATGCTGGGCTGGGGCGATCTTGCGGTAGTCCGGCAGCGAGCAGGCGTCCCACAGCATGGCGACGCGCTCCTCTCCGACGGCGAGCCTCTGGATGTCCTCGTCCTTCGCCAGAAAATGCAGCGCCTCCACATCCACCGCCGGCAGCGCCCGCGTCAGCCCGTCAATCGGCGCGATGGTGTCGATGGAATTGATCAGGCCATGCAGCGACGTATAATCAAACTGGCTGGTGCGCCATTGCAGCACGCGCACCGGCTCGAACTCATGCGCCTCAATCCGCCGGACCAACTCGTCCTCAAACGGCTCGACTTGGCCGGTGACGCCAAACGTGCCGTCCTTGACATGCCGCCCGGCACGCCCGGCGACCTGCGCCAGCTCAGCCGGATTGAGATTGCGGAACTGCCAGCCGTCGAATTTGCGGTCCTGCGCAAACGCCACATGATCGACATCCAAGTTCAGCCCCATGCCGATGGCGTCGGTGGCGATCAGATAATCCACATCGCCCGACTGGAACAGCTCGACCTGCGCGTTGCGCGTCCTCGGCGACAGCGCCCCCAGCACCACCGCCGCCCCGCCGCGCTGGCGTCGTATCAATTCGGCGATGGCGTAAACTTCGTCGGTCGAGAAGGCGACAATCGCGGTGCGCGGCGGCAGGCGCATGATTTTCTTCTGGCCGGCATATAAAAGCTGCGACATGCGCGGGCGGGTGACCACGTTTATGCCGCGCAGCAGCTTTTCCAGAATCCCGCGCATGGTCGCGGCGCCCAGCAGCAGCGTTTCCTGCTTTCCGCGCAGATGCAGGATGCGGTCGGTGAAGACATGGCCGCGCTCCAAATCGCCCGCCACCTGCACTTCGTCGATGGCGACAAAATCCGCATCCGTTTCGCGCGGCATGGCCTCGACCGTGCAGATAGAATAACGGGCGAAGCGCGGATTGATCTTCTCCTCGCCGGTGATCAGCGATACCCGCTCTGCGCCTACTTTTTCGCAGACGCGGGTGTAGACCTCGCGCGCCAGAAGCCTGAGCGGCAGCCCAATCACGCCAGTGCGGTGCGTCAGCATCCGCTCAATGGCCATATGCGTCTTGCCGGTGTTGGTCGGACCAAGCACAGCGGTGACGTCTCGGCCGGAAATAACAAGCGGATTGGGCGGGGAAAATGGAACGGTCATCAGGCTCGACGCGTTGATCAGGCGGCTCCGTTAGCACCTGGGTTTGGGGATTGCAAAGCGCAATCGGCTCTCAAATTAAGAAACGGAACGCGAACGGAACGAATCAGCGACGAATCAGCCTTGCTGGATGATTCAGCTTTTGTTCACGGCTAGATGTGGTTCGGCGCACAAGGCGCCGCACCACATGATGAATCCGGTTTAGCGGCGTCCGCCGAAGATTTGCGCTATTGGTTAATTTTCGGGGTTGCGTCGGCAGGCGCCTAATTCAACCCATTGAAGAATATGCGCTTTTGACGAGATTCCTTAACAGAGGTTAATCCACTCCAGGCGGGGTCAGACAATCCTGTTAAGGTTCAGGGCAAAGGCGGAACGAATCGGCGACGAATCAGATTTGCCGCAATGTTCAAATTTTGTTCTCACAAGATGTGGTGGTCAAATGACACCCAGACACCAGCCGCCCGATGTTCGGCAGAGTGCGCGCGGCGCGACAAGTTAACGGCAGAGGACATTCTCCTATTGCCGCCCCAAACCGGCACAGAAGCGCTCAGCTGACGGTGGAGCAGCGCCGCCATTCCTCAACCGCGCCTTTACCGCGCCGCACATGCAGGAGATGTTCACCCTGCAGATCCATCAAAACTTCGCTTCCCGCGTCAGGCAGTCCGGAAGGGACGGCGTAGCGGAAGGCATGGCGCGAATAGTTGCCGGCGATCACCGCGCCCGGCCCGAGCTCAATGGACGGACCGGTGATTTTGAAATGCCCGCCGCCCTCGCCACACCAGTCGCCGTCAATGGCGTCCGCAAGCGCAGGGGAGGCTCCTGCAATAATCGCAGCAATGGCGAGAGGCAAAAGACGCATGGCGGCACCCTCCTTCATGTCCAAATCCTACCGCCGAGCCCGCCTCTGCGCCAATCACAAATTGGACATGCGCTGCCGCCGCCAAGCTTAGCCGCGCAGCTGTCCGGTCACTTTTGGCTGCGCGCCGGAAAATTGCTGTAAGGCCGGTTTTCTGCTAATAAAGCGCACTGCGGGAGCAGAAAAATCAAGGGGAGGAAATCATGGGTGAACTAACCGCGAATGTGAACTGGCTTGCCGTTTTCGTCGGCACTGTCGCGTCATTCCTGCTGGGCTGGCTTTGGTATTCGCCGAAACTGTTTGGAACCAAGTGGGCCGAGGGAATTGGCGTTGACTTGGGTGCAGCCGCGAGCATGCCTGCCGCCGCCATGGTGACGCAGCTGATTGCGACGTTTCTGCTGGCCTGGCTTGTCGGCATCACCGCTGGTCAGAACGCGCTGCTGACAATCATCCTGATCGCGCTGACGATTATCATTTTCGTTATCTCCAACGGCCTGTTTGCCAAAAAGAGCAATTACGCCATCGGCGTTGAGGCCGGGTTCATTGCCGCGATGACCGTGCTGATGATTATCGTGCAGGGAATATTCTGACGCCAAATCAGCTGATCGTCTGCCCGGTCTTCGCCCAGTCCGCCACAAACTGAGCGAGGCCCTTGTCCGTCAGCGGGTGATTGACCAGCGCCTTCAGCGTCGAGCCCGGAATGGTCGCCACATCCGCGCCGAGCAGCGCCGCTTCTTTCACATGGTTCATCGTGCGGATCGAGGCGGCGAGGATTTCGGTCTTGAAGTCATAATTGTCATAGATGGTGCGGATGTCGGCGATCAGCGCCATCCCGTCGATGCCCGTGTCGTCGAGCCGCCCGATAAAGGGCGAGATGAAAGTCGCGCCCGCCTTGGCGGCGAGCAGCGCCTGGGTCGCCGAGAAACACAGTGTCACATTGACCTTGCGGCCTGACGACGTGATCGCCTTGCAGGCGCGCAGGCCGTCGAAGGTCAGCGGCACTTTAATACATACATTGTCGGCGATCTTCGACAGCACCGCCGCCTCGCGCATCATGCCGTCATAGTCGGTTGCCGCGACCTCGGCGGAAACCGGGCCGTCGGTGATCTTGCAGATTTCGGCGATGACCTCTTTCATCGGCCGCCCGGCCTTGAGGATGAGCGACGGGTTGGTCGTCACGCCGTCCAGCAGACCCGTGGCATTCAGTTCCGCAATTTCTTTGACGTCGGCGGTGTCGATGAAAAACTTCATTTTCTGCTCCCTGCATTGACCCGATATGACTTTTCTTTAGCGCTGCAAGAGGCCAAGGTCACGCGGCAATGATGTCAGATTCGCAAAAACCCCGGATGGTTCCCGTGCTCGTGCCGATGCCGGCAGAGCGCGGCTATTCCTACCTTGTGCCGGAGGGGGCTTCGGTGGTCCCCGGCTCCATCGTGCAGGTGCCGCTCGGGCCGCGTCAGGTGTTCGGCGTGGTCTGGGATGGGGAGAGCGACGCGGTTGATCCGAAGAAGCTGAAGAAGATCAGTGAAGTGTTCGACTGCCCGCCGCTGCGGGACGATATGCGGCGCTTCATCGAATGGGTGTCGGACTACACAATCTCCCCGCCCGGCCTCGTCGCCCGCATGGCGCTGCGGGCTCCGGCGGGGTTTGAGGCGGAGCCCCTGATGCTGGCGCTGCGTGTCACCGGCATCAAGCCGGACCGGATGACCGCAGCGCGGACAAGGGTCCTCGAGCTTGCCAATGACGGCATGGCATGGTCGCGCTCCGGCCTTTCCCATGCGGCGGGTGTGTCGTCCGCTGTCGTGGACGGGCTGCATGCTCAGGGCGTGTTCGAAGTGGTGGAGCTGCCGCGTGGCCCCGTCGTGCCGCTGCCGGAAGCCGACTATGCCAAGACTGAACTCTCCACCGATCAAGGCGAAGCAAGCGAGGCACTGAGGAAAAGTGTCGACGCTGGGGCTTTCTCGGTCACCCTTCTCGACGGCGTCACCGGTTCCGGCAAGACCGAAGTCTATTTCGAAGCCATCGCCGCCGCGCTGGATGCCGGGAAACAGGCGCTGATTCTGCTGCCCGAAATCGCCCTGACTGCCGCCTTCATCGAACGGTTTCAGGACCGGTTCGGCGCCAAGCCCGGCGAATGGCATTCCGACCTTGCGCCGAAAATGCGCGAAAAGGTCTGGCGGCAGGTGGCGGACGGGGACGTGCGCGTCGTCGCCGGGGCGCGTTCGGCGCTGTATCTGCCTTTCAAGGAGCTGGGGCTGATTGTCGTTGATGAGGAGCATGACCCCTCTTACAAACAGGAGGACCGCGTCTCCTATTCTGCCCGCGACATGGCGGTGGTGCGCGGCAGGCTGGGCAATTTTCCCGTCATCCTCGCCTCGGCGACGCCCTCGATCGAAAGCCGGGTCAACGCTGACCATGGCCGCTACAAACACCTGCGCCTGACGGGCCGCTACGCCGAGGCCGATTTGCCGGACCTGCATACAATAGACATGCGCCGCCATCCGCCCAAGCGCGGCGGCTTTATCTCGCCGGTGCTGCTGACGGCGCTGAAAGAGACGCTGGCGCGCGGCGAGCAGTCGCTGCTGTTCCTGAACCGGCGCGGCTATGCGCCGCTCACGCTCTGCCGCGTCTGCGGCCACCGTTTCCAGTGCGAAAACTGTTCGAGCTGGCTGGTAGAGCACCGGTTCAAGGGCAAGCTCATGTGCCATCATTGCGGCCACGAGGAAAAGCGCCCGGAAGCCTGCCCCGAATGCGGCACGCTTGACCATCTCGTCGCCTGCGGCCCCGGCATCGAGCGCCTCGCCGAAGAAGCGGCGGCGCATTTCCCCGACGCGCGGATCGTTGTGCTCTCGTCCGACATTATGGGCGGCGTCAAACGGATGCAGCTGGAATTGGAGGCCGTCGCGCGCGGCGAGGCCGACATTGTCATCGGCACGCAGCTGGTCGCCAAGGGCCACAATTTTCCAAACATGACCCTGGTCGGCGTCATCGACGCCGACATCGGCCTCGCCAACGGCGACCCAAGAGCCGCCGAGCGCACATTCCAGCTGCTGCATCAGGTGACGGGCCGCGCGGGCCGAACAGGCAAAGCCTCGAAGGGCCTCCTGCAGACCTACCAGCCTGACCACCCGGTGATGCGCGCCATCGTCTCAGGCCGCACCGAGGAATTCTACGCCCGCGAAATCGCCGAGCGCGAACGCGCCGGTCTGCCGCCGTTCGGGCGGCTCGCGGGCGTCATCGTCTCCGCCGAAACAAGGGCTGACGCCGAGAACCACGCCCGCGCCCTGCGCCGCGCCGCGCCGCAAGTCTCAGGCATCGAAGTCCTCGGCCCCGCCGAAGCGCCGCTGGCGCTGATCCGGGGGCGGCACCGTTTCCGCCTCGTCATCCGCGCCGAGCGGAAGGCCGACATCCAGGGCTTCCTGCGGCAGATGGTCCGCGACGCGCCGAGGCCGAAGGGTTCGCTGATGGTGCAGCTGGATGTTGATCCGCAGAGTTTTGTGTGACGGCGCCTGATCGCCCGTTCCGTTATTTGTTAAGCGCCATCCCGCAGTGATCCTTGAAAAATTCTCGGTTCTGACTTACGCTCGTCATCACCTGCTGTCGGCCCGTGCGCGGAAAAACGGCGGCTTTGTGGGGTGACGCCATGTCTGGTTCGCTGTTTCGCCTGATTTGCGCGGCGACGACCGTGTTGGCGCTCTGCCTGCCCAAGCCAGCGCAGGCCGATCCGCACCCCCGGGGATTTACCAACCACCGATTTAACGATGGCCGCAATCCCTTCACAAAGGGCGGCGTAACGACGTTTGCGATCAGCGACAAACAGTGCAGCAAAGTAGATTATGGAGACGGGCGGGGAGAAAACGATTGTCACAACGGCAACGTGCGGCAAAATTTGGTCTTCAACAAGGAAGCCAGGTTAGGCCAAACCATAAGTTACAACTTCGACATCTGGGTTGCGCCAGGTTTCAAATACCCTGGATTTTCCAATTCCCACGCTCAAGGATTCCTGAAAAACAGTCTCGACAGCCGCCTGCGCATCGCCAGCTGGGAGGGCGAGTTTCTTCACAACTTCATCTACATGCTGAAAGTCGACAGCATTAACGGAATTTCTTTCCTCGGCAATGTTTGCCAGCCGCGCGCAGATTTCGGCAAGTGGGTGTCGTTCGAAATGAAAGTGCGTTGGAGCAGGGACGCCAAGGGGTGGATCGACGTATCCTGTGGAGGCAAGGTGATTCACTCCGCGAAAAATTTGCCGACGAACCAGAATCCGCATTGCTACATCACCAACCAATGTGAGCCTGAGAAGAAGAAGAATCCCAAGCGGATATCATTCTTGCTGGGCCCCGTGATGGCAGGGTTTGGCCCCGAGTGGGAAAAATACGGCAAAGGCTCGCAGTTCACCGACATTCAGCCGGACGGAATCACAATCAGGATGCGCAGTGTTTCGGTGATCGGAAAAAAGTAGAGTCAGTACTGCAGCCCGAATTTTCGCCCCGCCGAAGCGCCGCTCGCGCTGATCCGCGGCCGTCACAGGTTCCGGCTGGTGATCCGCGCCGGGCGCAAGGCCGACATCCAGGGCTTCCTGCGCCGGATGGTGCGCGATGCGCCGAGGCCGAAGGGATCGCTGCAGGTGCAGCTGGATGTTGATCCGCAGAGTTTTGTGTGACGTCAGACTGCCTCGGTCGCAAAAATTGCACCTAAGCCCGGCTTCCTAACCAATACGGGTGATGCGGATGCCGCTTTCCTTGCGGTAATCACGTCGTGGGGCGCCGTTGAGGCTGGTGCCACAGCCGGATAGCGGGAGTGAAAATCATGGCTTTGCGGACAGCGCGCGAGCGTGTTTACCAGACTTTGGCCTATGAGGCCGGCGGGCTTTTGATCGCCGCACCGCTCTTTGGATTAATTTTCGGCCGGGATGCCGGCGAATCGTTCGCGCTTCTGATGACGCTGTCGATTGTCGTCATGATTTGGGCGCCTGTTTACAACACGATCTTTGACTTGGTGGAGTTTGAACGCACCCGGCGCGCCGCCAGCGACCGGCCGCAGGGTCTGCGCGCCGCGCATGCGCTGTGGCTTGAGATCACCGCCACCGCCGTCACACTGCCGATTGTCATGGCGATGGGCGGACACGGGTTTTGGCAGGCGCTGACAATTGATCTTGGCCTGACGCTGCTTTACGCCGCCTATGCCTACTTCTTTCACATTGTCTACGACCGGCTCCGGCCAGTCAGCCCATCACCTTTTCCGTCCGGCCCGGCGCGAGGGTGGAGCGCCGCACGGTGATCCGGGTTGAACAGTTTATCGGTCACATCATGATTGACCGCTAAGGCGCGGACGAAAGATTGCCAGCCGATGCGCACTGACTGCGCGGCATGCGCAGTCCCTCTCACCGGTTTTTCCTCCAATAAAGATACAGGGGCAAAGGCGCGAGCAGAACCGAGACCGCGATAAGCGCGGCGCCCGCAATCAATGGGGCAGCGGGCAGCGCCTCCGCCGACAAGCTATATGCCCGAACGAGGACGACGGCGATCAGCACGGTCACCGCGCAGCTCACAAACAGCGCCGCTTTGGCAATGCGCGCGCCGCGCGCGGGTCCGACAATATCGGCGCGCAGCAGAAGATTGACGCCAATGAAGCCGGCGAGAACCGAGATGCAGGAGATGACGGTCTGAACCTCCAGCACATCTGACGCTCTGCCGCTCTGCAGATAATCGACAGCGGCAGCGCAGATGAAATACGCGCCGGCCAGACCGGGCAGCAGAAGCAGAATGCCGATCACAATGAATATTCCGCGAAAAACTTCCGTCATGACTGCGCATCCATGAATTTACCGGTCCATTAGCACTCTTATGGACGCAAGCGGAACAGCACAGCTTCTTGCCTTTGCGTGGGCTTTGGAAGCGCTGCGGAGCGCGCGGCCTGCAATTGTTTTTGTTGCATTATCGTGCTTGTTTCGCCCAATGTGCGGCGGCGCGGGTTTTATGGGGGACGCAAAGTGGAACTGTATCTGCCTTCGACAAATGGCGAATGGCTGGCCTGGGCGAGCGCGCTGACGACGATTTTCTTTGGGCTGCTCTGCATGTTCGCGCCGCGTCTGTCATTCCGGATACTGCGTCTGCAAACGCATCCGAACCATCCCGAGGCGCTGTCGGAAAGCCGGGCCACCATGGCCGGGTTTTATCTTGGCGTCGGCCTGTGCTGCATCCTTCTGGCGCAGCCGGTGCTGTGGATCGCGCTCGGCGTCTCATGGGGCTTCACGGCGTTTGGGCGGCTGATTTCCATGCTGTCGGACAATGGCAACACCTTGTTCAACTGGATATCGGTGATCTTCGAAGCAATGCTTGCAGCGCTGCCTTTGGCCTATGCGCTGGGTTTCGTCCCCTGAGGCGATGCGTTCTGCAAAGTGCTGCAAAAAGGGGGCAAAATCACGCGCTGCCCATGTTGCGAGTCAAAACACCCTATGCTATGCGGCAGCCGTAATTTGATGGCGGCGGCACGTTTTCAGCGGCGTCATTTTCAAAAAAGTCAATCTGGCCAATGGGTTAGGATTGCTGCGTTACATGAGCAGCCGATCCTTCCGGCCCAAAAGGGAGAAAAGCGCGTCCGTGGCCCAGTCTGCATCTCCCATTTCCACTGTCGCCGCCCGCTACGCCGGCTCGCTTTTTGACTTGGCGGTTCAGGCCAAATCGCTCTCCGCAGTTGAAAAAGACCTGCAGGCCGTCGGCATTATGATCAAAGGCAGCGCCGACCTGTCGCGCGCCATTGCCAGCCCGGTGTTTTCGGCTGGCGAACAGCAGAACGCCGTCGGGGCGATTGCCAAAAAAGCCAAGCTGTCCGGCCTTGTCGAAAATTTCCTGCGCCTCGCCGCCAAGAACCGCCGCCTGTCCTCGGTGCCGCAGATGATCACCGCATTTGGCAATCTCGCCGCCGCCGCGCGCGGCGAGGCGAGCGCCGAGGTCACCAGCGCGCACGCCCTGTCGGCCGCGCAGACCAAAGAGCTTGCCGCGACGCTGAAAAGCGTGGCGGGCAAAGACGTTTCCTTTAATGTGGCGGTTGATCCGTCGCTTCTGGGCGGTCTCATCGTCAAGATGGGTTCGCGCCAGATCGACACATCGCTGCGCACCAAACTTTCCTCGCTTAAAAGCACACTCAAAGAGGCCCGGTAATGGATATTCGCGCTGCGGAAATTTCTGCAATCCTGAAAGACCAGATCAAGAATTTCGGCAAGGAAGCCCAGGTTTCTGAAGTTGGCCAGGTTCTGTCGGTCGGCGACGGCATCGCCCGCGTCTACGGGCTGGACAATGTTCAGGCCGGCGAAATGGTCGAATTTCCCGGCGGCATCCGCGGCATGGCGCTCAATCTTGAAAGCGACAATGTCGGCGTGGTTATTTTCGGCTCCGACCGCGACATCAAGGAAGGCGACACGGTCAAGCGCACCGGCGCGATTGTGGACGTGCCTGTCGGCCCCGAGCTGCTCGGCCGCGTGGTGGACGGCCTCGGCAATCCGATTGACGGCAAAGGCCCGATCAACGCCAAGCGCCGCGCCCGCGTTGACGTGAAAGCCCCCGGCATCATCCCGCGCAAATCCGTGCATGAGCCGATGTCCACCGGCCTCAAAGCCATTGACGCGCTCATTCCCGTGGGCCGCGGCCAGCGCGAATTGATCATCGGCGACCGCCAGACCGGCAAGACCGCCGTCATTCTCGACGCCTTCCTCAATCAGAAGCCGATCCATGACAACGGCCCTGAGAAGGAGAAGCTTTATTGCGTTTACGTCGCCATCGGACAGAAGCGCTCGACCGTGGCGCAGTTCGTCAAAGTGCTCGAAGAGCGCGGCGCGCTGCCCTATTCGATCATCGTCGCCGCAACCGCGTCCGACGCCGCGCCTTTGCAGTTCATCGCGCCGTTCGCCGGCTGCGCCATGGGCGAATATTTCCGCGACAACGGCATGCATGCGCTGATCGCCTATGACGATCTGTCGAAGCAGGCCGTCGCCTACCGCCAGATGTCCTTGCTGCTGCGCCGTCCTCCGGGCCGCGAAGCCTATCCGGGCGACGTGTTCTATCTGCATTCACGGCTGCTGGAGCGCTCTGCCAAGCTGAACGAGGACAATGGCGCGGGTTCGCTCACCGCTTTGCCGGTTATTGAGACTCAGGCGAATGACGTGTCGGCCTATATTCCGACCAACGTGATTTCGATCACCGACGGCCAGATTTTTCTCGAAACCAACCTGTTCTTCCAGGGCATCCGCCCGGCGGTGAACGTCGGCCTCTCGGTTTCCCGCGTCGGTTCCGCCGCGCAGGTCAAGGCGATGAAACAGGTTGCGGGTTCGATCAAGGGCGAATTGGCGCAGTACCGCGAAATGGCGGCGTTTGCGCAGTTCGGTTCTGACTTGGACGCCTCGACGCAACGCCTGCTCAACCGCGGCGCGCGGCTGACCGAATTGTTGAAGCAGGCGCAGTTCTCGCCGCTGAAGACCGAAGAGCAGGTCGCGGTGATTTATGCGGGCGTCAACGGCTATCTCGACAAGGTGGACGTCAACAAGGTCGGCAAGTTCGAGCAGGGCCTCTTGGCGCATATGCGCTCGGAAGGTAAAGCCATCCTCGCCACCATCCGCGACGAGAAGCAATTGTCGGACGCCACCAAGGACGCGCTGAAAGCCGCCGTGGAAGCGTTTGCGAAGAATTTCGCGTAAGGGATAGACGGGAAGATGGCTTCTCTAAAAGATCTCAGGACGCGCATCGCTTCGGTGAAGGCGACGCAGAAGATTACCAAAGCGATGCAGATGGTCGCTGCGGCAAAGCTTCGGCGCGCCCAGGAAGCGGCGGAGGCCGCGCGTCCCTATTCCACCCGCATGAGCGCGGTTCTCGCGAACATCGCGTCCAATGTCGGCGGCGACGACGCGCCGCGACTGATGGCAGGCACCGGCAAGGACGACACGCATCTGCTGCTCGTCTGCACCGCCGAGCGCGGACTGTGCGGCGGCTTCAATTCGCAGATCGCCCGCCTCGCCCGCGACCATGCAAGACGGCTGATCGCCTCCGGCAAGATTGTGAAAATCATTGCGGTCGGCAAGAAGGGCGCGGATGTCCTGAAGCGCGAGTTTGCGGCCAACATCATTGAGCGCGTCGATCTGCGCGCCGTCAAGCAGCTCGGCTTCGCCAATGCCGACGCGATCGGCCACAAGGTGATCGCGCTGTTTGAACAGGGCGAATTTGACATCTGCACCATGTTTTATTCCGAGTTCAAATCGGTGATTTCGCAGGTGCCGACGGCAACGCAGCTTATACCCGCCATCGTTCCGGCGACGCCTGCGGACGCCTCGCCGTACGAATATGAGCCGGACGCGGGCGCCATTCTCGGCGATCTCATTCCGCGCAATCTCTCGGTGCAGATTTTCCGCGCTTTGCTGGAAAATGCCGCTGGCGAGATGGGCGCGAAGATGTCGGCGATGGACAGCGCCACGCGCAACGCCGGCGAGATGATCGGCAAACTGACGATCACTTACAATCGCCAGCGTCAGGCGCAGATTACCAAAGAGCTCATTGAAATCATTTCGGGCGCGGAAGCGCTCTAGGACAAGCAAGTCAGGATAAGGGCAAGGATCGATGGCAAAAGCAGCGACCCCAATGAAACCAGCAGCCAAGGCTGCGCCAGTGAAAGCCGCATCGGCAAAGGCTGCTCCGGTCAAGGCAGCGGTGAAGGCTGTGGCCGCGAAGGCGGTTGCTGCTGTTAAGGCTGCCGTCAAAGCCGCGCCGGCCAAGGCAATGGCCGCCAAAGTGAGCGCGCCAGCCAAGTTGACCGCAACCGGCCCTGTCGGCCGCGTCAGCCAGGTCATCGGCGCGGTTGTGGACGTAACATTCGACGGCGGCGTTCTGCCGAAAATTCTCGACGCGCTCGAGACGATCAACAATGGCAACCGGCTTGTTCTCGAAGTCGCGCAGCATCTGGGTGAAAACGCTGTGCGCTGCATCGCCATGGACACGTCCGAAGGCCTTGTGCGCGGCCAGGAAGTGCGCGACACCGGTTCGCCAATCATGGTGCCGGTCGGACCGGAGACGCTCGGCCGCATCATGAACGTCATCGGCGAGCCGGTGGACGAATGCGGCCCAATTGTCACCAAGGTCAAGCGCGCCATCCATCAGGACGCGCCGGCCTATGTCGAACAGTCCACAGAAGCGCAGGTGCTGGTCACCGGCATCAAAGTGGTTGATCTTCTCGCGCCCTATGCGCGCGGCGGCAAGATCGGCCTGTTCGGCGGCGCGGGCGTCGGCAAGACGGTTCTGATTATGGAACTCATCAACAATGTCGCGAAAGCGCACGGCGGCTACTCGGTGTTCGCCGGCGTCGGCGAGCGCACCCGCGAGGGCAACGATCTTTACCACGAAATGATCGAGTCAGGCGTCAACAAGCATGGCGGCGGCGAAGGCTCGAAGGCCGCGCTCGTCTATGGCCAGATGAACGAGCCGCCGGGCGCCCGCGCCCGTGTCGCGCTCTCGGGCCTAACCGTCACGGAGCATTTCCGCAATCAGGGCCAGGACGTTCTGTTCTTCGTGGACAATATTTTCCGCTTCACACAGGCCGGTTCGGAAGTGTCGGCGCTTTTGGGCCGCATTCCTTCCGCCGTGGGCTATCAGCCGACGCTGGCCACCGACATGGGCCAGATGCAGGAGCGCATCACCACCACCCAGACCGGCTCGATCACATCCGTGCAGGCGATTTACGTGCCGGCCGACGATCTGACCGACCCGGCGCCTGCGACCTCGTTCGCGCATCTGGATGCGACGACCACCTTGTCGCGCTCAATCGCGGAAAAGGGCATTTATCCGGCCGTTGACCCGCTCGACTCCACCTCGCGCATGCTCGACCCCCTGATCGTCGGCGAAGAGCATTACGGCATCGCCCGTCAGGTGCAGTCGATCCTGCAGCGCTACAAGTCCCTGCAGGACATTATCGCGATCCTGGGCATGGATGAGCTGTCTGAAGAAGACAAAATGACCGTGGCGCGCGCCCGCAAGATCGAGCGCTTCCTGTCGCAGCCGTTCTTCGTCGCCGAAGTCTTCACCGGCTCGCCGGGCAAGCTCGTGCCGCTCGAAGACACGATCAAGGGCTTCAAAGGCCTGTGCGCCGGCGACTACGACCACCTGCCGGAAGCCGCCTTCTACATGGTCGGCTCCATCGAGGAAGCCGTCGAGAAGGCCCAGAAACTTGCGGCTGCGGCTGCCTGATAGTTGGATTGACACATGGCCGAACCGTTCAACTTCGAACTGGTCTCCCCCGAGCGCCTGCTCTTTTCCGAGCAGGTTCTCCAGGTCATCGTGCCGGGCGTGGAGGGTCAGTTCACCGTCCTTGCCAAGCACGCGCCGGTGATGACAACGCTCAGAGCTGGCGTGGTCGAAGCAACGCTGGCGGCCGGCGGCTCCAAGCGCATCTTCGTGCGCGCCGGCTTCGCCGACGTGACGCCGGACGGGTTCACGCTTTTGGCCGAAGAGGCGATGCCGATTGAGGATCTGAACGCCGACGCTCTGGCGGCGCAGATCAAGGACGCCGAGGAAGACGTGGCGGACGCCTCAAGCGCGGGCAAGAAAGAAGCTGCGCAGGCAAAGCTCAATCAGCTTAACGAGCTCAAGGCGGCGCTCGGGCACTGAGCGGGCACATCAATGAAGGATTTCAAAGCGGCGCGCTAGCGCCGCCTTTTTTTGTTTTGAGCCGCCGCTTGAATAACCGCATGCCATAATGCAAGTTCAGCACCGTTCACTTGCAGTTGTAGTTGTGGAATGTCAGGGGGGGGTGCCAATTGTCTTTGCAAACTAATGTCGGGGACGGGTCGCGAAGCATCGTCTCTACCGTGTTGATGGCAATTTTTGGTTCGATGGTGGGCGGCTTTCTCTGGATTGGCAGGCCCGGACTGGCGGTCCTTACTTTTCTTGCATTTTCGCTGCTTGGGTGTCTGTGCGTCTGGTACGGATTTCCGGCTTTCCAAGCCGGGGAATGGAGTCCAGCGCTGCTTGGGCCGGCCGAATTCCATCTCGGTGCCCTCGACTTCGGGAGCGACTCGGTCGACGGTTGGTTGACCGGACTCGCTGCCGCTGAGCTTGGAATCGCCGAGGAAGTGTTCCTCGACCCAACCGATCACACGGTCGCCCTTGGAGGCCGACGGGTCGCGCTCTCGCCGCTCGAATTT
>JANMMM010000157.1:0-7971 GCA_031373225.1 Phyllobacteriaceae bacterium | reverse complement strand
GGAGCTCGACGAGGTCAACGAGCGCTTGAAGGAAGAAGGCAAACGGCCCGCCCATGGCGAGCCGATCCTGCTCGGCATCACCAAGGCCTCGCTGCAAACCCCGTCGTTCATCTCGGCGGCAAGCTTCCAGGAAACCACCCGCGTTCTCACCGAGGCGGCGGTCGCCGGCAAGATCGACACGCTGCAGGGCCTGAAGGAAAACGTCATCGTCGGCCGCCAGATCCCGGCGGGCACCGGCGGCACGATGAACCAGATCCGCCGCATCGCCACGGTGCGCGACGACCTGATCATCGATGAGCGGCGCAAGGAGGCGCGCGTCGAGATCGCGCGGCCGATGCTGGAAGAGATGACCAACGCGGCGGAGTAGTCCGCAATTAGAAAGTTGAAATTTAGGGCCGCCGGAGAAGTCCGGCGGCCTTGTGATTCTGAGAAGTTGCGTAATCCATTGTTTTCCATACAAAATCGACGCTGGCTGTCAAAATTGCTGCGATAAATTGGACTGGCTTTCCCATTCTGCTCCAAACCGTGGCTCTGCGAGGGCAAATCCTACAAAATCGCCTCACTTTCCCGGCCAGAGGGGTTGACGCCACCGGAGTGAACCAGTAAACCGCCGCTCATTCGAACCGATGTGAGGTTGGTTTTTCGAAGCGACTCGCTTTGGAGTTCACCTCAAACAAGGTTCAAGACCGCGAACGAAGCCATTTTAGAGTCATGAAGCGCCTTGGCGCTTCCTCTGTGATGTCGGGCCATCCACCGCAAGGTGGGCGATGGCCCGATTTGTTGCATGAGACAAGACTTGTATTTGTCCAGCGATTGCTGGCGCAAGAGACGAGAAGGAAGTTGGATGCCTACCGTTAACCAATTGATCCGCAAGCCGCGCACCGCGCCGGTCAAGCGTAACAAGGTTCCGGCGATGCAGCAGTGCCCGCAGAAGCGCGGCGTCTGCACACGCGTCTACACAACGACCCCGAAGAAGCCGAACTCCGCCCTTCGTAAAGTCGCGAAAATCCGCCTCACCAATGGCTTTGAAGTCATCGGCTACATTCCCGGCGAAGGCCATAATCTGCAGGAGCATTCGGTTGTGATGATCCGCGGCGGCCGCGTCAAGGATTTGCCGGGCGTGCGTTACCACATCATCCGCGGCGTTCTCGATACCCAGGGCGTCAAGAACCGCAAGCAGCGCCGTTCGCATTACGGCGCGAAACGTCCGAAGTAAGAGGCCAGACCCATGTCCCGTCGCCACAGTGCAGAAAAGCGTGAAGTCAATCCGGATCCGAAATTCGGCGATCTCATCCTCACAAAATTCATGAACGCCATCATGTATGACGGCAAAAAGTCCACTGCCGAGCAGATCGTCTATGGCGCGCTCGACCAAGTCGAGAAGAAGTCCAAGGGCGAGCCGATCACATTGTTTCATCAAGCGCTGGGCAATGTCGCTCCGCATGTGGAAGTGCGCTCGCGCCGCGTTGGCGGCGCGACCTATCAGGTGCCGGTTGATGTGCGCCCCGAGCGCCGTCAGGCGCTGGCCATCCGCTGGCTGATCACTGCGGCGCGCGGCCGCAACGAAACGACGATGGTTGACCGCCTGTCCGGCGAACTGCTCGACGCATCGAACAACCGCGGCTCCGCCGTCAAGAAGCGTGAAGACACGCACCGCATGGCCGAGGCCAACCGCGCTTTCGCGCATTACCGCTGGTAAGCGGCTGAGGAACGAAAGAGACCATCATGGCCCGCGAATACAAGATCGAAGACTACCGCAATTTCGGCATCATGGCGCATATCGACGCCGGCAAGACCACGACCACCGAGCGGATTCTGTATTACACCGGCAAATCGCACAAAATCGGCGAAGTGCATGACGGCGCCGCCACCATGGACTGGATGGAGCAGGAGCAGGAGCGCGGCATCACGATCACGTCCGCCGCGACCACGACCTACTGGAAGGGCCGCGACCAGAAGCTGCGCCGTTTCAACATCATCGACACGCCGGGCCATGTTGACTTTACCATTGAAGTTGAGCGCTCGCTGCGCGTTCTCGACGGCGCGGTGGCGCTGCTCGATGCCAACGCCGGTGTGGAGCCGCAGACTGAGACGGTCTGGCGCCAAGCTGACAAGTACCATGTTCCGCGGATGATTTTCGTCAACAAGATGGACAAGATCGGCGCGGATTTTTACCGCTCGGTCGAAATGGTAAAGACCCGCCTTGGCGCGCGCGCCGCCGTGATGCAGCTGCCGATTGGCGCTGAGACAGAGTTCAAGGGCGTGGTTGATCTGGTTGAAATGAATGCGCTGGTCTGGCGTGATGAGTCGCTTGGCGCGCTTTGGGATGTCGTTGAGATTCCAGATGATTTGAAAGCCCGCGCATTGGAATACCGTGACCTTCTGATCGAAGTCGCCGTTGACGCTGATGAAGCGGCGATGGAAGCTTATCTGGAAGGCAAAATGCCGGACAATGAGCAAATCCGCGCCTTGATCCGCAAGGGCACGATTGAAGGCATGTTCTATCCAGTGTTCTGCGGCTCCGCATTCAAGAACAAGGGCGTGCAGCCTTTGCTTGACGGTGTTGTGGATTATCTGCCGTCGCCGATTGATATTCCCTCGATCAAGGGCATCGATCCGAAGACCGACAAGGAAATCACCCGCTCCGCTTCCGATGAACAGCCGCTGTCGCTGCTGGCGTTCAAGATCATGAACGATCCATTCGTCGGCTCGCTGACCTTCTGCCGCATTTATTCGGGCAAGCTCACCAAAGGCATGGGCCTTGATAACACGGTGAAAGAGAAGAAAGAGCGGATCGGCCGGATGCTGCAGATGCATGCCAATGACCGCGTTGACATCGACGAGGCTTTCGCAGGCGACATCGTCGCGCTGGCGGGCCTCAAAGACACGACGACGGGCGACACGCTGTGCGATCCGCTGAAGCCGGTTATTCTGGAGCGGATGATTTTCCCCGAGCCGGTCATTCAGATCGCTATCGAGCCGAAGACCAAGGCCGACCAGGAAAAGATGGGTCTTGCCCTGCATCGCCTCGCCGCCGAAGATCCGTCCTTCCGCGTCAAGACCGACGAAGAATCCGGCCAGACGATTATCGCCGGCATGGGCGAACTGCATCTCGACATTATCGTTGACCGCATGCGCCGTGAATTCAAGGTTGAGGCCAATGTCGGCGCGCCGCAGGTGGCTTACCGCGAAACCATTACCCGCACCGCTGAGCATGACTACACCCACAAGAAGCAATCCGGCGGTTCCGGCCAGTTCGCCCGCATCAAGGTGCGCTTCGAGCCAAATCCGGATGGCGAAGATTTCATCTTCAGCAGTGAAGTGGTTGGTGGTTCGGTTCCGAAGGAATATGTACCCGGCGTTCAGAAGGGTATCGATTCTGTCATGGGCGCAGGTCCGTTCGCGGGCTTTCCGATGATTGGCGTCAAAGCGACGCTGATTGACGGCGCCTATCACGACGTTGATTCCTCGGTTCTGGCGTTCGAAATCGCCGGACGCGCCTGCTTCCGTGAAGCTGCCGCATCGAAGCTTGGCGTGCAGCTGCTGGAGCCGATCATGAAGGTCGAAGTCGTGACTCCGGAAGATTATGTCGGAGACGTCATCGGCGATCTGAATTCGCGCCGCGGCCAAATTCAGGGCACCGAAGCGCGCGGTGTGGCCAATGTGGTGAATGCCATGGTGCCGCTCGCCAACATGTTCAAATACGTGGACAACCTCCGCTCGATGAGCCAGGGCCGCGCCCAGTACACGATGCAGTTTGACCATTACGAGCCCGTTCCGACAGCCGTCGCGACGGAAATTCAGAAGAAGTATGCGTAACCCTCAGGTTGCGTTGAGATAATCAAGCCCGAGCGGGCAGAGAAGACGGAGATACGATCATGGCCAAGAGCAAGTTTGAGCGCAACAAGCCGCATGTGAACATCGGGACGATCGGTCATGTCGATCATGGCAAGACGTCTTTGACGGCGGCGATCACCAAATATTTTGGCGAATATAAGCGCTATGACCAGATTGACGCGGCGCCAGAGGAGAAGGCGCGCGGCATCACCATTTCGACGGCGCATGTTGAATATGAGACGGTTGCCCGCCACTACGCCCATGTCGATTGCCCCGGCCACGCCGATTATGTGAAAAACATGATCACCGGCGCGGCCCAGATGGACGGCGGCATTCTGGTCGTCTCCGCCGCCGACGGCCCGATGCCGCAGACGCGCGAGCACATCCTGCTTGCCCGTCAGGTCGGCGTTCCGGCGCTGGTGGTCTACATGAACAAGATCGATCTGGTGGACGACGCCGAGCTGGTCGAGCTGGTCGAGCTGGAAGTGCGCGAGCTTCTGTCGAAGTACGATTATCCGGGCGATGACATTCCGATCATCAAGGGTTCGGCGGTCTGCGCGCTTGAAGACAAGCAGAAGGAAATCGGCGAGGATTCGGTCCGTGCTTTGATGGCCGCCGTTGACGCCTACATCCCGACCCCGGCGCGTCCGCTGGACATGCCGTTCCTGATGCCGATTGAGGATGTGTTCTCGATCTCGGGCCGCGGCACTGTTGTCACGGGCCGTGTCGAGCGCGGCATTGTCAAGGTCGGCGAGGAAGTCGAAATCGTCGGCATCCGCGCCACCGCCAAGACGACGGTGACCGGCGTTGAAATGTTCCGCAAGCTCTTGGATCAGGGGCAGGCGGGCGACAATATCGGCGCGCTGGTGCGCGGCGTCGGCCGCGAGGACGTCGAGCGCGGACAGGTTCTGTGCAAGCCGGGCACGGTCAAGCCGCACACCAAGTTCAAGGCCGAGGCCTATATCCTCACGAAAGAAGAAGGCGGTCGCCACACCCCGTTCTTCACCAATTACCGTCCGCAGTTCTACTTCCGCACCACGGACGTGACCGGTGTCGTCACGCTGCCGGAAGGCACGGAAATGGTAATGCCGGGCGACAATATCTCGGTGGATGTGACGCTGATCGTGCCGATCGCCATGGAAGACAAGCTCCGCTTCGCCATCCGCGAAGGCGGCCGGACCGTCGGCGCGGGCATTGTGGCGAATATTATCGAGTAATCAAAGCTTTGCGGAAGCCGGTTGATCCGGCTTCCCTCGAAATTTTGGGAATATCGGGCTTAGTCCATAACGACTGAGCCTCATAAGGAAAGAAATAATGACCGGTCAAAATATCCGCATCCGCCTCAAGGCGTTTGATCATCGGATCCTCGATGCCTCGACGCGCGAAATCGTCTCGACGGCAAAGCGGACCGGCGCGGGCGTTCGCGGCCCTATTCCTTTGCCGACGCGGATCGAGAAGTTCACCGTGAACACTCGCCCCATATCGACAAGAAGAGCCGTGAGCAGTTTGAAATTCGTACGCACAAGCGGCTGCTTGATATCGTTGACCCAACCCCGCAGACCGTGGACGCGCTGATGAAGCTCGACCTGGCCGCCGGCGTTGACGTCGAAATCAAGCTTTAAGTTTCGGGGAACGGGATAATGCGTTCAGGTGTTATTGCACAAAAGCTGGGAATGACCCGCATCTTCACAGATGGCGGCGAGCAGGTTCCGGTCACGGTTCTCCGCATGGAGAATTGCCAGGTTGTCGCGCAGCGGACAGAAGAGAAGAACGGCTATACGGCAGTTCAGCTCGGCGTCGGTCTCGCCAAGGTGAAGAATGTCAACAAGGCCGAGCGCGGCCAGTTTGCCGCAGCTTCTGTCGAGCCCAAGGCCAAAGTAGCGGAGTTCCGCGTGTCGGCGGACAATCTCATCGAGGTTGGCGCTGAAATCACGGCGGATCATTTCGTCGCCGGCCAGAAGGTTGATGTGACGGGCACGTCCATCGGCAAGGGCTTTCAGGGCGTGATGGTCCGTTACAATTTCCGCGGCATGCGCGCCACGCACGGTGTGTCGGTATCCCACCGCGCCCACGGTTCGACCGGTCAGCGTCAGGACCCGGGCAAAGTGTTCCAGGGCAAAAAGATGGCCGGCCACATGGGTGACACCCGCGTGACGACGCAGAACCTTGAAGTTGTCTCAACCGATGTCGAGCGCGGCCTCATTCTGGTGCGCGGCGCGGTTCCGGGTTCGAAAGGCGCATGGATTTTGGTCCGCGACGCCGTGAAAATGGCGCTTCCGGACAGTGCGCCGAAGCCTGCGGGTCTGCGCAAGGCGGCTGCTGAGGCGGCTCCGGTTGTTGAAGCGGCTCCTGTGGTCGAAGAAGCCGCTGTTGAGGCCGCTGTAGTAAATGAAGGGGCCGAATGATGGACTTTAACGTTACGACCCTGGACGGCAAGGAAGCCGGGAAAGTCGCGGTCTCCGACGCGATTTTCGGGCTGGAGCCGCGCGAAGACATTCTCCAGCGCATGGTCCGCTATCAGCTGTCGAAGCGCCAGCATGGTTTGCACAAGGCGCTTGGCCGCGCTGAGATCAACCGCACCGGCGCGAGACTTTACAAGCAGAAGGGAACGGGTCAGGCCCGCCACCATTCCGCCCGCGCCCCGCAGTTCCGCGGCGGCGGCAAGGCCCATGGTCCAGTCGTGCGCAGCCACGCGCATGATCTGCCGAAGAAGGTGAGGGCGCTCGCTTTGCGCCACGCGCTTTCGGCCAAGGTGAAGGCGTCCGAGCTCATCATCATCGACGCGCTGGTGGCGGCTGAGGCCAAGACCAAAGTTCTGGCGGCGCGCTTCGATAAGCTGGGCTTTACCAACGCCCTGATGATCGGCGGCGCGGAGTTGGATTCAAACTTTGCAATGGCCGCTGCGAACATCCCGAACATCGATGTTCTGCCGGTTCAGGGCATCAACGTGTATGACATTCTGCGCCGGGGCAAACTTGTCCTGACAAAAGCGGCTGTCGAAGCTCTCGAGGAGCGGTTCAAATGATTGATCTTCGCCATTATGACGTGATCGTCAGCCCGGTTATCACTGAAAAATCGACTTTGCTGTCGGAAGTGAACCAGGTGGTTTTCAAGGTTGCCCCAAAGGCGACCAAGCCTGAGATCAAAGCGGCTGTTGAAGCCCTGTTTGGCGTCAAAGTCACCGCCGTGAACACGCTCGTCCGCAAGGGCAAGGTCAAGCGGTTCAAGGGCACCAAGGGCCGCCAGAGCGATGTGAAAAAGGCAGTTGTGACATTGGCCGAAGGCCAGTCAATCGACGTGTCGACGGGTCTTTGAGGAATTAGATCATGGCATTGAAGACCTATAATCCCACAACGCCCGGCCGGCGCCAGCTGGTGCTTGTTGACCGTTCGGCGCTCTACAAGGGCAAGCCCGTCAAGGCGCTGACCGTCGGCAAAAGCTCGAAGGGCGGACGCAATAACGCTGGCCGCATCACTGCCCGCTATCAGGGCGGCGGTCACAAGCAGAGCTACCGTCTGGTCGATTTCAAGCGCCGCACGCTCGATGTCGCAGCGGTCGTCGAGCGTCTGGAATATGATCCGAACCGTTCAGCCTTCATTGCGCTGATCAAATATGCCGACGGCAAGCAGTCCTACATTCTGGCGCCGCAGCGTCTGGCAATCGGCGACAGCGTCATCGCCTCGATGAGCGCCGACGTGAAGCCGGGAAATGCGATGCCTTTGCAGGCAATGCCGGTCGGGACTATCGTTCATAATGTCGAGCTGAAGCCCGGCAAGGGCGGTCAGGTTGCCCGTTCGGCTGGCGCCTATGCCCAGCTCGTCGGACGCGACCAGGGCATGGCGATCCTTCGTTTGAATTCCGGCGAACAGCGCCTCGTGCACGGCACTTGCTTTGCGACGGTCGGCGCGGTTTCAAATCCGGACCATTCCAACCGCTCGCTCGGCAAGGCCGGACGCAATGTCTGGCTCGGCAAGCGCCCGCATGTCAGGGGCGTCGCCATGAATCCGGTTGACCATCCGCATGGCGGCGGCGAAGGCCGCACCTCCGGTGGCCGCCATCCAGTGACGCCGTGGGGCAAGCCGACCAAGGGCAAGAAGACACGTTCGAACAAGTCGACCGACAAGTTCATCATGC
>JANMMM010000147.1:0-2466 GCA_031373225.1 Phyllobacteriaceae bacterium | reverse complement strand
CGCATCGCGCGCCAGCATGAGGCGGACGTTTTTGTCGCTCTACATGCGGACACGATCAAGGCGCATGGGCTGCGCGGGGCGACGGTCTATACAAACTCTGACACGGCCTCGGACGATCTGGCGCTGGCAGTGGCCAGAAATGAAAATCTCTCCGACGCTGTCGCAGGTCTTGCTGTTGAAAGCCAGAACGCCGAGGTTTCCGACATTCTAATCGACCTGATGCGCCGCGAAACTCAGACCTTCTCCGTCAGTCTCGCCAAAACAGTGCTCGGCAAGTTTGAGGGCAAGATCAAGCTCATCAACAATCCGCACCGCTCGGCCCGATTCATGGTGCTGCGCGCGCCGGATGTCCCGTCAATTCTGGTGGAGCTGGGCTATCTTTCCAACCCGCAGGACGAGCGCCTGCTCAATGACCCGAGATGGCGCGCGCAGGCGGCGGAGCTGCTGATGAAGGCAATTGAGACCTATGCGGAGACTCACGGCAGCCGAAAGACTGTGCAATGAACGCGATTTTCAGGGCGCTTCGGGTGCGCCCCTCCTTGTCTTTGCCGCATTCGCGGCGCATGTGCGCGGTCGCAAAAAGGACGTGTTTCGCAGACCCGCCAATTTGTGGTAGGGACAGACCGCTGTTGGAAAATCCTGACGGCTGCGCCAATGGCTGGCGAACGGGGCTGGCATGATACGGCTGCTTGGATATTTCTTTGGCATCGGCGCGCTGATATTCCTCGGCGTTGCCGCTGCTGTTGCCGTTTATGTCGGCGATGTGTCGAAAGACCTGCCGAAATATGAAGTGCTGGCCCAGTACGAGCCGCCGGTCACCACTCGGATCCATTCCGACGATGGCGCGCTGATGGGCGAATTCGCCCACCAGCGGCGCCTGTACTTGCCGATTCAAGCTGTGCCGGACCGCGTCAAAGCGGCGTTCATTTCAGCCGAAGACAAGAATTTCTACCACCATCCAGGCATCGACATCAGCGGCCTCGGCCGCGCCATCATGGTGAACCTGCAAAATTTCGGCAGCGGCAGGCGCCCGGTCGGCGCGTCCACCATCACCCAGCAGGTCGCCAAGAACTTCCTCCTGTCCAATGACCAGACGCTCGACCGCAAGATCAAGGAAGCAATTCTGTCGCTGCGCATTGAACAGGCCTATTCGAAAGACCGGATTCTTGAGCTTTACCTGAACGAAATTTTCTTTGGCCTGAATTCCTACGGAATCGCGGGCGCGGCGCTCACTTATTATGACAAATCAGTCAATGAGCTGACGATCGCGGAAGCCGCTTATCTCGCCGCCCTTCCCAAGGGCCCGTCCAACTATCACCCGTTCCGCCAGACGGAGAAGGCGACCATCCGGCGCAATTATGTGATCGACCAGATGCTGGAGAATAAGTACATCACGCTGGAGGAAGCGGCGGAAGCCAAAAAACAGCCGCTCGGGGTCAACCCGCGCAGCGCCGTCCAGAACCTGTTCGCCTCCGAATATTTCACCGAGGAGGTCCGCCGAGAGATCGTCGACCGCTATGGCGAGGCTGCCCTGTATGAAGGCGGTCTTTCGGTTTGCACCACGCTCAATCCGCGCATGCAGGTTCTGGCGCGCAGCGCGCTGCACAATGGTCTGATCCGGTATGACGAGCTGCGCGGCTACCGCGGCGCTTTCAAAAAGATTGAGATGGGCGAAGACTGGGGCGTGCCGCTTGGCGCGATCGAAACATTCTATGATCTGCCTGAATGGCATCTAGCCGTCGTTCTGGATTCAGGCGCGGATGGCGCAACAGTCGGCCTGCAGCCCGACAAGGAGCTGTCGGGCGCCGTGTCTGCGCAACGCGATGAGGGAACAATTGCCCCGGAAGACATGAAATGGGCATTCCGCCTGAACATCGCAGGCGAAAAGTCGAAAGCCAAGAGCGCCGATGACGTGCTCGCGCGCGGCGACGTTGTATTTGTTGAACCAAAGAAGGACAGCCCCGGCAACTACCGGCTCCGCCAGATCCCCGAAATCTCCGGGTCAATCGTCGCCATGGATCCGCATACGGGCCGCGTTCTCGCCATGATTGGCGGTTTCACCTACGCTCAGTCGCAATTCAACCGGGCCACGCAGGCGATGCGCCAGCCTGGCTCATCTTTCAAACCTTTCGTCTATGCCGCCGCGCTCGATAATGGCTACACACCGGCCTCGGTTGTTCTGGATGCGCCAATTGAGATCGATCAGGGTGGCTCGCTGGGAATCTGGGCACCGAAAAACTATTCGGGCAAGCCGGCCGGCCCGTCCACTCTTCGGCTCGGCATCGAACAGTCGCGCAATCTGATGACGGTCCGGCTCGCCAAGGACATGGGGATGAAGCTTGTTGCGGAATATGCCGAGCGATTCGGCGTCTATGACAAAATGCTTCCGGTTCTCTCTATGGCGCTCGGCTCTGGCGAGACCACCACAATGCGCGTGGTCACTGCCTATTCGGTTTTTGCCAACGG
>JANMMM010000132.1:0-8299 GCA_031373225.1 Phyllobacteriaceae bacterium | reverse complement strand
GGACAAGGTGGCGAAGCTGGAGCCGCCGAAGGGCGGTTCTTAGGGCCTGAACGGAAAAGAAAACTGTGCTTTCAACGCGTTAAAGACTCACCTCGCCGCCGTCATTACGGGCCCGCGCAGCGGAACCCGGAATCCAGAGCTGTGCGGTTCGCCGATTGGCGCTGAGGGTAATCGCGTTCTTCGCCACTCTGGGTTCCGGGTTCGGCTGCGCCGCCCCGGAATGACGGCCACTGGGGCAGCACTTAACCCATTGAAAATCCTGGTTCTATTTCTGAGCGCTCTCAGCTCGCGGAAGCGCTCTGCTCCTCCAGCCATTTCTGGTCGATGTCCGGCAGCGCCTCTTCGTCAATCGCCGCCTCGAAGGCGCGCAGGCGGCGGTAGATCGAAATCATTTCGATGATCGTCGTCCATGAATTGATGAGATATTGGAACGAGTCTTTCACCTGGCCGAAGGCGTTGAGAATCTGGTTGAACAGGCCGAAGGCGATTTTGCCGGCGATGATGGTCGGGGCGAGCACGATGTAGGCGAAGATATTGTCGGACTGCAGGTAGAAATAGCGGCCGATGTTGAAATACATATAGTTGGCATAGAGGCGGAAATAGTTTTTCCGCACATCTGAAAACAGCTCCCGCACCGTCTGCGGCCCAGCGCGCTGGGCGTTGTCTTCGCCCAGCACCAGCTCCTTGCGGTAAGCCGCCTCGACGCGCTGGTTCTTGAACTCAAGGCCCGGCAGGCGGATGCCGATCAGCATGAAAAACACCGTGCCGAGCAGCGCCCAGAAGATCGAGGCGTAGACCAGAGAGTTCTGCACTTCGCCGAAAAAAGGAAGCTCGCTGGCGCTGACCGAATATTTGGCGAGGATCGGCAGGAAGGCGACCAGCGTGAGGATGGAATCGACAAAGGCAACGCCGAGGCCTTCCATAATGCCGGCGAAACGCATCGTGTCTTCCTGCACGCGCTGCGACGCGCCCTCGATTTTGCGCAGCTTCGGCCAGTTGTCCATGTAGAAATTGTTCATCGCGGTGCGCCAGCGGAAGACGAAATGGCTGACGAAAAACCGGTTCAGGACGGCGACGAACACGGCGACAAAGGCGATGCCGGCGAAGATCAGCAGGCTGTCGACATATTCTTTCGCCGTGATCGCTGGCGGCTTGGGCGCGGCGGGGGCGGTGGGCGCGGTGCCGTCCGTCGCGGGCATGGCGATGGAGAGCGCCTTCTGGATCAGGTCGTAAAACGGCCCATACCAGTCATTGATCGCCACGGACACCTGCACCTGGAACGAGGTGACAAACAGGATCAGCGCCGAGCCGAGCACCGACCAGATCAGCCATGGATGCGGACGGTAGGCGCGCCAGAAGGCGTAGAAGATGAAGGTCGCCACCGCATAGTAAATATAGAACCAGAGGAACGGCTTGGTGATGAATTTGCCCACCCCGATCACCGGCTCCTGCGCCCCGCCGAGCCCGATCCACCCCGCCAGCGTCTCGCCGATCGTGTACCAGCCGGTGATGCAGACAATGCCCCAGATGGCGAGGGAGGCGAAGAAGAGCTTTGGTTCGGGGAAGAAGGAGCGGAACATGTGCGGCGGCCTCGCGCGGAATGGGATGATTCGCGGGGAAGGTAGCTTATCTTAGGGGAAATGACAGGTGCGCACGGGAATGTGCGATCCGGTTGACCCAGTCGCCTATCACATTATCGGGCGCGTCAAAAAGTCAGGCGGCGGCGATCTTTTGGAAGTGATGCAGCAATGTGTTCTGAATATCCTGCAGCGTGCGGTTCGGCGCCTTCATCTGGCTGAGCCGGGAGGCGGCGACTTCGGCATATTCCTTCTCGCCGCCCTCCTGCGTGGTGGTGATGAACATATAGGCCCCCAGAACATCGGCGCAGACGTCGTCGGCCATAAACTGCCCAACTTTGGACAGAGCCCGGTCGAGCGGCTGGTCATTGTTCACGCTGATATTCGCCAGCATTGAGGGCTGCCAGTCATTTGCCGTTGTCAGGCTTGGATGGGTGTCGAACAGGATCGTCACCGGTCCATCGCCGGTGACTTCGAGGCGGTAGAGGCCTTTGTCGTCCGTGTGACTTTTGTCGATCATGTCATTGCCTCTGTAGGCGCAGACTTCGACCAGAAAAGCGGGCTTCCCGTCACTGCCTGAGACGTGTCCAAACATGGCGTCCTCCTCACCGCTATCTGCGGCAGGATAGCATTTGGTTTCCCCAGGGTCAATTTTTGCTTCGTCGGGCGGCATCGCAGGAATGGGGATTGCAGCGCATCCGCCCTTGCGTCAAAGTTGCAGCCATCCCATATCGCTTGGGCAACTTGGGTCATGGGGACTTGGATGGAAAATGCTCTTGGCAAGCCAAGTCCGGCCTATCTGCGGGAATTGAGGGAAGTCGCCAAGGCGGCGAACGCGCTTTCGTCGCACCTTGAAACCGCCAATATCCTTCCACGGGACTTTCCAATCGAGCCGGTGAGCACGCTTTGCGCCGCGCTCACGCTGCTGCCGCACGGAACTTCCGATGGAAGCGTTCCGGTGCTCATCCACGCGCGCGAGCGCGTACCGGCACTGCGGCGCGAATATGTGTTGAGCGAGCCGGAGGAGGGCGAAGAGCGGGAACATCACGAGATTCCTCCCGTCTTTCGGGGCGAGGAGTTGGACCGCCGCCTGAACGAGCTTTACGCGGCTGTCGGTACAGCGTTGGATCATTACAAGGCGGAGACGCGCACCGAGATTGAACCGGACGCGGAGCGAGACGCGCCTGTGCCTGCGCTGCCTGAGTTTAGTTTGGATGAGACAGTCCGCGATATTCTTCGCGCGGAAATGGATGTGGCGGCTTTCAAGAAAAAGGTTGCCGAAGATTCTGCCGCACGCCGAGGCATAGTCGCCGCCGACAGCCAGCTCAAAGCGGGGCGCTCCGAAGCCACCATGCCCGCGCCTAAACCGGCGCTGCTTGGCAGGATCGGCAAGGTGCTGCAGAAGACGCCGGAAGCGCTTGAGACAGCTGGGTATTGGATGAGTGCTGTCAAAGACATTTCTGATCCGCTAGTAGACGCCGGTTTTGCGATCTTGCGCGATACTTGGACCGGCATTCTTAGCCAAATTTCGTCTGTTGGCGCGGCACTGGAGGAAACAGGCCGTCGTATGAAGAAGTGGCGAGACGGCGCGCCGAGCAACATTGGCGTGCCACCTGCCGACTTTGACATATCTGAAGTCCACGCCATGATTCTGCGCGGCGAAGCGCCAAAGGCATCTTGGCGGCCATTCATTACCGCGCTGGATTTCGATGGTGAGAGGGAGTTCGACAATTTGTTGCCTTTAACTGACTTGAAGGCACTTACGGCGCTATCTTTGAATAATACACAGGTGAGAGATTTGTCTCCTATCGCCCATTTGACAGCACTGACTCATCTCTATCTCGCTAAAACCCAAGTGAGAGATTTAGCTCCTGTCGCCAGCTTGACAGCACTGACCCATCTCTATTTCAATAGTACGCGAGTGGAAGATTTGGCACCTCTCGCAGACATAACAACGATGACGCATCTCCATTTAAACAGGACGCAGGTGAGTGATTTGTCTGCTATTGCTGGATTGACAGCGCTGACACAGCTCCATTTGAACAAAACCCAAGTGAGAGATTTGTTGCCCGTTGCTGGCTTGGGAGCGCTGATCGGTTTGTTTTTCAACAACACGCAGGTTAGCAATTTATCGCCGATTACCGGTTTGAGGTCGCTGAGTGTGCTCGCTCTTGCCGGGACGGGGGTAGGTGACCTGTCGCCTGTTTCCGGTTTGAAAACCCTGAGGCGACTCGACCTCCGCGAAACTCAGGTGAGGGATTTGTCGCCGCTGTCGGGCTTAGGTGCGCTGGATCGGTTGTATCTTGGGAAAAATCAAGATTTGGATCTATCAGTGCTTAGTCATTTAAATCACTTAATCATTCTGGGTGGGCCCGCGCAGCGCAAAGGGAAACCACGTCCCAGTGTGTGAAGTGCAATGTCATTCTTGCCAATGTTCCTATTTTGTTCTAATCTCCCCAAATGTCCACTCCCGGCGTCCCAATCCTGCGTTTGGTTCGGGTAAATCCTGCCCGCGATGAATCACGAATCCCGCAACCCTTCGAACCCGTCCGCCTCGCCGTCTCCCCCGCCCCGCTGACCGAAATCATGCCCGCCTCGCCCGGCGACCATGCGGCGGCTTTGGGGTTTGCGCTGTCCTGGGCCATTGCCGCCTCCAAAGACGCGGTGATTTTCTGGGCGGCGCCGGAGCGGGATTTTTTTGAGGACGGGCTGCCGGATGCGGAGGGGCTGGGGCAGTTCGGGGTTTCGCTCGACCGGCTTTTGATGGTCCGGGCGGACTGTCAGATGGACGCGCTGTGGGCGGCGGAGGAGGCGCTGAAGACGCCTCAGACGGTGGCGCTCTGCGCCATTTCGCCCTCGAAAAAGCCGCTGAATCTGACGGCGACGCGGCGGCTGCTCCTTACCGCCGAGCGGCACAGGACGCGCTGCATTCTTTTGCGCCTCGACAATGCCGGGGCGAGCGCGGCGTGGAGCCGCTGGCGGATCAGCGCCGCGCCGAGCGCGGGCGAAGGGCGCGAGCTTGGCGCGCCCGCCTTCAATGCGCACTTGCTGCGCAGCCGCGCCGGGCCTTCCGGCATCTCGTTCAACCTCACCTGGGATAGTGTAAACCATGCGTTCCGACCTGCCGACGCGGCAATGGATGGCGCTGTGGCTGCCGCGCCTGCCGGCCGACCGGCTGACGCGCGCAGCGCCGCCTGACAACCCTGCTGAAAAGCGGGGGCCTCTCGTCATCTACGACAAGGTGAAAAACGCCCTGCTCGTGACGGCGCTGGACCGGCGGGCGAGCGCGGCTGGGCTGCATATCGGCATGAGCCTTGCCGACGCGCGGGCGATGCGGCCGGATGTGACCGCGCGGGAGGCCGAACGCGAAGCGGACGCGCGGCTGCTTGATGACATTGCCGAATGGTGTGGGCGCTTCACGCCGATTGTGGTGACTGACCCGCCGCACGGGCTTCTGCTCGACATCACCGGCTGCGCGCATCTGTTCGGCGGGCCGCAGAGGATGCTGGCCGAAGCGCAGGAGCGCATCAAGGCTCAGGGTTTTGCGCTGCGCGCCGCCATTGCGCCGACGCCCGGCGCGGCATGGGCGTTTTCGCGGCTTGGGAAAGGTCTGGTGGTTGAGGGCGAAGCTCTGGAAGAGGCGCTTTCTTCCCTGCCCGTTTCGGCGCTGCGGCTTTTGCCGGAGGCGGCAGCGCTGCTGCGGCGGCTGGGCCTCAAAACTGTCGGCCAGATCATGCATGCGCCGCGGCAGCCGTTTGCGGCCCGCGCCGGTCAGCATGCCATGCTGCGGCTGGATCAGGCGCTGGGCCGCGCGGCGGAGGCATTGACGCCGCGCCGCCCGCCGCCGCCGCTGTTCGCGCTGCGGCGGCTGGTCGAGCCGGTCTTGAGCATGGAGGCGGTGCTGATTGTCACTCAGGCGCTCATCACTGACCTTTGTGGCCAGCTGGACGAAAGAGGCTCGGGAGCAAGGCTGCTGCGCCTGTCGCTGTTCGGCGTCGACAATAGAGCACGGACGGTTCAGCTCGGTCTCAGCCGCGCCGAGGCTGACCCAAAAATCATGCTGCGGCTGTTGCGCGAGCGGCTGTCCGTTTCACCCGAAGCGCTCGACGCCGAGTTCGGCTTTGACGCGGCGCGGCTCGATGCCGTTGAAATCGCGCCCATCATTCTGCGCCCCGCCGATCTTGCGCCGCGCGCCGGACGCGATGCGGAGGCGGAGGCGCGGCTGATCGACCGGCTCACCGCGCGGCTCGGAGCGGCGCGGATCGGGCGCCCGGCGCTGACGCTGGTGCATGCGCCGGAGCGGGCGAACGGCTGGGCCGGGCCGGACGGGAAAAATGCGGCGTCCCCTGCCCCGCCCCCGGACGGCGTGATGCGGCGGCCGCTGCGGCTGTTTGCCCGCGCGCAGCCGGTGGAGGCCGTGGCTTCGATGCCGGACGGGCCGCCGATGCGCTTCCGCTGGCGGCGGGTGCTGCACGATGTGGCGCGGGCCGAAGGGCCGGAGCGGATCATGCCCGACTGGCTGCGCGCGCCGCATGGACGCGCCCGCGATTATTACCGGGTCGAGGACGCTGAGGGCCGCCGCTTCTGGCTCTACCGCGAGGACCATGCGGACGCGCCGCGCTGGTTTGTGCACGGGCTGTTCGCATGAGCGCGTTCGCCGAACTTTGCGCCGCCAGCAATTTCTCCTTCCTGCGCGCCGCCGCGCATCCCGAGGAGCTGGTCGAGACGGCGAAGGAGCTCGGCCTCGCCGGCATCGGCATCGCCGACCGCAACTCGCTGGCCGGAATCGTGCGGGCGCATTCCATCGCCAGGGAGCTGGAATTTCCGCTGGCCGTCGGCGCGCGTCTCGTCTTCCGCGACGCAACGCCGGACATTCTCGCCTACCCGAAAGACCGCCCCGCCTACGCCCGCCTCACCCGGCTCCTGACCATCGGCAACCGCCGCGCGCCGAAGGGCGAGTGCTGGCTCGACTTCGGAGATTTCCTGAATCATTGCGAAGGCTTGCAGGCGATTGTCACGCCTTTGATTCAAGCGGGTGATGCGCCGGATGAGATTCTGAAGAATTGCCTTGAAAAAGTGCGGGAAGCATGCGGCGAAGTCTGGCTGGCGGCGCGGTTCACATTCGACGGCGAGGACCGGCGGCGGCTGCGGCTTTTGAAGAAAGTGGCGCTTGAAACAGGAGCCAAGCTCATCGCGACCAGCGAGCCGCTGCAGCATGTGCCGGAGCGGCGGGCGCTGATGGATGTGATTTCCTGCATCCGCGAGAAGGTGACGCTCGACAATGCCGGGCGGCTGCTTGCGGCCAACGCCGAGCGGCATTTGAAAACGGGCGGGGAGGTGGCGCGGCTCTACAAGGATGCGCCGGAGGCGGTGGAGGAGACGGTGCGCTTCCTCGAAGGAGCGAAGTTTTCGCTGGATGAGCTTTCCTATCAATATCCGGACGAGACCGTTGAAGGCTATCCCTCCTCCCAAGCGGCCTTGGAAGCTTTGTCATGGCAGGGCGCGGCACGGCGGTATCCGGAGGGCATCCCTGCTGGAGTCAGAGCCTCATTGGAGCGTGAGCTGGATATCGTCAGAACACTGAACTACGCGCCGTATTTCCTCACCGTCGCCGACATTGTCCGCTTCGCCCGCGAAGAGCGCGGCATTCTGTGTCAGGGGCGCGGGTCGGCGGCGAATTCGACCATCTGCTATGTGCTCGGCGTGACGGCGGTGAACCCGGCGACGTCCTCGCTGCTGTTCGACCGGTTCATCTCCACCGAGCGCAACGAGCCGCCGGACATTGACGTCGATTTCGAGCATGAGCGGCGCGAGGAGGTGATCCAGTATGTCTACAACAAATACGGCCGCCACCGCGCCGCGCTGGCCGCGACGCTGATCTGCTACCGCAGGCGCAGCGCCATCCGCGATGTGTGCAAGGCGTTCGGCTATTCGGAGGACCGCATCGCCTCGCTGTCGAAAATGCAGCAATGGTGGTCGAAGGGGACAACCGAGGCGGACCTTGCTTCGCTCGGCCTTGATCTTTCCGACGCGCGGCTGATGACCTGCCTGAAGCTGGTGCGCGAGCTGCGCGACTTCCCCCGCCATCTGTCGCAGCATGTCGGCGGCATTGTCATTACCCGCGACCGGCTCGACGATGTTGTGCCGATTCAGAACGCCGCGATGGAAGACCGCACGGTGGTCGAATGGAACAAGGATGATCTGCAGGTTCTGAAAATCCTGAAGGTCGACATGCTGGCGCTCGGCATGCTGACCTGCATCCGCAAGGCGTTCGACATGATCGGCGAAACCTATCCCGGCTGGGACGGCAAGGGTGAAAAGCTGACGCTCGACACGCTGCCGAAGGAAGACGCGTCCGTCTACCGGATGCTGCACCGGGCGGAGTCCGCCGGCGAGTTTCAGGTCGAGAGCCGGGCGCAGATGTCGATGCTGCCGCGCCTCAAACCCACGACTTTCTACGATCTCGTCATTGAGGTGGCCATCGTACGCCCCGGCCCGATCCAGGGCGGCATGGTGCATCCGTACCTGAAGCGCCGCCAGGGGCTGGAGCCGGTGACCTATCCGTCGAAAGCGCTGGAGGCGGTGCTGGAGCGGACGCTGGGCGTGCCGCTTTTTCAGGAGCAGGCGATGCAGATTGCAATCGTGGGCGCCGGGTTCACACCGCCCGAGGCCGACAAGCTGCGAAGGGCCATGGCGACATTCCGGCGGGTCGGGACGATTTC
>JANMMM010000128.1:0-11207 GCA_031373225.1 Phyllobacteriaceae bacterium | reverse complement strand
CGGTGGAAAAGCGCAGGTCCGCTTGAGACGAAACAGAACGTTTGTTCTTCTTTTTCAACGGCTTGCAACCTGACTGCACTTTTGCCGTTAATAAGTTCTATTTTTGTTCTTTTCATGCGCGTTAAAGTGTGCTTATTTGATTTCGGCACTGAGAATTTGCAACCAAGTGCGGCTTGGTTGCAGGCATTGCGGGGACGGATGATGGTTGCGCGCGTGAGCACGATTGCGTTTGAGGGGATCGAGGCGGTGCCGGTCGATGTGCAGGTCATGCTTGGGCCAGGCAAACCGAACATGCACATTGTCGGGCTGGGCGACAAGGCGGTCGCGGAAAGCCGCGAGCGGGTGCAGGCGGCGCTGCATGCGTCGGGTCTGTCATTGCCGCCGAAGAAAGTGACGGTCAATCTCGCGCCTGCGGACCTGCCCAAGGAAGGCAGCCATTATGATCTGCCGATCGCGCTGGGGTTGATGGCGGCTTTGGGGGCCATACCTGGCGATTCGCTGCAGGGGTTTGTGGTATTGGGCGAGTTGTCGCTTGACGGGACCATTGCGCCAGTCGCGGGTGTCCTGCCCGCCGCCATTGGGGCCAACGCTTTGGGTAAGGGCCTGATCTGCCCGCATGAATGCGGACCGGAGGCGGCTTGGGCGGGCGATGACATGGAAATTATCGCGCCGCGCAGCCTGATTGCGCTCGCCAACCATTTCCGCGGCACGCAGGTTCTGCGGCGGCCGGAGCCGGCGGTGCGGCCGCAGAGCGAGGATTTTCTCGATCTGGCCGACTGCAAGGGGCAGGAGACCGCCAAGCGGGCGCTGGAAGTGGCGGCGGCGGGCGGACATAACCTGTTGATGATCGGGCCGCCCGGCTCCGGCAAATCCATGCTGGCGCAGCGGCTGCCCTCAATCCTGCCGCCGCTGTCGCCAAAGGAGCTTTTGGAAGCCTCGATGATTGCCTCCGTGGCGGGCGAATTGTCGGACGGCAAACTCTCGCTGCGCCGCCCCTTCCGCGCGCCGCATCATTCGGCGTCGATGGCGGCGATGGTCGGCGGCGGAACCCGGGCGCGGCCCGGCGAAGTGTCGCTGGCGCATAATGGCGTGCTGTTTCTCGACGAATTTCCCGAATTCACCCCGCAGGTGCTGGATTCGCTGCGCCAGCCGCTGGAGACCGGCGACTGCATGATCGCGCGGGTCAATCACCGGGTCTCCTATCCGGCGCGGTTTCAGCTGATTGCCGCGATGAACCCGTGCCGGTGCGGCATGGCGGGCGAGCCCGGCATGACCTGCGCGCGAGGCCCGCGCTGCCAGAGCGACTATCAGGCGCGCATTTCCGGGCCGATGATGGACCGCATCGACTTGCGGGTGGAGGTTCCGGCCCTGACGCCCAGTGATCTGATCCGTCCTAACAAGCCTGAAACGAGCGAAACTGTCGCCAAGCGGGTTGCGCGGGCGCGGCAGATACAGCGGGAGCGGTTTGAAAAGCGCGGGCTGCCCGGAATCTCCACAAACACGCAGTGTTCGGCGGCGATGATTGAGGAAATCGCCGCGCCCGATGCGGGCGGCGCGGCGCTCTTGGCGGATGCAAGCGCGCAGCTAAGATTTTCCGCCCGCGCCTATCACCGCATATTGAAGGTGGCGCGGACGCTGGCTGATCTTGACGAGGCGGAACAGGTCGGGCGCATTCATCTGGCCGAAGCCATCTCCTACCGGATTCCGGGCGAATGGGTGGCGCGGGCCGCATGAGCGTCTTCTCTGCCCTGGTCCTGCCGCCAAGTTCATGCAGGAAGCGCCTCCATCAAAATTTGAAACACACTGGAAACCGCTGATCGCCTGGGGAAAAGTCACGCACCTGCCACGCAGTCACGCGCGGGATGGCCTCGTTTCAGCTCACGCGCGCGCGGCCCCTTCTCCTTACCGCTCGCCCCTTCTGTATGGCGTCATCAGCGCCTGCGGATAAGCGGCGCGGCGTGACATAATGACGAGCGCGATGATGGACAGCACAAAGGGCAGCATCAGGAAAAGCTGATAGGGAACATAACCGCCCGCCAATTGCTGCAGCCGCAGCTGGTAGGCGTCGAACGCGCCGAACAATACCGCGCCCAACAGCGCTTTGCCCGGACGCCACGAGCCAAAGACGACGAGCGCAATACAAATCCAGCCGCGGCCATTGACCATTTCGAAGAAGAAGGAATTGAAGGCAGACAGGGTGAGGAAAGACCCGCCAACACCCATCAAGGCGCTGCCCGCTATCACGGCGCCGATCCGGATCCGGTTGACATCAATGCCCTGCGCCTCGACCGCCATCGGGTTTTCTCCGGCGGTGCGCACGGCGAGGCCCAGCGGCGTGCGGTAGAGAAACCATGCGGTCAGAGCGACGGCGGCGAAGGCCAGATAGGTCAGCGGCGTCTGGCGGAACAGCGCCTCGCCGATGATTGGAATGTCGAACAGATACGGCACGCTCCAGCTTTGAAACGGCTCGATCTTCGGCGGCGATGTCACCTCGGGCAGGGCAAGCCGGTAAATGTAGTATGACAGCGAGGAGGCGAGCAGCGTGATGCCGATGCCGGTCACATGCTGGGACAGGCCGAGCGGCACAACGAGCACAGCGTGCAGAAGGCCGAACAGCGCGCCCGTCAGCGCTGCTACGGCGACGCCCAGCCACAGGTCGCCGCCCAGATAGACAGTGAGCCAGCCGGAGAAAGCGCCGGCCGTCATGATGCCTTCTATGCCGAGATTGAGCACGCCCGCCCGCTCGCAGATCAGTTCGCCGAGCGTGGCGAAGATAAGCGGCGAGGCGATGCGGATGGCGGCGGCCCAGAGCGATGCGGTGAAGAGGATTTCAATCGCCTGCATGGGCTCAGTTCCACCTTATGCGGAAGCGCGTCAGCATCATGGCTGTGACCATGGATAGAAGCGAGGCGGCGACCATGACCTGCGCAATGTAGCTCGGCACCCCGGCGCTGCGGCTCATCGCATCCGCCCCGACAAAGACTGCGGCGACGAAGATCGCTGCGGCCACGACGCCGAGCGGATGCAGCATGGCGAGCATGGCGACGACGATGCCCGTATAGCCAAAGCCTGGAGACAGATCGAGCGTCAGATTGCCCTTCAATCCTGCAACTTCGGAGAACCCGGCCAGTCCGGCAAGGCCACCCGACAGCAGCGCGGTTTTAGCCAGCACGCGGTTGACTGGAATGCCAGCGAACCGCGCCGCTTTCGCGTTGAAACCTACGGCGCGCATCTCATAGCCAAGCGCGGATTTCCGGTCGATGATCCATACCGCCAGCGCCGCCGCAAGGGCAATGACAAATCCAAAATGCAGCCGCTTGCCCGCGATCAGCTTTGGCAGAACAGCCTCACTGATCACCTTCTTCGATTGCGGCCAGCCGAGGCCCGCAGGGTCTTTCAACACACCTTCCAGCAGCATGCTGACGAACAAGATCATGATGAAATTAAAGAGCAGCGTCGTCACAACTTCGTCCACGCCAAAGCGTGTTTTGAGAAAGGCCGGCACAGACAGCATCACCGCCCCCGCCAGCATGGCCGCAATGATGAGAATTGGAAGCAGCAGCGGCGTGGGAAGCTGCAGCGCTCCAGTGCCCAGAACTGCCGTCATCACCGCCCCGGCATAAAGCTGCGCCTCGCCGCCAATGTTCCAGAGCTTGGCGCGGAAGGCGACGGCGGCGGCGAGGCCGGTAAAGATCAGCGGCGTGGCGCGGGTCAGGGTTTCGAGGAATGCAAACTGCGACCCCGCCGCCCCCTTGGCCATCAGGCCAAACACCGAGAAGGGCGAAGCGCCGGCGAGCATGACCAGCATGGCGCAGAACAGACTGGCGAAAAGCAGGGCGATCAACGGATACCCGACCAGCAGCGCAAGCGGGCGGGTGCTGCGGCTTTCAAGACGCATGACGCATCTCCCCTCCAAAGCCCTGCCCCGCCATCATCAGGCCGAGTGCCGCAATGGTCGTCACAGCCCGCGTCACAGGCGCAGACAGCTGCCCCCGGAACATGACGCTGACCGCATCGGACAGGGCGAGAAGCTCTTCAAGGTCTTCGGAAATGAGCAGGATTGCCGCGCCCCGGCGCCGCGCGGCAAGCAGCCGCTCATGCACATAATTCACCGCGCCTATATCCAGCCCGCGCGTTGGCTGGTTGGCCAGAACAATCGAGGGCGCATTGGACATGACGCGCCCAAGAATGAGCTTCTGCATATTGCCGCCGGAAAGCAGCCGGACCTTCGCCTCTGGGCCCGGGCATTTGACATCATAGCTTTCGATGATGTCCGCAGCGAAACGGAGTGCTTTGGCCCAGTCAATGAATCCGCGCCTTGAAATGCGGCTTGAGCGGTAAGACTCGAGCACCACATTCTCCGTCACGCTCATGTCGCCGATCAGGCCTTCAGTGTGCCGGTCCTCCGGGATGCGGGCAATTCCATGCGCCACCATCTTTGCCGGGCTCAAGTGCCAAAGCTCGGCGCCATTGAGCTTCAGCGCTCCAGACATTGGTGGCAGAAGTCCGGAAACCATGTCCGCAAGCAGGCTCTGGCCATTGCCGGAAACCCCTGCAATGCCGAGAATCTGTCCGGCTTTCAGATCAAGTGAAACGTCCTCCAGCGCAAGACTTCCGCGCCGCGCCAAAACATTCTCAAGCGAAAGCAGAACCGGCCCGGCTTCCTGTGGCTCCGCCTTTGCGGACGCGACCTTGTGTCCGACCATCAGTTCAGCGAGTTCTCCGCGCGTCGAGCTCTCAACACTGCGGTCAGCAACGAGTTTCCCGGAACGCAAGATCGCCACCCTGCTGCACGCCGCCATGATTTCCCCAAGCTTGTGGGAAATGAAAATAATCGACAGGCCCGTTTGGGAGAACCGTTTGAGCGTGTCAAAGAGCGCCGCGCTCTCCTGCGGCGTCAAAACGGCGGTCGGCTCGTCAAGAATGAGGATGCGCGCGTTGCGGTAAAGCGCCTTGAGAATTTCCACCCGCTGCCGCTCGCCGACCGAAAGACTGGATACGGCGGCGTTTGGATTGATGGCAAGACCGAAATCCGCGCCAAGCTGCGCGATGCGGGCACGGGCGCCGCGCCGGTTGGATGAAAGCGCGAAGAGCGCTTCAGTTCCAAGAATAATATTGTCCAGAACCGGCAGATTGTCCGCCAGCGTGAAATGCTGGTGCACCATCCCGATGCCCGCTTTCAGCGCCGCGCCGGGAGAGCCCGGCGTCAGCGGCTCGCCATTGACTTCGATGGAACCCCCATCGGCGACATAGTGGCCGAAGAGTATGTTCATCAATGTGGTTTTGCCCGCGCCATTCTCGCCGAGCAGCCCGACAATTTCGCCGCGCGCAAGGCGCAGCGATACATTGTCATTGGCCAAGAGCGCGCCGAAGCGCTTGGTGACGCCAGAAAGCCGGAGCACTTCCTCCTGCCCGGCTCTTTCTTCACCCGTCATCGCGTCAGGAGGACTTGGGTTCGCTGTCGTCTACGACCGCCGCGAATGTGCCCGCTTTGATGGCCGCTTCCTTCTCGGCGATCTTCGCCTTGATCTCCGCCGGTACCTTTCCGTCAAAAGTGCCGAGCGGCGCCAGCGAGCAGCCGCCTGCTTTCATGAGGGAATACTGCCCGTAATCCTCGGCCTTGAAGGCGCTGCCTTTGATGGCGGCGATGGCGGCGTCAAGTGTCGGCTCGAAATGCCAGAGCGCCGAGGCGGCGACAGTGTCCGGATAGTCCGCCTGCGTGTCGATGACATTGCCAACAGACAGGACGCCCTTTTCCTTGGCGGCGTCCGAGACGCCGAAACGCTCGGCATAGAGCAGGTCCGCCCCCGCGTCGATCTGGGCGAGCGCCGTCTCCTTGGCTTTTGGCGGATCAAACCATGAGCCGATGAAGGCGACCTGGAATTTGGAGTCGGCCCGCACTTCGCGCACGCCTGCCACGAACGCGTTCATCAGCCGGTTGACTTCCGGAATCGGATAGCCGCCGACCATGCCGATATTGCCGGATTTTGTCAGCGCGCCGGCGACAAGGCCGGAAAGGTATGACGCGTCCTGAATATAATTGTCGAACACAGCGAAATTCGGCGCGGCTGCGGCGTCCGGCTTGAAGGACGAGCCGATCAGGAATGCCCGGTCCGGATAGTCTTTGGCGACGGCGCGCGCCGCATCCTCCACCGCAAAGGCTTCGCCGACGATCATCTGATGCCCCGCCTCACAATATTCGCGCATGACGCGCTCATAGTCGGTGTTCGAGACTTTCTCGGAAAACACATATTCAATGTCGCCGCGCTCTTTGGCGGCGTTCGCCGCCTTGTGGATGCGGCTGACCCATTGCTGCTCGACCGGCACGGTGTAGATGGCGGCGGTTTTGATCGGGCCGGCTGCCTGGGCGAACTGCGGGAGGAACGGCAGAACAGCGCCCGCGGCGGAATATTTCAACAGTTCGCGGCGGCTGGTGCGGAAAATGTTGTTGCTCATGATCGTCCCCTCAAACTAGAGTCTCTGCACTTTTTTGGAATACTACACCTGGCGCGGTTCTTGTCCATATGGTAAAAATTTCTCCTGTTGAGAATCCTCGGCGCAGCTTCTTGCTGTTGCAAATGCGGCGCAGCCGCGCCAACATTCCCGCCTGCGCAACATCTTGCCAAACAGGATACACGAAATGCTCACAGACACAGATCGGAAATTTCTGCGCATCGCTTTTGACGAGGCGAAAGCCGGGTTTGATGAAGGCGGCTGCCCCATCGGCTCGGTGCTGGCGCGCGGAGACTCGCTGGTCTCGCAGGGACGGAACCAGCGGGTGCAGGGCAGCGATCCGATCGCGCACGGCGAGATGGACGCGCTGCGCAAGGCCGGTCGCCAGAAGACTTACCGCGACACGACGCTCTACACCTCGCTCAGCCCCTGCATGATGTGTTCGGGCACCGTCGTGCAGTTCGGCATTCCCCGCGTCGTGATCGCAGAGAACACGACCTTTGGTGGCAACGAGGAGTTCCTGCGCTCGCGCGGCGTGGAAGTGATCATCGCCGATGATCCGGACTGCATTGCCCTGATGACGCGCTTCATCAATGAAAAACCGGAGCTTTGGTCCGAGGATATTGCCGAAGACTGAACAGGTTTGGCATTAGGGGGGCCCTTGCGTCAGCTGCAGGCACCCGTTCCGGTTCCAATCGAGGCGCAGGTCTGTTTTGCGCGCGGGATACAGGGCTCTTTCATTGCGGCAGTCCAGGTTTACCGCTTTGCCCTCTCAAACTTTCCTGAACACAAACACCAGCCAGGCGACCGCAATCGCCAGCCCGCCCCAGAGCGGCGTGCCGTAGAGGCCGAGCCAGGCGAGAAAGATGAAGGCCGAGCCGAGCAGCGAGATGAACAGGCGGTCGCCGCGCGTTGTGTCGAGACCGAACAATCCATGGCGCGGGCCGCCGCCGGGGCTTCTATATTCCCACAGGCCCATCGAGGCGATGGCGAGCGCCACGAAGATGAAGAAGGCGGCGGTCGGCCAGGTCCAGGCCATCCATGACAGACCCATGATGATCTCCTTACACGCGGCCAAGGGCGAAGCCCTTGGCGATATAGTTGCGGACGAACCAGATGACGATGGCGCCGGGGATTATGGTGAGAGAGCCGGCGGCGGCGAGAAGGCCGAGCTCATAGCCCGATGTCGACGATGTTCGCGTCATCACAGCGGCGATGGGCTTGGCCGCCACCGAGGTGAGGGTCTTCGCCAGCAGCAGCTCCACCCATGAGAACATGAAGCAGAAGAAGTTGGCGACGCCGATGCCCGCCGCGATTGTCGGCAGGAAGATTTTGAAGAAGAAGCTCGGGAACGAATGGCCGTCAACATAGGCGGTTTCGTCCAGCTCCTTCGGCACGCCCGACATGAACCCTTCCAGAATCCAGACGGCGAGCGGCACGTTGAACAGCGTGTGCGCCAAGGCCACGGCCAAATATGTGTCGAACAGGCCGATGGATGAATAAAGCTGCAGGAACGGCAGCGCGAAGACGGCGGCGGGGGCCATGCGGTTGGTCAAGAGCCAGAAGAACAGATGCTTGTCGCCGAGGAAGCGGTAGCGCGAGAAGGCATAGGCCGCAGGCAGCGCGACGGCCACCGAAAGAACTGTGTTCATCGACACATAGGCGAGCGAGTTGAGGTAGCCCCAATACCAGGTCGGATCGGAGAAAATCTTGGCGTAATTCTCCAGCGTGAATTCCTGCGGAAACAGCGAGAAGCCGCGCAGGATTTCATTGGTCGTCTTGAACGACATTGAGACGAGCCAATAAATCGGCAGCATCAGGAACAGGATATAAAGCGAAGGCACCAGCCATTTTGAAATGCGCACCGGCCCCTCCTATTGTTCTTCGTTGCGCATCATCAGCGTGTAGAAAATCCAGCTGGTGAGCAAAATGATGAGGAAATAGATCAGCGACATGGCGCCGGCCGGGCCGAGGTCGAACTGGCCGAGCGCGATCTTGTCGAGGTCGATGGAAAGCAAGGTCGTCGCATTGCCGGGCCCGCCGCCGGTCAGCACTTTCGGCTCGGTGTAGATGTTGAACGAGTCCATGAAGCGCAGCAGGATGGCGATGGTCAGAACGCGCTTCATTTTTGGCAGCTGGATGAAGCGGAAGATTTTCCACTTCGAGGCCCCGTCAATAAGAGCTGCCTGATAATAGGCGTCCGGGATCGAGACGAGGCCGGCATAGGCGAGCAGCACCACCAACGACGTCCAGTGCCAGACATCCATGGTGATCAGGGTGAACCAGGCATCGCCGGTCTGGCGCGTAAAGTTGAAATCAAAGCCGACGGCGTTCAGCCAGTTGCCGAGCAGGCCGATGTCCGGCAGGGCGAAAATGTTCCACATCGCGCCGACGACGTTCCACGGAATGAGCAGCGGCAGCGACATGAGGACAAGGCAGACCGAAACCCACGGGCCTTTTTTCGGCATGGTCAGGGCAATGGCGACGCCGAGAGGCACTTCAATGAACAAGATGGTGAAGGTGAAAAACAGCTGGCGTCCGAGCGAGGCCCAGAAGCGCGGCGAGTGCAGGATGTCCTCATACCAGCGCACGCCGGACCAGAAAAACGTGTTGTCGCCGAAGGTCTCCTGCAGCGAGTAATTCACCACGGTCATCAGCGGAATGATCGCGTTGAAGGCGACCAGAATGATGACGGGCAGGACGAGGAACCAGGCTTTCTGATTGACGGTCTTGTTCATGATCTACTCCACCAGCCAGCCGTCGGCGTAAACCTGCGCATGCGCCTTATCGAAGGCGAGGAAGGCCGATCCGTCCGGGATCAGCTGCCCCTCTTCGACCAGAAGCTTGATCGAGCGCCCGTCATGGCGCGCATCGACAATGCGGCTGCGGCCCGTGTCGGTCACCTTCGATATCTGCACCGGAAGGCCGGACTTGGCGAAGGTCGTGAATTCCGGGCGCACGCCAAGTTCAAATGCGCCGCTCTTGCCGCTCAGCGCCGAGGCATTGTCCACACTGATCGCCGTGCCGCCAACCGCGACCTCGCCGCCTTTCACATTGCACGGCATGATGTTCATGCCGGGCGAGCCGATGAAATGGCCGACGAATGTGTGACGCGGTTTTTCGAACAGCTCGACCGGCGTGCCGATCTGCACCACCTCGCCGTCTTTCATCACAACGACCTGATCGGCGAAGGTCAGCGCCTCGGTCTGGTCATGCGTCACATAGATCATCGTCGTGCCGAGCCTCTGATGCAGCTCCTTCAGCTTGGAGCGAAGCAGCCATTTCAAGTGCGGATCTATAACGGTCAGCGGCTCGTCGAACATGATGACGTTGACATCCTCGCGCACCAGGCCGCGGCCAAGCGAAATTTTCTGCTTGCCGTCCGCCGAGAGGCCGGAGGCGCGCTGTTTCAGCATGCCGGTAAGATCGGTCATCTCGGCGATGATGCGGACGCGCTTGTCAACCTGGTCTTCGGATACGCCCCGGTTGCGCAGTGGGAACGCGAGATTGTCGTAGACGCTCATCGTGTCGTAGACGACCGGGAATTGGAACACCTGCGCAATGTTGCGCTCGTCGGTTGGCAGCTTGGTCACGTCACGGTCGCCGAACAGAACCTGGCCATGGCTTGGAATTAAGAGGCCGGAAATGATGTTTAAGAGCGTGGTCTTGCCGCAGCCGGACGGCCCCAGCAGCGCATAGGCGCCGCCGTCGCGCCATTCCACATCGAGCTTTTTCAGGGCGTAGTCCGCCGGAACTTTCGGGTCCGCCATGTAGGAATGGCGCAGGTCATTAAGGGTGATTTTCGCCATCGCCTAAGCCTCGATCAAGCGGCCGTCGGGGCCAAAATAGAATCCGCGCGCCACGTCCATATAGAGTTCGGCCTTCTCGCCGGCGCTGAAGGCATGGATGCCGTGCGTCAGCGACACCCAGGGGTTTCCCAGCATGTCGAAATGGATGATGCTTTCCGAGCCGGACAGTTCCGTGACCTTCACCTTGCCGTCGACCTTAATGGACGATGCGGAAGATTTCTCCGGCAGGACATGATGCGGCCTGACGCCGAATGTGTATTCGCCGTCCGCCAGCGCGGCGAGACTGCCTGCGGCTTCCCAGTTAATGACCCCGTCGAGAGAGAACTTTTTTCCCGACTTTGTGACCTTTGCCACATTCATCGGCGGTTCGGAAAAGACGCGGGCCGTGGTCAAATCCTGCGGCTTGCGGTAAATCTCCCCAGTCGGGCCGAACTGCGTGACGCGGCCCTCATTCATCGCCGCCGTCGAACCGCCGAACAACAGCGCTTCAGTGGGCTCAGTCGTGGCATAGACCACGATGCAGTCGCGGTCATGGAAAAGCCGTGGCAGGTCCTCGCGCAATTCCTCACGCAGCTTGAAATCGAGGTTTGCGAGCGGCTCGTCGAGCAGGACGAGGTCGGCGTCCTTCACCAATGCGCGGGCCAAAGCGGTGCGCTGCTGCTGGCCGCCGGAGAGTTCGGACGGCTTGCGGCCGAGCATGGGAGTGAGGCGCAAAAGGTCGGCGAACTTGCCGACGCGGCTCTTGATTTCGCTGTCGGCCATGCCCTGCACGCGCAGCGGCGAGGCGATGTTTTCAAAAACATTGTAATTCGGGTAGTTGATGAACTGCTGATAGACGACCGACACATTGCGCTTCTGCACGGAGGTCTTAGTCACGTCCTTGCCGTCAAACCAGATTTCGCCGCCGGTCGGCTTGGATATCCCGGCCATCAGCTGCATCAGCGT
>JANMMM010000012.1:0-9486 GCA_031373225.1 Phyllobacteriaceae bacterium | reverse complement strand
TCAAACCAGATTTCGCCGCCGGTCGGCTTGGATATCCCGGCCATCAGCTGCATCAGCGTGGTCTTTCCTGCGAGCGTCGTGCCCAGCAGAATATTGAACGAGCCCCGCTCCAGCTTCAAATCCGTCGGGTGGATGTGCGTGTCGGCGCCCACCCGTTTGGATATGTGTTTCAATTCAAGCGTCATGGTTGCCGCGCATGCCCCGGGTGAAAAAATCAAATGTGGTAAGTGAGCGAAATCCCGGGAGGTGGGGAGTAGCACATCCCGGGAAATCTTGACAGGTGATCCAGCCTTATTTGGCCATTGACCACTGTTTGATCAGCTCGTCATAGGCAACGGTGACGCCCTGCTCTTTTTCGTTCTCGAGCTTGGCCTTTGGTCCGTCGGGTTTGCCAAGCCATTCGGCGGCGTCCTTGGGCTCGTTCAGCCGCGGGCCGCAGCCGCCATAGGTCTTGTTAGCCTCGTCGGCCGCCTGCATGCGGGACATGGTGATGTCCATCTCTTCTGCAAGACGGTCCATGGCCTGCTGCGGGGTGAACGCGCCGGAGTTCACATCGCCGATCTGCTGCCACCAGATCTGCGCCAGCTTCGGATAGTCCGGCACATTGATGCCCGTCGGCGACCAGCGCACGCGGTCGGGCGAGCGGTAGAATTCCACCAGGCCGCCGAGTTTCGGCGCGCGGTCGGTGAAGCTCTGGTGACGCACGGTGGAGTCGCGGATGAAGGTGAGGCCAACCTGGCTCTTCTTCACATCGACGGTTTTGGACACAGCGAACTGCGCATAAAGCCATGCGGCTTTGGCGCGGTCGGCAGGCGTGGATTTGAGGATCGTCCATGATCCAACGTCCTGATATCCAACCTTCTGGCCCTCTTTCCAGTAAGGTCCGTGCGGTGACGGAGCCATGCGCCAAAGCGGCGTGCCGGAATCATCCACCGTGTTGTTTCCGTCGGACTTAGGCGCCACCATGTTGGCGGTGAAGGCCGTGTACCAGAATATCTGCTGGGCCACGTTGCCCTGCGCCAGCGCCGGCAGCGATTGGAAGAAGTCCATGTCGGCCGCACTCGGCGGCGCATACTTTCTCAGCCACTCGTCCCACTTGGCAATGGCGTAGACCGAGGCGGGACCATTGGCCTCACCGCCACGCGAGACCGAGGAGCCGACCGGATTACAAGAGCCCTTCTCCATGCGGATGCCCCATTCGTCGATCGGCACGCCGTTGGGCTCGCCCGCAGTGCCGGTGCCGGCCATCGACAGCCAGGCGTCGGTCATGCGCCAGCCAAGGTCAGGCGCGCGTTTGCCGTAATCCATGTGGCCATAGATCGGCACTCCGTCGATTTCCTTGACATCGTCATGGAAGAACTGCGCGATGTCCTCATAGGCGGACCAGTTGACCGGCACGCCGAGCTCATAGCCGTATTTGGCCTTGAACTTGTCTTTCAGATCCTGACGGTCGAACCAATCCTTGCGGAACCAGTATAGGTTGGCAAACTGCTGGTCGGGCAGCTGATAGAGCTTGCCGTCCGGGCCGGTGGTGAACTTGATGCCCATGAAGTCGGCGAGGTCCAGACCGGGATTGGTCACGTCCTTGCCTTCGCCCGCCATGAAGTCGGTCAGGTTGACCGCGAGCTGCAGGCGCGAATGCGTGCCGATCAGGTCAGAATCGTTGACATAAATGTCATAGAGATTGCGGTTGGTCTGCATCTGCGTCTGCACGGCCTGCACCACTTCGCCCTCGCCGAGGATCTGGTGGTTGACCTTGATGCCGGTGATTTCCTCGAAGGCCTTGGTGAGGACAGTTGACTCATATGTGTGCGTCGGAATGCCCTCCGACAGCGCGTTGATTTCCATGCCCTTGAAGGGCTCAGCGGCTTTGATGAACCACTGCATTTCCTTCAACTGGTCTTCCTTGGAAAGCGTCGACGGCTGGAATTCGCTGTCGATCCATTTTTGCGCTGCGGCCTCATCGGCCCGCGCTGATCCGGTTGCAGCAAACAGCGCAATCGCTGCCGCTGACACCAAAAGGTGCCTTTTCATTGAACGTCTCCTCCGTTGCGTCTCTCGCCAGAATGCCCTCGGCATCTCCCGAAGCCGAACCCGTTAACCATGGGCGTTTAGATGTTGAAATGAAACCAGACGAACGTCAAGAGAAAAAATTCGCTAAACGACTTTGCGTCATTTTCGTTTTTTTCTTGCCAAATGAGGATTTATCGGCTGAATATGAAAAAAAACGAAAATTGAGAGGGAAATGAATTGGAGCCGCTGCATCCGCGCCTGACGGACATTCTTGATCTTGCGCGCCAACGAGGCCGCGTCGATGTCGAATGGCTGTCAGCCTATTTTGATGTGACGCCGCAGACAATCCGCAAGGATTTGAACGATCTGTGCGACCGCCAGCTTCTGCAGCGCATCCATGGCGGCGCGGTCTATCCGTCCGGCGTCACCAATTTCGCCTATGATGCGCGGCGCACGCTCGCCGCCGATAGCAAACAGCTGATTGGCGCGGCGGCGGCCAGGCTTATTCCCGACAATTCCTCGATCATTCTCAATATCGGCACGACAACCGAGCAGGTGGCGCTGGCGCTGCGGCGGCATCAGGGCATTATGGCCATCACCAACAATATCAATGTCGCCAACATCCTGCGCGATGCGCCCTCGGCGGAGGTTGTCATCGCAGGCGGCGTGGTGCGCCATTCGGACGGTGGCATCATGGGCGAGGCGACAGTCGATTTCATCAAGCAGTTCAAGGTGGACTTCGCCGTCATCGGCGCGTCCGCCATCGACCGCGACGGCTCGATCCTTGATTTTGACTTTCGCGAAGTGAAGGTCTCGCAGGCCATCATCGAACATGCGCGCAAAACAATACTGGTGGCTGACAGCCTGAAATTTGAACGCACAGCCCCGGTGCGCATCGCGGAAATCGCCATGGTTGACGTGTTCGTCACCGACGCGCCGCCGCCGCCGGAATTCGCCGCAATCTGCGCGGCCAATGATGTTGAGATAATTGTCGCCGAAGAACAGGCAAAAGCGCAAGCAGCATAAAGCAGGTAGCATGAACGGAAAGGTGCACGATCTTTTCATCATCGGCGGCGGCATCAATGGCTGCGGCATCGCCCGCGACGCGGCGGGACGCGGCTATTCGGTGTTTCTCGCCGAGATGAATGATCTGGCGTCCGGCACTTCGTCCTGGTCCACCAAGCTCATTCATGGCGGCCTGCGCTATCTGGAGCATTACGAGTTCCGCCTCGTGCGCGAATCGCTGATGGAGCGCGAGGTGCTGTGGGCGAGCGCGCCGCACATCATCTGGCCGCTGCGTTTCGTGCTGCCGCACCATAGAGGCCTGCGCCCCGCCTGGTTCCTGCGGCTTGGCCTGTTCATTTACGACTATATCGGCGGCCGAAAGCTTTTGCCGTCCACGCGCACATTGGACATGCACTCGGATATTTCAGGCGTTCCGCTCAAGCCGCTGTTCTCCAAGGCGTTCGAATATTCAGACTGCTGGGTTAATGACGCCCGTCTTGTGGCGCTGAATGCCCGCGACGCCGCTGACCGGGGCGCAATCATCCGAACGCGCACCAAGGTCGTGTCGGCCAAACGCGAAAGCGGCACTTGGGCCGTCATTGTCCGCGACGCACTCTCGGGCAAGGAAGAAACCGTGCGGGCCAGAATGCTCGCGAACGCCGGCGGGCCATGGGTGGACGAGGTTATCTCCGGCGCGATGGGGCGCAATGATGTGCACAATGTCCGCTTGGTGCAGGGCAGCCACATCGTCGTCAAGCGCATGTTCGAGCATGATAAATGCTACATTTTCCAGAACGGCGACGGCCGCATCATTTTCGCCATTCCCTATGAGCAGGATTTCACGCTGATCGGCACCACCGACCGTGATTACGAGGGCGATCCGAAGGATGTGAAAATCACCGACGGTGAGATCGACTATCTGTGCGCGGCGGCGAGCGAATATTTCAAAAATGACGTTCGGCGGCGCGACATTGTCTGGACCTATTCCGGCGTGCGCCCGCTCTATGATGACGGCGCATCCAAGGCGCAGGAAGCGACGCGTGATTATGTGCTGAAGCTCGAGGGCGGACCGGGCGAGCCTGTTGTCCTGAATATATTCGGCGGCAAGATCACGACATTCCGGCGGCTGGCGGAATCGGCTTTGGAAAAAATCGCTGAAGTGCTCGGCCCCAAGGGCGCGAAATGGACAAAGACCGCGACGCTGCCCGGCGGCGATTTTCCAGTGTCGGGCTTTGGGGCGCAAGTGGCCAAACTGCGGCGGGATTTCGCCTTCCTGAGCGACAGCGCCGCCACGCGGCTAGTGCGACTTTACGGCACGCGGGCGCGGGTCTTACTCGGCGCGGCAACATCCTCCGAGGCGCTCGGCGAAAAGTTTGGGCCGGTGGTCACGGAAGCGGAGGTCCGCTATCTGATGGCGCATGAATGGGCGGTGACGGCGGAGGATGTGCTTTGGCGGCGCACCAAGGCCGGACTGGTGACGGGCAAGGCAGACGCCGAGGCGCTTGAAAAGTTCATGGCTTCCGCGCGACATTAAAGACGCAGGCGTTGGGAGGGGACCATGGCGGATTTCATTTTAGCGATCGACCAGGGAACAACCTCGTCGCGCGCAATTGTATTCGACAAAAATCGCACGATCACCGGCAGCGCGCAGAAAGAGTTCACCCAGATTTTCCCGGCCTCCGGCTGGGTGGAGCATGATCCAGAGGAAATCTGGAAGAGCGTCGTGACAACCGTCAAAGGCGCGATGAAGAAGGCGGACATTGAGGCCGGCCAGATCGCGGCAATGGGCATTACCAACCAGCGCGAGACGGTCGTGGTCTGGGACAGGGCCACCGGCAAGCCGATTCATAACGCCATTGTCTGGCAGGACCGGCGCACTTCGGCTATGTGCGCCAAGCTGAAAAAGCAGGGGCAGGAGCCGCTGTTCACGCGCAAGACCGGACTGCTGCTCGACCCCTATTTCTCCGGGACCAAACTGTGCTGGCTGCTCGGCAAAGTTCCGGGGGCGCGGAAACGGGCCGAGAAGGGCGAACTGCTCTTTGGCACGATCGACGCTTTTCTTATCTGGCGGCTAACTGGCGGCAAGGTCCATGCCACAGACGCGACAAACGCCTCGCGCACGCTCATTTACAATATCGCCAAGAATGAATGGGACGCGGAGCTTCTGAAAATCCTGCGCATCCCCGCCGCCATGCTGCCGCAGGTCAAGGACTGCGCCGATGATTACGGCGTCTCAGAAAAATCGTTGTTCGGCGCGGAGATTCCAATCCGCGGCGTCGCCGGCGATCAGCACGCGGCGACCATCGGGCAGGCCTGTTTTGAAACCGGCATGATGAAATCGACCTATGGCACCGGCTGTTTCGCCATGCTGAACACCGGCGCGGACATGGTGCGCTCGAAGAACCGGCTGCTTACCACCATCGCCTACCGGCTGAACGGCAAGACCACCTATGCGCTCGAAGGCTCAATTTTCATTGCGGGCGCGGCGGTGCAATGGCTGCGCGACGGGATGAAAATCATCATGACCGCCAGCGAAACCGGCAAGCTCGCCGAAAGCGCTGATCCCAGCCAGGACGTCTATCTCGTCCCCGCCTTTGTCGGCCTCGGCGCGCCCTATTGGAACGCGGAGGCGCGGGGCGCGGTCTTCGGCCTCACCCGCAATTCAGGGCCCGCCGAATTTGCCAAAGCGGCTCTGGAAGCGGTGGCCTACCAGACGAATGACCTCCTGACCGCCATGAAGAAGGACTGGAAAGGCTCCGGCAAATCCACCGTCCTGCGCGTCGACGGCGGCATGGTCGCTTCTGACTGGACAATGCAGCGGCTCGCCGACATTCTCGACGCGCCGGTGGACCGGCCGACAATAATGGAGACGACCGCGCTCGGCGCGGCGTGGCTGGCGGCGCAGGCGGGCGGCGTGTGGCCGGACCAGAAGGGCTTTGCCAAAACCTGGGCGCTTGACCGGCGGTTTTCGCCGAAAATCGACGCCAAAGCGCGGGCGGCCAAGCTCGCCGGCTGGGCGAAAGCGGTCCGGCAGACGCTGGGTTCATGAACTGGCCCGGCCTAGCGGGCGTGATGACGGCGATGTCAAGGAACGGCGTCGCATTTCAATCAGCATATGTCGCGTGCAAACAGCAATCCGAACTCACGAAACTGTTGGCTTGACTCGTTTAATGGGCGGGCTAGTCTCCCATCAGGAAATAATGAATTTCCGGCGCACGGATTTCGGGGAACGACGCTTAAACCTCTAAAAAGAACTGTAATGGGAGCTTGAAGACAATGAACGAATTCGAACATAAACTGCGCGCGGCTGAGAAGCTTGCGGCAAAATCGTCGGTGTCGCGCCGAGATTTCCTGCAACTGGCCGCGTTGGCTGGCTTGACCATCCCTGCGGCGAATGCGCTGCTCTTGAACTCGGCCCGCGCCCAAGAGGCGAAAAAGGGCGGCAATTTCATCATCGGCATGGAAGGCGGCTCAGCCTCAGACTCGCTTGATCCACGCACCTATGCCGACTCCGTCATGATCGGCGCGTCGCTTGCCATCTGTAATTGCCTGGTGGAATTCGACGACAAGGGCAATCCAACCGGCGAATTGTTTGAGAGCTGGGAAGTCAAGCCCGGTGCCGTCGAATGGGTATTCAATGTCCGCAAAGACATTAAGTTCTCCAATGGCAAAGCGCTTGACGCCGACGACATTATCTATTCGATCGGCATCCACCGCGGTGCGGACACCAAGTCCCCGGCCAAGGGCATCCTTGAGCAGATTAAGGAAATCAAGGCGATTTCACCAACGCAGGTCGGCATTACACTGTCTGCCGGTAACGCGGACTTCCCGGTCATTCTCGGCGATTACCACATCGTCATCGTGCCGAAGGATTTCACCGATTGGCAGAAGCTGATCGGCACCGGCGCTTACACACTTGAAAGCTTTGAACCGGGCGTTCGCATCGTGTTGAAAAACCGCGGCGATTACTGGAAGGCCGGCCGCGCTAACTTCGACACCGTCGAAATCCGCAACATTCAAGACGTTGCCGCGCGTACGGCCGCTTTGCAGTCCGGTGAAGTCCATGCGGTTAACCGCCTGGATGCACGTACTGTTGACCTGTTGATGAAGGATGCGAACCTCAACATCGTCCGCACCAAGGGCACCGGCAACCGCTTCTGCTTTGTGGCTCAGGTCACCGCAGATCCTTACACAAACAAAGACCTTCGTCTCGCGCTCAAATACGGTATGGACCGCGAAGCGATCATCAAGCAGGTGTATAATGGTTATGCCGTTCCAGGTAACGATCACACGCTGGACGCGCTGAACCCCTACTACAACACGACGATGCCACAGCGTGCGTTTGATCCAGACAAAGCTGCCTTCCACTTCAAGAAGGCCGGCGTTGCGGCAGGCACTCTTATGGAGTTGCAAACGTCTGAGGGCGCTTGGGGCACTGCGGTTGACTGCGCTTCAATCTACCAGGAATCGATGAAGAAGGCTGGCATTGATCTGACGGTCAACAAGGTTTCAGCTGACGGATATTGGGACAATGTCTGGCCGAAAGTGCCGTTCTGCGCCGTGTATTGGGGCCGTCGTCTTTCTGCCGATCAGACGTTCTCACAGACCTATGGTGTGGGCGCCGATGGTTCGCCCGCTCAGTGGAACGATTCCAAATGGGTCAATGCCGACTTCCAGAAATTGGTTGTTGAAGCCCGCGTTGAATTGGATGAAGCCAAGCGCAAGGAAATGTATGGCAAAGCGCAAGAGCTCATCGCTGAAGATGGCGGCATGATCTGCTTTGCCATCACCGACTATCTCGACGGCTACGCCACAAACGTCATGGGCAATGCGCCGCATGCGCGTTACGACCTGAACGACAACCGCATTGCGGAAAAAGGCTGGTTTGCCTGAGACTTTCCATAATGTGATCTAACAATAAAAGCCGGGGGCGATCTGATGTTAAAATTTATACTAACGCGGATCGCCCTCGGGTTTTTGTCGCTGCTTGCTGTCAGCATTCTCATATTTGTCGCCACCGAACTCCTGCCGGGTGACGTTGCCAGCGCGGTGCTTGGTCAAGGAGCAACGAAGGAAACGCTTGCGGCTTACCGCATTGAACTTGGCCTCGACCGCCCGGCTTTCGTGCGTTATTGGGAATGGTTTACGGGGGCCATACAGGGTGACTTCGGCAGCGCGCTGACCAACAAGCGCGAAATTTTTCCTGAACTGATGAAGAAATTCAAAAACACGTTGTTCCTTGCGGGCACTGCGGCGCTGATCGCCGTGCCGCTGTCAGTCGGGCTCGGCATCCTTGCCGCCATCAATGAAGGCAAATGGCAGGACCGCTGGGCGAACATCGTTTCACTGGCGACTATTTCCGTGCCGGAATTTTTCATCGCCTACCTGCTGATCCTGGTGTTCGCCGTGAAGCTGCGCTGGTTCCCCTCGCTCTCGACCGTTTTTGACGGCATGGGCGTCGGAGAAAAACTGTACAAGATCGCGCTGCCCGCTTTGACACTGACCATGCTGGTCGCCGCGCACATGCTGCGCATGACACGGTCTTCCGTGCTGTCGATCATGTCGCAGCCCTATATAGAAATGGCGTTCCTCAAGGGCATGCCGCGCTCGCGTGTTATTCTGAAACATGCGCTGCCCAACGCCGCCGCGCCGATCATTTCCGTCATCGCGCTGAACCTTGCCTATCTCATCGTCGGCGTGGTCGTCATTGAAGTGGTGTTCGTCTATCCGGGCGTCGGGCAATATATGGTGGACGGGGTGACCAAGCGCGACCTGCCGGTGGTGCAGGCCTGCGGCCTGTTGTTTGCCGCCACCTTTATCATCCTCAACACAGTTGCAGACGTTCTGGCCATCCTTGCAAATCCAAGGCTGCGTAAACCCACAAGGGCGGACTGAGATATGAAAATTCTTGGACATAGACCAAACGCCACCGCATGGGTTGGTCTCATCATTGTCGGATTTTTCGTTTTCCTGGCGATATTTGCGCCGTGGATAGCACCCTACACTCAGGCCGAAAATGTTGGAGATACCTGGGCGTCGGCCTCGTCGGCCTCTTGGATGGGCACGGATCAGATCGGCCGGGACATGATGTCCCGCATCATTTACGGCGCGCGCATGACCATTGGCATCGCGCTCGCCACGACGGTCTTATCATTCCTGATCGGAACGACTCTCGGTCTTTTGGCGTCAACCGGCGGCAACGTTATCGATCAGGTCCTGTCGCGCATCGTTGACGTGATGCTGTCCATTCCGCTGCTGGTTTTCGCCCTCATCATCCTGTCAATGTTCGGCTCCTCCATCCCGACTTTGATTATCACCATTGCCATTCTCGATTCCACCCGCGTCTTCCGCCTCGCCCGCGCCGTGTCGATGAACATCGCCGTGCTTGAATATGTGGAAGCCGCCAAACTGCGGGGTGAAGGCCTTTGGTGGGTCATGACCCGCGAAGTGCTGCCCAACGTTTTACCG
>JANMMM010000008.1:0-1881 GCA_031373225.1 Phyllobacteriaceae bacterium | reverse complement strand
CCCGACAGCCATCTGGCTGCTGCGCGCTTACCTCTTGCGCATACCAAAGGAGCTCGAGGAGGCGGCCTGGGCCGACGGCGCGAGCCGCCTCTACATTCTGCGCCGCGTCATCCTGCCGCTCGCCATGCCGGGCATTGTCGTCGCGGCGATCACCACTTTCATTGGCGTTTACGCCCAGCAATTCATCTTCGCGCTGACCTTCAACTCGAAGACCGAATACATGCCGCTGCCAATAGGTCTTTTCGCCTATTTCGGCCGCCAGGAAGTGGCATGGAACGAACTTATGGCGGCCAGTTTTGTCGGGATCGCACCGGCGCTTATCATCATCATCTTCCTGCAGCGCTATCTGGTTGCGGGACTGACGGCAGGCGCGGTGAAACAGTGAGAATGGCCCCGGTCGGGGGCCGCAATATGGGAGTTAGAATTCATGTTCATTTCCAAAAATCTATTGGCGGGCGCGGCCTTTGCGCTGGCCGCCCTGCCCGGGTTGGCGCAGGCGGAGGACAAGTCCGTCGCCTTCGTTTCCTGCGGCGACAAGGTGAGCGACGTTCACACCGGTCTCATCGCCAAATGGGAAGCCGCGAATCCCGGGTTCAAGGTCGCGACTGAAGCCGTCGGCTGGGACCAGTGCCAGGACAAGGTGACCACGCTCGCCGCCGCCGGCACGCCGGTTGGCCTCGCCTATGTCGGCTCGCGCACGCTCAAGCAGTTCTCCACCAATGACCTCATCGTCCCCGTGCCGATGAGCGACGACGAGAAAAAGACCTATTACAATTTCGTCGTCGAAACCGTGACGTCGAATGGCCAGCAGTGGGGTGTTCCGGTCGCCTTCTCCACCAAGTCGATCTACTGGAACAAGGACTTGTTCGCCGCAGCGGGCTTGGACCCAGAGAAGGCTCCGACCACTTGGGCGGAAGAAATCGCAGCTGCAAAGGCGATCAAGGAAAAGACCGGCAATGCGGGCTTCGGCGTCGTAGCAAAGACCTTTGACAACACAATGCACCAATTCTTGCATTGGGTTTACACCAACAACGGCTCCGTGATTGACGCGGACAACAAGATCACGCTCGACAGCCCGCAGAATCTTGAGGCGCTGACCGCGCTGAAAGACATCACGGCGTTCGCCGAGGAAGGCCCGACCTCGTATGAGCAGAACGAAGTGCGCGCCATATTCCTCGATGGCAAGCTCGGCATGATCCACGCCTCCGTCGGGGCGAAGAACCTGTTGAAAGACGCCAAGTTCAAATGGGGCGTCGCCACCCTGCCGCTCGGCCCGCAGGCGAAAGGCCCTGGCACGCTGCTGATCACCGACTCGTTCGCGATCTTCAAGGGCACCGGCGTTGAGGAGCAGGCGATCAGCCTGGCGAAGTACCTCGCCAGCCCAGAGAACCAGCCCGTCTATGAAGCCGCCGAAGGCCTGACTCCGCTGCGTTCGGGTCCGGCGGTCGACAAGCTCGTCGCCGACGACGCCAATTGGAAGCCGTTTATCGACGGCATTTCCTTCGGCGGTCCGGAACCGCTGTTTGTTGACTATAAGGGCCTGCAGAACACGATGATTGAGCTGGTTCAGTCCGTCGTCACCGGCAAGGCCGAGCCTGCGGCCGCGCTGAAGAAGGCCGCCGCTGATCTGGAACAGTATAAATAACCTCCCGCAAACGTCCGCCGCCGCTTCATTGCGGCGGCGGCTTTTTCATCGCTCTCGCGGATTTGAAACGGGGATATTTCATTCATGGGCCAGCTCGTCCTATCGGGATTGCGCAAATCCTTCGGCGACATGGAAATCATCAAGGGCGTTGACCTTGATGTGACCGAGGGCGAATTTGGCGCCCCGGTTGGATTGGGCCGTTGCTTTCGTGTCAAGCTGGAAGGCGGCTGGTTTGA
>JANMMM010000027.1:0-6150 GCA_031373225.1 Phyllobacteriaceae bacterium | reverse complement strand
GCGCACCAGATCCGCATGGCTCGGGTCCGCCGCCATCATGCGTCTGCTTATGTTAAGCCCGTCCTCATAGGCCTGCAACGCCCCTTCAAGATCATTGCGCGCGACCCGCACGTTGCCAATCCGCTCCAAGCTCAATGAAATATCGCGGGCATTGCCGGTGCGCCGGGAAGCAAGAAGTGCGGACTGATAGGCTTCATCTGCTTTTGAAATTGTGCCCGTCATTGACTCAATGTCCCCAATATCTGCCCAATGCTCGAAAGAATCGGGATCAAGGCGCACAATTTCTCGCAGAGTCGCGAGCGCGTCGGCATAGTTGAGCTGGAGCCTTTGTATTGATGCCTTCTCGGCCAGCATTGCGACGCGGCGGCGTGTCAGCGTTTCAAGCGCGTCCGCGTCTTTCGCCAGCAAGTCGTCCCACACGGCCAGCGCGCCTTCAGTGTCCATGCCGCCGAGCTTGTCCGCAGCATCGGCGCGGGCCTGGTCGATGTCGGAACCCGAATTGGAAGCCAACGGCGTCGCATTCGCTTTTGCAGTGATGGCGGCGACGGCGGCGGCGATTTTCACGGCAATTTGGCTGACTGGCGTATCCTTGAGATAAAGGCCCGGAATGGCGTGTTCAAGCGTGGAGAGGCTGACTCCCATTTCCTCCGCGACCGCATCCGACTTTATGCGCTCCAGCTGGCGGCGGATTGCCGTGGCTGGGAGAATAAACGCCTCGCGCAAGGGCGGATCGCCGGTCTCTGAAAGCAGCAGTATTCCGGCAAGCTGCATGCCATTTTCCAGAAATGCCGGAGAGCCGCTTGATCCCTTTTCCGTCCAGTAGCCGGAGTGAGCCTCGCCGGATATTTGGCGCAGGCCTTTTGCGGTAGTGCCCTGCTGGATGGTCCCGCTGACGAAAACGTCAGTGTCGCGGCTTTTTTTGAAAGCGTGGATGCGCCCGGAACCTGTTTCAAGGCGCTCCTCGGTGGCGACGGGCAATGCATACACGCCCGCCGGAAGCGGCCCAACCGTGAGCAGAACAAGGTCCGGCGCGGGCTTCGCGGCGTCGCAGGCGTCCGCCATCCTGACGCTTTGCCGCTCAGGCGCGCCGTTGCCATCAAGGCTGCGGGGAAACTCGACGATGACGCCGCCATTCGCATCGCCTTCCGCATCCCGCCATACATGGCGGCAGGTCGCGATGTAAGGCCCTTCAATCAAAGCTCCGCATCCGGCGAACTCTCGCGTTTCATCAGCTTTTCGAATATAGACCAGCGCGGTGTCAGTCATTGCAAGCAAAGGAAAAGATCATGGCGTCACAAGTGGTAGTCGAGTTTGAAAATGGAAGGAAGCTCTATTTTGGCGATGACATTGGCGCAGGAGGGCTGGAAGAGGTCGGGATGGGATCGAAAACGCTGGCGGCCTCAACGGATAAGTTCGAAGGCGCGCTGGGCACATTGGCCGACCTGATCGGGGCGATGGAGAAGTCGCTGGACAAAATCGTCAAGAAGCCGAAGAAAATCGAGATGGAATTCGGGGCTTCGATCAAGGGCAACTGCGACCTCTGGATCGTCAAGGGCGAGGGCAACGCGGCGTTCAAAGTGACGCTGACCTGGGAAAGCTGAATGAGCGCCCTTGCATTCCCGCCCCGTTCCCCCTAATCACGCCACGCTTGCATCCGCCCCGCTTTGGCGGCAAAATGATGTGCGTGTGCGATTGTAGCTCAGTTGGTTAGAGCGCCGGATTGTGGATCCGGAGGTCGGCGGTTCGAGCCCGCCCAATCGTACCATTTTCCCATTTGACTCTCCCTCACCTGTTTCGCTTCGCGAAACTGTCCTCTCCCCGTGGGGGAGAGGGGAAACAGCGCGCGCTTTCGCCTCTCCCCCACGGGGAGAGGACAGTCTTGCGAAGCAAGACAGGTGAGGGAGAGTCAAAAGGTGGCGGCCACGTGCCCGCCCGAAACCTTGGCCAGCCGCCGCCCGGGCATAAAATACATGCCGTCAATCTAACGCCGCTTTCCCGCCTTCTCCCGCATTTCAGCCCGGGCTTCCGCGATAATTTCTTCCATACTCTTGTCTCCTATCCCGCTTTCCTCGCCCTCAATCAAGGCTTGCAGCAGCGCCCCGCGCTTCGCGCGATACTCCCGGTCCTTGCGGATCAGGTCGCGCACGTAGTCGCTGGCGCTGGCATAGTCGCCGGTTTCGACCTGCGCCTCCACCCAGTCGCGCATCGGGGCGGGGAGGGAGATGTTCATGCTTTTCATGGGGAGGGACTCCGAGTAATGGCAGATTATGGCATTATATGGCATGAAATGTCATAGACGGCAATTGACTCTCCCTCACCTGCTTCGCTGCGCGAAGCTGTCCTCTCCCCGTGGGGGAGAGGGGAAAACCGCTGGACTCTTCGCCTCTCCCCCATGGGGAGAGGATAGTCTTGCGCAGCAAGTCAGGTGAGGGAGAGTCAAGAAATCGGCGGGCCTAAAACAAATCTCCCTGCCCAGCCGCACGTTTCGGCTTGGCTTTGGAAACAGGCAGCGCTCCGCCCGCCTCCCGCACGCCAACCCTCCCATCCGCAAACTGGATTTCCAGCGCTTCGCCCGCCTGCACTTCCGCCCGCCGCTTCACCGGCTTGCCCTCCGCATCCCGCACCAGCGCGAACCCCCGCTCCAGCACGTTCTGGTGCGAATAACTCCCCGCCAGCCGCCAAGCCGCGTCGAGCCGCTCCCGCCTTGACCGCACGCCAAGCTGAAAGGCGCGGAAATTGCGGTCGCCGACCTGCGCGAACTGGCGCTTTCGCATCTCCAGCGCCCGCGTCAGGCTTTCGGGGCGCAGCCGGGCGGCGATGCCGTCAACGAATCGGATGCGCTTGCGCTCAATGCCGGTGGCAAGGCCGCGCGCGAGCCGTGTTGTCAGCTCATCGAAATGGCGGCGGGGGAGCGCAAGCAGCGCGTCCAGTCCGGGCAAGGCGCGGGAGGCGGCGCGGACAGCCTGGCGCTTGCGCTCCAGATCGCGCGACAGCCCGCCGCCAAGCCGCGCCGACAGCGCGGCGAGCGCGGCCAACAGATCGGCCTTTACCGGCACCGCCATTTCCGCCGCCCCTGTCGGCGTCGGGGCGCGCATGTCGGCGGCGAGATCAATCAGCGTCCAGTCGGTCTCATGGCCGACGGCGGAGATCACCGGGATGTCCGAGGCCGCCACCGCGCGCACCACCGCCTCGTCATTGAACCCCCACAGGTCCTCAAGGCTGCCGCCGCCGCGCGCCACGATCAGCACGTCCGGGCGCATATTCCCTTCAAAAGCGTTGAATCCCCTGACCGCCGCCGCCACTTCATCGCCCGAACCTTCGCCCTGAACTTTCACGGGCCAGACCAGCACATGCAGCGGAAACCGGTCGGCTATCCGGTGCAGAATGTCGCGGATCACGGCGCCGGTCGGCGAGGTGACGACGCCGATGACGCGCGGCAGAAACGGCAGCAGCTGTTTGCGCCCTTCGTCAAACAGGCCTTCCGCCGCCAGCCTGCGCTTGCGCTCTTCCAGCAGCGCCATCAGCGCCCCTGCGCCGGCGGGTTCCATCTGCTCGATGACGATCTGGTATTTTGACGAGCCGGGAAATGTCGTCAGCTTGCCGGTCGCAACGACCTCCATGCCTTCTTCGGGACGGAATTTCAGCTTGGAGAACGAGCCGCGCCAAACCACCGCTTCAATGCGCGCCCGGTCGTCTTTCAGCGAAAAATAGGCGTGCCCGGAAGTGTGGACGCCCCGGTATCCGGAAATCTCGCCGCGCACCCGCACATTGCCGAACGAATCCTCGACGACGCGCTTCAAGGCGGCGGAGATTTCGAAGACGGAGAATTCGTAGGCGTTGTTGGGCGATTCGTCGGTCATGATAAGCCATGGAAAGGCATCGGAATGTCCCGGTCAAGTGCCGCGCACGTTTGGCGCGCTTGAAGGATGCGCTCAATCATTCAGCAACAAAAGTATGGGATCATGCCTGGCATGGAAGACGATGGCCAAACCTATCTGCTGCCGCATCCGGCTGTCATAAGGGCAATATTGACGCTTGCTGGCCTGTTCGCGCTTGTCATCGCCCCCTACGAGCTGCTGCGCGGCGTATGGCCGCTGAACCTGATTTCACCCTTCATCGGGCTTATCATGCTGGGAGGCATGTCGATAGGGGCAGCCTTTGTCTGGGCGGGACTTGCCGCGCCTTCGGTCAAACTCACTTTCCTCGAATGCGGCTTGGAACTGGAACGGCGCTATCTTTGGCACACCCGCCGGAAGCTCATTGGAAGAAGTGAAATTTTGTCGGTCGATGTCGCCGAGAGCTACAGCTCCGACGGGCCAAATGACTGGCATGCCGTGATCCGCGCCGCCGGCCATGACCCGATTGGCTCCCGCCCGCTGGCGACGAAAGCTGCTGCAGAAAAGCTGGCGGAGGATTTTCGCCGCAAGCTGGGAATCTAGCCGAAGCCGTCGCGCCGTGCGTCAAGTTCCCGTTAGGAGAGGCGGTTTTTGTCAAGCGCACGTCCTGATGGAAGAAAAGTTAAACTTCTGTTGCCCGCGCACGGAAATTTGGCGATATCTGCGGCCAGCTTTTTTAACCGGCCTGCGCTAACAGTGCCGCATGGGCAGGACAGACAAAATCATCGATCTACTTCGCGTGGATTCTCCGGGGCGCGTTATATTCCTCACGGCCCTGTGCACGGCGTTCACCGTCGCCGCGTCAGTCTGCGCCGTGTCGTTCGCAATCCGCTCGATCCCGAAGCTGCCGCAGGAAGCGCTGATTGCGGTTCTCGGTCTGGCGGCGTTCATACCGGTCATCATCACCCCGCCGCTCGCCTTCATCATGCTGCATATCATGCGGTTTCTGACCGACACTGTGCACAATGTCGGTCAGCAGGTGCGCTTTGATCCAATGACAGGCCTCTACAGCCGCCACCATTTTCTCGAAATGACCCGTATGCATCTGGAGGACGGCGGCGCGTTCCTGATGATCGACGCCGACCATTTCAAACGGATCAATGACACGTATGGCCATGCAACGGGCGACGAGGCGCTGAAACGCCTGGCGCAGGCGCTGCGCGCGGCGGGCAAACCCTCCTATCTGATCGGCCGTCTCGGCGGCGAGGAGTTCGGCATGTTCATTCCCAAGGGCCGCCTGATTGACGCCGACACAGCCGCCATCCGCATCTCAGCCGCCGTCAACAATCTCTGCCACACCATCGCTGGCCACGAGATTTTCCTCACCGCCAGCGTCGGCGCCGCCGTGCACGTGCCCGGAATGCCGCTTGAGGAAATGCTCCGCCTTGCCGACGAGCGCCTCTACCGCGCCAAACACGCAGGCCGCAACCGCGCCGTTATTTCCGAGACGCCGCCCATTGTTCCGGACTTTTCCGGCGTTGAGTTCTGGGACGACCCCGCTACCAGCGCGGCTGCATAGAGGCTGGGGCGCGCCGCAGCCGGATTGCGGCGCTGTCGTCGGCCATGCCAAAGCGCGGCGGCCCAAGATTATCCAGGCTTTCAATCACATGCTGCGCCATGGCTTCGACAATCGGCGAATGTTTGCCGCGCGCCCGGATAAGCCCGATCTCGACATCGGCCAGCGGCGGGAAGCCGTCGGCCTCGGTCAAAACCCGCATGCCGGGGCGCAGTGAGCATTCGGCCAAAACCGAGACGGCAAGCCCGGACAGCACAGACGCCGAAATCACCGTCGCCGACCATGAGGTGAACAGCACCCGGTAATCGCGCTTGACTTTGCCGAGCGCCTCAATCGCCTTGTGCCGCCACACGCAGGTCGGCCGCCCAAAGGCGAGCGGCAGCACCGGCTCCTCATGCGCGGCATGGTTGGCCGAGGTCACCCAGAGCAGCGGCTCGCGCCGGACAATCTCCGAATAGCCGTTTTCCTCGACATGGGTGATCAGCGCCAGGTCAATCGAAGCGCGGTTGACCTGTTCAATCAGGTTCACCGTCGGCTCGCACACCACGGTCAGCTCAACGCGCGGATTGGAGCGCATGAACCGCGCCATGATTTCCGGCAGGAACCTGTCGGCGTAATCGTCCGGCATGCCGATGCGCAGGTGGCCCGCCAGCTTGCTGTCGTCGAACGCCGCCACCGCCTCGCCGTTCAGCCGCATCATGCGCCGCGCATAGGTCAAAAGCCGCTCGCCATCGTCGG
>JANMMM010000024.1:0-2284 GCA_031373225.1 Phyllobacteriaceae bacterium | reverse complement strand
GATAGAGTGCACCGGTTTAGATCCATGCGCGACGCAATACGGATGACATGGATCACCAATTGCGGCACATTTCGCCAATCGTGGTAAACAACCCGTTAACCTTCTTTAAGAAAATCAGAAAATCTGCGCGATGTTCAAATTCCTGCCGCGAAAATTTCAATTGTGGCGGGATTGCGGCGAAAACCCTTGATCAGACGGACAAAAGAAGAGAACCGTTTTTTAACAATCGCCTTCGCCAATTCGCAAACCTTACACTGCCGTCCGCCGTCCTTCTCAAAGTGCAGGCAGCTTCCGCCATTGTGCGCAAACAGAAAAAAAGTTCTTTCTCGCCTTGCTATTTTGAAAGCGCTTTCATATTTACCTTTACGTAAAGGGGCGGGGCGCCCCACGGCATTTGGCACGCCAACGGCCGCAACAGAAACGTTACAGGTAAGCTGTTTGAGTCAGTTTCAACTCGGTTGATTCTGGACAGCGCTGCCCTTGGCTGCAACAAAGGTGACACATGACAATGAATGCTGTGACATTTAATGCCGGTAATGAAAGCACACGCGCCAACATTAAAGTGGCTCCCGAAACAATGATTTCCCGCATCGGCGATCTCGCCGGTCAATTTGGCATCACGCTGCGGGCGCTCAGATTCTATGAAGACAAGGGCCTGATCACCCCGCAGCGCAATGGCACGACGCGGCTCTATGACTACCGCGACCGCGCCCGGCTGAAATTGATCCTGTTGGGCCGCAAGGTCGGCTTCTCGCTGCGCGAAGTCAAACAGCTGCTTGATCTGTATGATCCTTCTGGCGCCAACACCGCCCAGCTGCGCGCCACGCTCGACAAGACTGCCAAGCAGCAGCAGAAGCTCGTCGCCCAGCGCAACGCCATCGACGAGGCGATTGAGGAAGTGCAGAAGCTGATGAGCACGGTCTCAGGTCTGCTTGACGGCTCTGCCAAGACCGAACTGCGCAAAACTGCCTGAAAATCACGCATTAAGTTTCAAACCCGGGCAATGGGGCTAACATCGTCCCGGGAGCCTGCAGACTGCCCTGGAATCCGTTCAAAGACTTTGTAACAAAATTCGGAAACCGGGGCTTTTTGTCTATTGACGTTTACGCAAACGTCAATATCTGGTAGTCAAAAAATTGATGATGCCTTGATCGATGAGTTGAGGCAGAATGACGCTTTCGCAGGAGCCCTGAATGCCCTCTTACCGCGCGCCGGTCGAAGACACGCTTTTCATACTCAACGATGTGCTGCGCTACGAGCGCTACAGCAACCTGCCGGGTTTTTCTGACGCCACACCCGATGTGCTTGAGGCGATCCTGCAGGAAGGCGGCAAGTTTGCGGAAAATGTCCTTCATCCCCTGAACAAGTCAGGCGACTCGGAGGGCTGCGTCCGACACGCCGACGCCAGCGTTACAACGCCAAAGGGATTCAAAGACGCCTACGCCCAATACAAGGACGCCGGCTGGATGGGCCTGTCCGTCGATCCCGAATATGGCGGTCAGGGGCTGCCCTATGTGGTTCACTCCGCCATCGCCGAATATTTCTCCGCCGCCAACATGGCGCTCACCATGTATCCGGGCCTCACCCAGGGCGCGATGGCTGCGATCCATGCGCATGGGTCGGATGAGCAGAAATCCACCTATCTGCCCAACATGGTCTCCGGCCTCTGGACCGGCACGATGAACCTGACCGAGCCGCATTGCGGCACGGATTTGGGTCTCCTGCGAACCCGCGCTGCGCCGCAGGGCGACGGCTCTTACAAAATCTCCGGCCAGAAGATTTTCATCTCCGCCGGTGAGCACGACATGGCCGACAATATCATCCACCTCGTCCTCGCCCGCATCGAAGGCGCGCCGGAAGGGGTGAAGGGCATTTCGCTGTTCATCGTGCCGAAATTCAATCTCGATGCCGATGGCAATGCGGGAACCCGCAATGCCGTCTCCTGCGGCTCCATCGAAGAGAAGATGGGCATCCACGGCAACTCGACCTGCGTCATGAATTATGACGAGGCCACAGGCTTCCTCTTGGGCGAAGAGCACAAGGGCCTGAAAGCCATGTTCACCATGATGAACGAGGCGCGCCTCGGCGTCGGCGTGCAGGGGCTGGCCGTCTCCGAAATCGCCTATCAGAACGCGGTTATCTACGCCCGCGAGCGCATTCAGGGCAGGGCGCTGACCGGGCCGAAAGCCTTGGACAAGAAAGCCGACCCGATCATCGTTCACCCTGATGTGCGCCGCACATTGATGACGATCAAATCTTTCAATGAGGCGGGCCGCGCGCTGGT
>JANMMM010000002.1:0-5012 GCA_031373225.1 Phyllobacteriaceae bacterium | reverse complement strand
AATGTTCTCTAAGTGGCTTTGCAGGCCTCTGAGGACTGTCTTAACCTACGCAGACTCCCGCTGGCTGCGGACTCGAGCCCATCGGTTCTGGTGCGCGATGTTTCAGTGAGGTTGGACCGTATCGGTAACGTGCGGTTCGCGCGCAATGATCTTGAAGGGGCGTTTCAGGCATATGAGGAGGGGCTGGACATAAGCAGACGCTTGATGACGGCGGACCCGAGCAATGCGGAGCGCGCGCGCGATGTTTCAGTGAGCGTCATCAAGGTCGGCGAAGTGCGGTTCGCACGCAATGATCTTGAAAGGGCGTTGCAGGCCTATGAGGAGGGCCTTGATATCCAAAGGCGCTTGATGTCGGCGGACCCGAGCCATGCAGAGCGGGCGCGGAACGTTTCATTGTGCTTGGAGCGGATCGGCGAAGTGCGGTTCGCGCGCTATGATTTTGAAGGGGCGTTGCAGGCCTATGAGGAGGGCCTTGATATCCGACGGCGCTTGATGGCGGCGGACCCGCGCCACGCGGAGCGCGCCCGCGATGTGTCTGTGAGCGTCAGCCAGATCGGCGACGCGCTCGCCGCGCGAAATGATCTTGCGGGGGCGTTGCAGGCCTATGAGGAAGGACTTGAGATCAGAAGGCGCTTGATGTCGGCGGACCCGAGCCATGCGGAACGGGCGCGCGATGTTTCAGTGAGCTTGGACCGGATCGGCGGCGTGCTTCAATCCTGCAGTGACCTTGATGGCGCGCTGGCGTCGCATAAGGAAGGTCTTGAAATCGCCCGGCGCTTGATGACGGCGGACCCGAGCCATGCGGAGCGGGCGCGCGATGTGTTTGTAAGCCTTGGAAAAATCGGCGTGGCAGAGCTTGACCAGGGCAAGAAGGACGCCGCGTGCGCGCGGTTCGCCGAAGCGCTGGCGATTATCCGGCCGCTGGCGGAGCGCGCGCCGGATGTGCATCAGCTGCAGGAGGATTTGGCAGCAATTCAACAGGTGATTGCCGATACGGGCTGTTCGGGCTGACGCGAGGCACACCCACCTTCAAGAAAAAAGCCCGGGGGAGGACCGGGCTTTCTTTATTTGGCCTTGGCTACTTTACGCTGCCGGGCCGGCGCGAACCGTCATCTGGGAGGAGGAGAGGGTTCGCGGCTAGACTGATGCGGGGTCATCAGAGCCCGCATACTATTCTTTGCATCCGGTCTGTCTTCACCAAAACAGGTGAGATTTTCCGAAAAAAGCTGAAATTAAGCAGCTTTGAATTCCTTGGCGGCCTTCTCGAAAGCGGCTTTGACCGGAGCTGCTGCCTTTTCGGCGGCGGCGGTGGTCACGGCCTGCAGGTCCTTGGCCTGGTCAACGACAGCTTCGGCCTGCTTGCGGAAGAAAGCGGTCTGCAGCTCGACGAAATCGGCGAACGACTTGACGCCAACCAGCGCCTCGAGGTGATTGATGCCGGCTTCCGTGTTGGTGCGGATCGCGGCGATGGCCTTCAGCGCAACGTCGGACGAAGCGGCCTGGGCAACCTTGACATTGTCTTCAAATGTCTTCTGCGCGCCTTCGGCGGTGTCTTTCATTTTCGCATAGGCGTCTTTGCTCTGCGCAACGGTCTTCTCGGCGAAGTCGCGCACCTGATCGGTGACCTTGGATGCGTCGAAAGCGGCGAATACAGTCTCTTCAGTCTTTACAGTCTTGGACATTGCATTTCTCCTGTGCGCCAATCATTTGGCTTAATTTCTGTGTGACCTGCATATAGGACATGTTATTGTGCATTGCAACATAAATTTTGCAGTGCACCAAAATTTTCTGTTTCAGGCGGAAATTAACGATAGAAACAGAAACGCGGGCCGGTTCTGCGGGGTTTAATGGCTTTTTGCGCCTGATGGCTTTATTAACCCTTTATTAAGGACATATGACGGCGGGACGGCGGAATTCTGGCAGTGGCAACCTATCCCTATATCGACATCGCAGTCATGGACGGCGTGCGGCAGAGGCTGGCGGCGGGAGACGCGTTGTGTCTTTTGACGCCCATGCTGGACAAGGTGATCTGGGCCAATGCGACCGGCGCGCGCCTGTTCGGCTTTGACGCGCCGGGCGATCTGATCGGGCTGGACCCGGAGCTCAGCCCCTTGGCAAAGCGGCAGATCGCGGCGGGACAGGAAGGGCCGGTGGCGGTGCGGCTCGCGACGGGCGTTGCAACGCAGCTGGCGATGCTGACAGCGCGGCTGCTGACCTTGCCTGATGGGGAAGCGGCGCTTTTGCTTTCTGAGGCAGGCGGCTCGGCGGCGCCGGTTGATTTGATCGCGGGCCTTGACGGCGAAACCAGCCATGCGGCTTTGCTCGACGCTGCCGGAGGGCTGCTGGCGCAGTCGCCGGGCATGATGCGGCTCGGCATTGAAGAAAGCGAGTTTGTCCGGCTGGCGGGCGAGCTGAAATATCAGGCGGACCGGCTGGTCAAGCGGCGCATCCCTACGAAATTTGGACAATTTCCCGCTGGCGCGGGGCGCATATCGGATGAGCCTGAGCTGTCGCTGCTGTTGATTATCGAAACCGCAGAGGCGGCCCCCATGCCGCGCGCGCCGGAGGTTTCCGCGCCCGCCGCTGAAGCGCCGTCCATGCGCCGGTTTGCGCGTTATTTCGCTGATGAAGATGAAACAGGCGGTGGGGAACAGTTGGCGTCCGCACCGGCAACGGCTGACACAGAGCCAAGCGTGCCGATTTTTGCGCCAGAGCCTTTTGATCTCGAAGCTGCGCATGAACTTGAAGAAATTGAAGACGAAAGCGCTGCGCTTGCCGAGGAGTTTGAGGCGGCGGAAGCGGCCGCGCCCAATTTTGAGACCGAGCCGGAGGCGGGCGAACCGCAGCCTGTGGCCGGCGAACCTGAAGCGCCCGGCCAGTCCATCCGCTTTGCCTGGCGCATCGGCGCGGACGGGAAATTCTCGGAAGTCTCGCCGGAATTTGCGCAGGCCGTCGGCGCGGGTCCGGCTGACATTGTCGGGCGCACGTTCCGCGAATTGGCCTTGGCCTTTGCGTTTGACGCAGACGGCGGGATTTCCGCCCTGCTGGACCGGCGCGACACGTGGTCGGGCCGCTCGGTGCTCTGGCCGATCGCGGGCACGGACCTGCGCGCGCCGGTCGATCTGGCGGCGCTGCCCGTTCATGGGCGTGACCGGGCGTTTGACGGGTTCAAAGGCTTCGGCATTGTGCGGCTCGCCGATGCGGTGATCGACGTTGACGCGGCTGGATTGACGCTCGATGCGCTGGAAGAAAAGCCTGAACCCGCCAACGATGACCCGTTCCGGGGTGAAAAACCCGCGCTCACCATTGTGCGCCCTGCGCAGCGGCCGAAAATGCCGCTCGGAAAAGTGATTCAATTCGGCGAGCGCCGGGCCAGCCGCGCCGAACCTGCGGAAGACGCCGCGCCGAATGGCAATGCGCTGAACGAGGTCGAGCGCAGCGCCTTCCGCGAAATCGCCGAGCGGCTGCGCGAGGATGAGCGCGGGCACCCGAGCTTCGGGACCCGGCCCAAGCCGCCCATTATTGAACATGAACCGCTGCCAGCTGCCGAGCCTGAAACGGCCGCCGCTGTGCTGGAAGACATTCCCGTGATTGAGGACGCAGAGCCACTGGAGCTTGACGCGCCGCCGCAGCTCGAACCAGTGGGCGACACGGAAATGGATGAGGCGGCCGCGCTGGCGGCGGCCAAGTATGAGGAAATGCTGCGCGACCTGATTGAAACCGCCGAAAAGCCGATTGATCCAGCGACGCTGCCCGAAAAGGAACTGCCGGAACTGCCCGGCGCGAAATTCGACGAAATGCTGCGCGACATTTTGGTCACCGCCGACGAACCGCAGCTCGACGAACGGCTGATCAAGGCCAAGTCCGCCGAAGAAATCCTGCGGCACGCTGAAGAGCGGCACCGGCTCGAAAATGAAGCGCTGACAAGCGGCGGGCAGGCGCACGCTGATGAGCCAATGGCTGGTTCGGCGCTGGACGAGTTTGATCTGGCTGACAGCGCCGGCATTGAGGCCAGCGCTGAAGAAAAAGAGACTGCGCCGCCTGCGCATGACGATCAGGAAGCGCCTGAAACGGAATTCTTCGACATCGAGTCGCTCTCGCCGGCGCATCGCGATCCTGACACGTCGATACTCGCCCGCCTTCCAACGCCGGTGATGATTTACAGCGGCAGGCGGGTGCATTTCGCCAATGCGGCGTTTCTGGATGTGACCGGTTACCGCAGCGCCGAAGCGCTGGAATTGCTTGGCGGCATTGACCAGCTGATCGCGGGCGCGCACGCCGAAGAGGGCAGCGGGCGCGTCAGCCTGCGCATCAGCGGCAACGGCATCAAGCCGTTCAACACGATTATCCGCTCAGTGCCGTGGGACGGCGTCAACGCCATGATGCTTACGATACGCGACGAAAACGGCGCGCCTTCCAGCGTCATCAGGGCTTTTCCGCGCACCGAAACAGGCGACTTGGAAACGCAGGCGCTGAAACGCGAGGCGGCGGAACTTTCGTCTATCCTCGACACAGCCACCGACGGCGTCGTCATTCTCGACGCGGACGGCAAGATCCGCTCGATGAGCCAGTCCGCCGAGGCGCTTTTCGGGTTTGACCCTGCGGAAATCACAGGCAAGCCGTTCAGCCTGCTTTTGGCGACGGAAAGCCAGCGCTCGGCCAGCGACTATATTTCCGGCATGTCCGGCGGCGGGCTTGCCAGCGTCATGAATGACGGGCGCGAAGTGATTGGCCGCGAGGCGCACGGGCGTTTCATTCCGCTGTTCATGACGATCGGGCGGCTGCAGGATTCGGACGGGTTCTGCGCGGTGCTGCGCGACATGACGCAGTGGAAGCGCGCCGAGGAAGAGCTGATCGAGGCGCGGCGCCAGGCGGAAGAGGCCTCAGCCACCAAGAGCGAATTCCTCACGCGGGTCAGTCACGAAATACGCACGCCGCTGAACGCGATCATCGGCTTTTCGGAGCTGATGGCCGAAGAGCGGTTCGGCCCCATCGGCAATCCGCGCTACCTC
>JANMMM010000305.1:0-5388 GCA_031373225.1 Phyllobacteriaceae bacterium | reverse complement strand
CGGTCAAGTTTCAGCTGCGGGTCATAATAAGCGTTGAGACTGTCAATCCCGGCCACCTCATCGCCGCGCGCCAGCAGCGCCTCGGCCACATGGCAGCCGATGAAGCCGGCGGCGCCGGTGACCAGCACGCGCATTGTCACGCCGCCTTCGCCGTTCTGACCTTGTCCTTCTTCAGAAGCTCGGCGATGAGGAACGACAATTCCAGTGCCTGATCGGCGTTGAGGCGCGGGTCGCAGTGGGTGTGGTAGCGGTCGGCGAGATCTTCCTGGCTGATCGCGCGCGCGCCACCGGTGCATTCGGTAACGTTTTTGCCGGTCATCTCGACATGCACGCCGCCCGCATGTGTGCCCTCAGTGCGGTGGATTTCGAAAAAGCCCTGCACCTCTTTCAGGATGCGCTCAAAGGGCCGCGTCTTATAGCCGGACGATGCGGTGATCGTGTTGCCATGCATCGGATCGCAGGACCAGACGACTTTGCGGCCTTCCTTCTCAACGGCGCGGATGAGCTTGGGCAGATGATCGCCGACCTTGTCTGAGCCGAACCTTGCGATCAGCGTCAGACGGCCGGGCTCATTGTCCGGACTCAGCGCATCGATGAGCCGCAGCAGCCCGTCCGGCTCCAGCGAGGGTCCGCATTTGAGGCCGATGGGGTTTTTGATGCCCCGGCAGAATTCGACATGGGCATGGTCCGGCTGGCGGGTGCGGTCGCCGATCCAGATCATGTGGCCGGAACAGGCGTAATAATCACCCGACGTTGAATCGACCCGGGTCAGCGCCTCCTCATAGCCGAGCAAAAGCGCCTCATGGCTGGTGTAGAAGTCGGTTTCGCGCAGCGCGTAATTGGTCTTGGAGGTGATGCCGATGGCGCGCATGAAGTCGATGGTTTCGGAAATGCGCGCGGCCAGCGCCTCATAACGGTCGGCCTGCGGCGAATCGGCGAGGAAATCCAACATCCATGTGTGGACATTCTCAAGACTGGCATAACCGCCCTGCGCAAAGGCGCGCAGAAGATTGAGCGTCGCGGCGGACTGGCGGTAGGCCATTTCCTGCCGGTTCGGGTCCGGAATGCGGGACACACTGTCAAACTCGATGCCGTTGATAATGTCGCCCCGGTAGGAGGGCAGGGTGACCTCGCCCTTGGTCTCATTATCGGAGGAGCGCGGCTTGGCGAATTGGCCGGCGATGCGGCCGATCTTCACCACCGGCTGCGAACCGGCGAATGTCAGCACCACGGACATCTGCAGGAAGGCGCGGAAGAAATCGCGGATATTGTCGGCCCCATGCTCTGCAAAGCTCTCGGCGCAGTCACCTCCCTGCAGCAGGAAGCCTCTTCCCTCGGAGACTTCCGCCAGCGCCTTTTTCAAATCGCGCGCCTCGCCCGCGAACACAAGCGGCGGATAGGTGCGAATGCGGTCTTCCACATCGGCCAGCGCCTTCTGATCCGGGAAGGCCGGGACTTGGCTGATCGGCTTGCCGCGCCAGGATGTGGGGGACCAGTTCTGTGTCATAACACTGGCTTTCGATTGCGTTGAATTGGTCTCGACCGGCAGCTGGGCCGGCGCGGTCTTGGTGGCAAAGGCGCTGTGGTCCGGCACCATGATATGGTTCTCATCCGCCAGCGCCTTAATCCTCACCACCGCTATGCTCTCATGCGCCTTAGCTGGATCCAGCTCCATGCGGTAAATCGTCGGCTGGCTGACCCCCGCCTTCACGGCAAGCTCGGCCTGTGTGAGATCGAGCATGGAGCGGATGTATTTGACTTGGCGGCCAGTGAGTGTGGGGATGTCCACAATATGGGATCCTGTTGGGCGATGGCGCAATAAATACAGATTGAATTGAAAACAATCAAGCTAAAAACTGTGTGAATTTTATTGGTCAGAATGCCGTCGAGGCGAATTGTTCGTGCTGACGTCGCTGATGCGACTCTCACGCCCCCTTCAGCGCGCCAATCTTGATCCCGGCGCGTGGCAGCAGGATGCGCAGCAGCGGTCCGGTCATGATGGTTGTGCCCACCGCCATCAGCACCAGCATGGTGAAGACGCTCTGCGGGATGAAGCCGAGCGAAAAGCCTACATTGAGCACAATCAGCTCCATCAACGCGCGGGTGTTCATTAACACGCCTAAGATGCGCGCCTCGGGCGGGGAAAAGCCGCTGGCTTTCGCCGCGACATAGACTGGGCCAATCTTCGACAGCGTCGCGCCCGCGAAAATCAGCGCGCACCACAGCCAGTCTTGCGCTGTGACCAAGCCAAGCACATTGGTCCGCAGCCCCGTATAGGTGAAGAAGACCGGTAGAAAGAACACCAGCACAAACTGCCCCGCCTGCCGCCCCCAGGCTTCGACAAATTCTGTGTGGCTGTGAAACAGGAGGCCAAGCGCGAAGCCGCCGAATATGGTGAAAATGCCGAGCTTCTGCGTGGCGATTCCACAGGCGAAGATGGACGCCAGGATGATTGCCATGGCGGAAAGCGGAACCTGTCCAGCGCTGACTGGCATCCGCGCCATGAGGAGGCTGACGAGCCGCGCCCCGCCAAACCGCAACGCCAGCCCGAATAGGGCCAGCCCGGCAAACTGCGCCGCAACGGACGCTGCCGACAGCCCCGCCGAGGCCAGCGCCGCGACAATTGCCAGAAGCACCCAGCCGACAACATCATTGCCCGCCGCCGCCGAAATCGCCACCACGCCAATTTCGCTGCGCGTCAGTTCATATTCGCGCAGAATGCGTCCCAATATCGGCACGGCGGTGATGGCGAAGGCGATGGAGACAAACATGGAATAGATCAACCGGTTTATTCCCGGCGCGAGAAAGCCATGGCTGAGCCAGCCTGTCAGGAAGCCCATTGCGAGGGGGACCGTGATGCTGGCAAAGGATATCAGCGTCACCGCCCGCCGGTTCCGCGCCGTCTTCAAATGCCCGAACTCAAAATCGCAGCCGATCTGGAACATCAGCAGGATCAGCCCTATCTGGCTCAGCACCTGCATGGGAATGCTGGCGCTCTGGACGAAAACCGCGCCTGAAAGCCCCGGTGCCAGCCAGCCGAACAGCGACGGTCCGAGCATCAGTCCCGCCACGATCTCCCCCACCGCGCGCGGCTGCCCAATGCGCTGCGCCGCATTGCCCGCCAGCCTGGCCGCGAGAATGATGACGATCAGCTGGGTGAGGACGCTGACGAGCAGGTCTTCGGACTGGTGAACGGTCACGCTTTTCCCCTGATTTCCGCAACGCGATTAAGTGGCTGCCGCGCGTCGGTCAACCGCTGATTTTTTGCCTTTGGCCCCCGAATCATTACATTGGGCATCATGTCCGATCCGTTCGACGATGTGCCGTTCTTTGACGCGCCAAAACCCGCTCCTTCCGGCATCGCCGCGCGCGCCATGGCCGCGCGTGCGCAGCCGACTTATCTGGACGGCCTCAACCCCGAACAGCGCCTCGCCGTCGAAACGCTGGACGGCCCGGTCCTCGTGCTTGCGGGCGCGGGCACCGGAAAGACGCGGGTGCTGACCACCCGCATCGCGCACATCCTCGCCACAGGCAAAGCCTTCCCCAGCCAGATACTCTCCGTCACCTTCACCAACAAGGCCGCCCGCGAGATGAAGGAGCGGATTTCGGCGCTGGTCGGCCAAGCGGTCGAGGGCATGCCCTGGCTCGGCACGTTCCACTCCATCGGCGTCAAGCTGCTCAGACGTCACGCCGAGCTTGTCGGCCTCACATCCTCCTTCACCATCCTCGACACCGACGATGTCGTGCGCCTCATCAAGCAGCTCATCCAGGCAGAGGGTCTCGACGACAAACGCTGGCCGGCCCGCCAGTTCGCCATCATGATCGACGGCTGGAAGAACAAGGGCCTGGGCCCGTCCGAAATTCCCGAAGGCGATGCGCGCTCGTTCGGCAATGGCAAAGGCCGCGAGCTGTACCGCGCCTATCAGGACCGCTTGAAGACGCTGAACGCCTGCGATTTCGGCGACCTTTTGATGCATCCGATTGCGATTTTCCGGCAGCATCCGGATGTGCTGCGGGAATATCACCAGAAGTTCCGCTATATTTTGGTGGATGAATATCAGGACACCAATGTGGCGCAATATATGTGGCTGCGGCTGCTGTCGCAGCGGCCGCGCGCTTCAGACTCTCCCTCACCCGGCCCTGCGGGCCACCCTCTCCCCGGGGGGGAGAGGGGAAGAAGCAGCGCCGCTCTTTCGCCTCTCCCTCCCGGGGAGAGGACAGTCTTGCGCAGCAAGACAGGTGAGGGAGCGCCTCCCATCAACATCTGCTGCGTCGGCGACGATGACCAGTCCATCTACGGCTGGCGCGGCGCGGAGGTGGACAATATCCTGCGCTTCGACAAGGATTTCCCCGGCGCCGTGGTCATCCGCCTCGAGCGCAATTACCGCTCCACCGAGCATATCCTCGGCGCCGCCGCGCATCTCATCGCCTTCAACGACGGCCGCCTCGGCAAAACCCTTTTCACCGAAAAATCCGATCCGGAGCATGAGCGGGTGCATGTCCACGCCGGCTGGGATTCCGAGGAGGAGGCCCGCGCCGTCGGCGAGGAGATCGAGCAGCTGCAGCGCAAGGGCCATCTCCTCAACAATATGGCCATCCTGGTGCGCGCCTCGTTCCAGATGCGCGAGTTCGAGGACCGGTTCGTCACCCTTGGCCTCAATTACCGCGTCATTGGCGGACCAAGATTCTACGAGCGCCAGGAAATCCGCGACGCCCTCGCTTACTTCAGGGTGGTCGCGCAGGCCGCCGATGACCTCGCGTTCGAGCGCATCATCAATGTGCCGAAAAGAGGCTTGGGAGAAGCCGCCGTCCGCCAAATCCACGACGCTTCCAGAGCCAATTCCGTGCCGATGCTGCAAGCCTCTTCCCTGCTCATCCAGACCGAGGAGCTGAAGCCGAAAGTCCGCTCCACCCTGCACAATGTCGTGGACCTCTTCACCCGCTGGACGGGACTCCTCGAAACCAAGCCGCACACCGAGCTTGCCGAACAGATACTGGAGGAATCCGGCTACACCGACATGTGGAAAAACGACCGCGCCGCCGACGCGCCGGGGCGGTTGGAAAACCTGAAAGAGCTGATCCGCTCGATGGAGGATTATGAGAGCCTGCGCTCCTTCCTCGAGCATGTGGCGCTGGTCATGGACGCCGAGCAGAACGAGGAGCTCGACGCCGTCAACATCATGACGCTGCATGGGGCCAAGGGCCTTGAGTTCGACACGGTGTTCCTGCCCGGCTGGGAAGAGGGCTTATTTCCCCACCAGCGCGCGCTGGACGAAGGCGGCCGCGCCGGGCTGGAGGAGGAGCGCCGCCTCGCATACGTCGGCCTCACCCGCGCCAAACAGCGCGCCCATATCTGGTTCGTCTCCAACCGCCGCATCCACGGCATGT
>JANMMM010000253.1:0-5408 GCA_031373225.1 Phyllobacteriaceae bacterium | reverse complement strand
GCCTGATAAATGGTCCTGCGCCGGTCCGGCGGCGAATCGAACGGGTTGAGGTCGAACAGCGCCCGGCCGCCCGCCGCTTCGATCACGTCTACCGGCACCAGATACAGCTCGCCCGGCGCCAACGGCTTGTAAGGCACCGATCCACCGCCCGAAGGCGCATCCAACCCTCGCCGCCGCGCGTCAAAATGGTCGAGGATCAGCTTGTGCCGCTCCGCCATCGCCTCGCGGGCGAGATGCTCGAAGACGACGGGCACGCTTGGGGCATAGTCGAAAAACGTCGAAAGCTTGTCAAAGTAAAACGGCAGCCAGTGCTCCATCCCGGCGAAACGGCGGCTTTCGCTCACCGCCTGATACAATGCATCGTCGCGCGTCGCCGCGCCGAATGTCTGGAGATAGCGGGTGCGGAAGCGGCTGACAGTTTCCGCCGACAGGCTCACCTCGCTCATCGGATGCAGTTCGAAGCTTTTCTTTTGCCCGGTTGTGCGCTGCGTTGCCGGGTCGAAGGCGCGGATGGATTCCAGCGTGTCGCCGAAGAAATCCAACCGCACCGGCTCTTCCGCGCCCGGCGCAAAAATGTCCAAGATGCCGCCGCGCACCGCATATTCGCCGACATCGCGCACCGTGCCGACCCGCTCAAACCCGTTCAGCCCCAGCCGCCGCGTCAGCTCATTCATGTCCGCGCGGTCGCCCGCCTCAGCAATGACGGTCTGGTGGGCGATGAAATCGGCTGGCGGAACGCGCTGAATGAGGGCGTTTGCGGTGGTGAGGATGATCGCCGAATGCGGCGACTTTTGCAGGCCGATCAGCGAGGCAAGCGCCGAAAGGCGGCGCGCTGACACGTCTGTGCTTGGCGATACGCGGTCATAAGGCAGACAGTCCCAGGCAGGGAATTGCAGAACCGGCAGCCCCGGCGCGATGAAGCCCAGCACCTGCTCGACATCCGCCATGCGCTGCCCGTCGCGCAAAACGTAAATCAGCGGCCCCTTGCCAGCCGCTTCCTCAGCGATCTTGGCAATGACAAAAGCCTCATAGCCGTCCGCCACCCCGTCAATGACGGCACGCGCGCCCGCGTCAGGCTTGAGTCCGATCTTTCCGAATGCCGCCATTATGAGGATTGATCCGCAGTCATCTGAAATTGTTTGATTTTCTGAAACAGCGCCGTGTTCCATTCCGAAGGCGTTTGCGTCTCATTCGTGAACCACTGAATGAGATCGCGGTCAAACACTTCCAGTAAAATTGCGAATTCGTCCAACTCGCCGGCGCCCATGCCGCCTATATGCGCGTCCGCGAAGCGCCCGAGGATGATATCCATCTCGCGGATTCCCCTGTGCCAAGCGCGGAACAGCAGCTTCTTGCGCAATGGTTCTAGGTCGGCGCTGGAAAGCACGCTGCCGGTCATGTTTTGGAGCCTTTGGTGAAGTGTCGCGCCGCATATAGCGCGGGAAACCCCGCCTGTCAGCCTTGCCGCGAGCCAACACCGCACGCAGGTCAATAGACTGATGCTGGGAGCTTGCCAAATGCAACCAATCATGTGGAAGATTGAACGTTGACGCAACTGATTCTTGCGTGGGTGCGGGAAAGACTTGGGCGACTAATTGACAGCGAATTGAAGGGTTAGGGTCATGCCAAGTGAGAAAATAGAACCAGGAATTCGCGCTGAATTCAAGGAAGTGGCGCGAGAAATTGTTGGGCGCGACCGGACCGCACGAAAGCTTGGTGTCTCTCAGAATACAATTGGGGAAATCGAACGAGCGCAAGTGGCAGCATATCGACGAGGGCAATCCGCCAACGGAAAGTTGGATGCGCCATCTGTTCAGCAGCCGAGTGAATTATTTGCCGACTGGATTGCGATCCCGCCACGCTGCCGTGACACTCTGTGGTCCATAAGCTGCACATTGGATAAGGATCACGCCTCCTACAACGACGAACCGATTGTTTTAGAGCAGTTACTTTCTGATCGACGCCCACGATGGCGGCAATTCGAAGCGGGGCTTGTAAACCACCCCCAAACGTTTTCAGAGGGTGGCGTTGGCCCTCTTGTCAAGCTCGGGCTACTCCAGAGCATTGGCGATGAAGGTGGGAGACTCGTCCTGTCATCAAAGGGAATTGCCATCTGCAAAGAATATTGGCGTCGCTGGCACGCAAAGGACAAGACCCTTCCGAAAATCAGCTTGCGTCCATAGACTTGGTTTGTGGTAATTATTTCGGAACATACTGAGTGTTTTTGATCTAAAGCCGATGCTATGCGCCCCGACATCCTCAATCCGCTTTTTGTCAGCATTTCCGCCCTCGTTGGCGTCGGGCCAAAGATCGCCTAGCTGTTCGAGCTCCTGCTTGGCAGCGGCGACGGCGCGGAGCCGCGCATTGTTCGGCTCGTCACGCATCTGCCGCACTCTGTCATCGACCGGCGCAAGCAGCCGGGGATCGCCTTTTCGCCGGAGGGCGCAATTGTCACGCTGAAAGTGCGCGTCGACCGCCACCAGCCCGCCCCGCCCGGCAAGCCGCATTATCCGTACAAAGTCTTCGTCCACGACGACACCGGAGAGCTCGGTCTTACCTTCTTCCACATGAAGCAGCCATGGCTGGAAAAATCGCTGCCGGTCGGCGAGACAGTGTTTGTCAGCGGCAAGATGGAATGGTTCAACGGCCGCCCGACGATGGTGCATCCGGACTATATCACGCCGGAGAGCGGCCTCGACGCCCTGCCTTTGATCGAGCCTGTCTATCCGATGACCGAAGGCCTGTCACCCAAGACGATCCGCAAAGCGGTGACGCAGGCTCTTTCACGGTTACCGGAATTCCCGGAGTGGAACGATCCCGCCCTGTTGTCAAAGCAGAGTTTCAAACCGTTCAAGGCCGCGCTTGACGCCGTGCACCACCCCGCCGATCCGATTGACATTGATCCCCAGTCGTCGGCGCGGCGAAGGTTGGCTTATGACGAATTGCTGGCCGGCCAGCTGTCACTGGCGCTTGTGCGCTCGCGTATGCGCAAAATGCCGGGCAAGGCGCTGATAGAAAATGGAAACATCCGCGCCAAACTCATATCCTCCATACCCTATTCACTCACCGCATCGCAGAAGACCGCCCTCGCCGAAATCTCCGCCGACCTTGCCAAGCCCGACCGGATGCTGCGCCTTTTGCAGGGCGATGTCGGCTCAGGAAAAACCATTGTCGCGCTCCTCGCCATGGCGCAGGCTGCGGAAGCTGGCGGGCAGTCGGCGCTGATGGCCCCCACGGAAGTGCTGGCGCGCCAGCACTATGCGACCATTGGCCCGCTGGCGGAACAGGCGGGGCTGCGCATCGCCATTTTGACCAGCAATGAAAAGGGCAAGGAGCGCGAAAGCATCTTCTCCCGGCTGGCGGACGGCTCCATCGACATCTTGATCGGCACCCACGCTGTCTTCCAGGAGGCCGTCGCCTACAAGAACCTCGTCTTTGCCGTCGTCGATGAGCAGCACCGTTTCGGCGTGCACCAGCGCCTGCAGCTCGCTTCGAAAGGCGAAAGCCCGCATCTTCTGGTCATGACCGCCACTCCCATTCCCCGAACCTTAGTGCTCACGGCGTTCGGCGAGATGGATGTCTCCAAGCTCACCGAAAAGCCTGCAGGCCGAAAGCCGATCCGCACCGTCACCGTGCCCGATGACCGCATCGGCGAAGTGGTCGAGCGCATCGCAAGTGCAGTGAAGGATGGCGGGAAAGCCTATTGGGTATGCCCGCTTGTCGAGGAAACCGAACTGGTGGACGCCACAGCGGCGATAGAGCGCTTTTCTTCGCTCAAAAGCCCGTTTGGAAACAGCGTCGATATCGTCCATGGGCGAATGACCGCTTTGGAAAAAGACAAGGCGCTGAACGGCTTTCGAAATGGCACCTCGAAAGTGCTCGTCGCCACCACAGTTGTGGAAGTCGGCGTCGATGTTCCAGATGCCACGATCATGGTGGTCGAGCATGCCGAACGCTTCGGCCTTGCCCAGCTGCACCAACTGCGCGGCCGCGTCGGACGCGGCGACAAGCCGTCCGCCTGCTTGCTGCTCTACAAGGGTCCGCTGTCGGAGAACGCCCATGCGCGCCTCGCCGTCATGCGCGAAACCGAGGACGGATTCCGCATCGCGGAAGAGGACTTGAAACTGCGCGGCGAAGGCGAGCTGCTCGGCACGCGTCAGTCCGGCATGCCCGGCTTCCGGATGGCCGACCTGTCAGCGCATGCCGACCTGTTGGAAATTGCCCGCAGGGACGCGCGCTATGTGGTTGAAACTGATCCGGAACTGGCGAGCACGCGAGGACAGGCCCTGCGAGTGCTACTCTACTTCTTCGAGCGCGACGAGGCCGTGCGGCTGCTTCGGGCCGGTTAAGCCGACACAACCTTCTTCATGTCCTTGCGCGCGGCGTCAGCCAAGGCCTTGGTCTTGGCGTGATATTCAGGCGCCACCATGCCGACTGAAATCAGCATCTTGGCCGCGTCTTCGACAGACATTGAGAGGGGAATGATTTCGGATTTGGGCACATAGACGAGGTATCCGGTGGTCGGGTTCGGCGTGCAGGGAAGGAATACGGGAACCGTCTCATACTGATCGGCCAGCAGCGAAGAGACTTCGGACTTGATGTCCCCGCCGATAAAGACGAGCGACCAAAGATCCTTGCGCGGATATTCGAGCAGGCCGACTTTCTTGAACATGCTCTCCTTGTTGGACAGCACGGTCTCAAAAATCTGTTTCAGCGCCTTGTAGATGCCGCGCACCAGCGGAGTGCGGTCAAGCAGGTGCTCGCCATAGCGCACAATCGAGCGCCCAACGATATTGGCTGCCAGAAATCCGATCATGGTGATCACGAATCCCGCGACCAGCAAGCCGAAGCCGGGAATGGCGACCGGAAGATAGGTGTCGGGGTTATAGACGTCGGGCAAATACGGCTTCACCCAGCTGTCCACCCAGCCGATCATGGATTTCACCAGATATGCAGTGATCGCCAGCGGCGCGCAGATGATAAGCCCCGTCAGGAAATAGTTTCTAAGCCGCAGCATGCGGTAGCGCCCCGTAAAATCGCCCCGCATTCATGCAGAACGGCTGACTCATAGCCTACCGCAGAACGCGCCGCCATTCCCAAATGGGTCTACTCGACGGTCACGGACTTGGCCAGATTGCGCGGCTGGTCAACGTCGGTGCCGACCAGAACTGCCGTGTGGTAGGCCAAAAGCTGGATCGGAATCGAATAAATGATCGGCGAAATGATCTCAGGCACGTCCGGCATGACAATTGTGTGCATGGTCTTGACCGTGGAGACCGACGCACCCTTCTTGTCGGTGATCAGGATCACCTTGCCGCCGCGCGCCGAGACTTCCTGCATGTTTGAGACGGTTTTCTCAAATATCCGGTCATGCGGCGCAATGACGATCACCGGCATTTCCTCGTCGA